>JAWODN010000044.1:0-7328 GCA_046483285.1 Candidatus Aminicenantota bacterium | reverse complement strand
TACTATAATGATCTCAAAACCTGGTGTTTCTTCCTCTTTTTTCTCAATTGTTATTGATTCAGTTGCGGTATCTTCAAATTCTCCATCAGATACTGTTAATGTCACAACATAATTTCCAGGTGAATTAAATTGGTAGCTTGCTTGTGAACCAGTTAAATTATTATTATCAACATTCCAAGAGCAAGTTAATTCATCTCCATCTGGATCTGTGCTAGTGCTTGTAAGAGAGGTCTGTTCACCAGTGTAACCAGTTGAAGGAATAGATATTTCTGCATCTGGTGGATAATTAGGGACATCACCAACTTCAACTGTGGTAACACTTGAACTGCTAGAACCATTATCATCTACAACTGTTAAGGTTACATAGTATAGACCATCTTGAGAGAAATTATGTTTTGGATATTTCTGTAATATCTCACTAGTTCCATCTCCAAAATTCCATCTATAAAAATCAATTTCTCCATCTGGATCATAACATCCTGAGGAGTCAAATGTTATAGTCTCATTTGTTTCTGCAGTATATGGGCCTCCAGCATCCACGGCGGTGCGAAGCACCGAGGGATCCCTGACTGCTTCGTATGGGCGGTGGGTTCCGCTTTCACGAGGCAGGAAGGGATTGCCACGGCTTGCTGGCGCAAGCCTCGCAATGACAAAGTGGCATGTCGTCCCGGGGAGCGGAGCGACGGGAATCTTAGAGTGCATCGGCTAATGAGTCGGAACCGACTCATCAGACGAAGCCGAATAAGATCCTCACGGTCTGCTTCGCAGGCCTCAGGATGACAGCGGATCTGTCATTTTCGAACTAATGGGTTAGGTTAGAAAATCAGGGAATCCTGAAATGTCCCGAAGCGGTTTTTCAAAACCTGGGTGATTTCCCCCAGGGTCGCTTTGGCTTTGACGCATTCCAGGATGCAGGGCAGCATGTTTTTTTCTTGTTTGATCGCAAATTCCAGATCATTGAGGCTTCGGATGCAGTCCCGGGAGGAGCGGGAGCGTTTAAGTTTATTGAGACGCCGGACTTGCCGGGCTTCCAATTCCTCGGGGGGATGGGAGATCTCAAATTGAATGCGCTGGTCCCCGGATGAAAACCGGTTCAGCCCCACCACGGTTTTTTCTTTATTTTCCAGCTGACGCTGCTGGGTGTAAGCGCTTTCATGTATTTCTTTTTGGATATAACCGGTTTCAATCGCTTTAAGCATTCCCCCCATATCGTGGATTTTATCCAAATATTCTTGGACTTTGTCCTCGATCTCATTGGTTAATCTTTCCACATAATACGAGCCCCCCAGGGGATCCGCGGTGTCCGGGACGCCGCTTTCATAAGCGATGATCTGCTGGGTCCGAAGAGCCAGCCGCACCGATTCCTGGCTGGGGAGCGCCAGGGCCTCGTCCCGGGAATTGGTGTGCAAAGATTGAGTGCCGCCCAGGACCGCGGACAGGGCCTGCATGGCCACCCGGATGGTGTTGTTTTCCGGTTCCTGCGCGGTCAAAGTGACGCCGCTGGTCTGGGTGTGGAACCGGAACTTCCATGATTTGGGGTTTTGCGCTTGAAAGCGGTCCCGCATGATGCGGGCCCACAGCCGGCGCGCGGCCCGGAATTTGGCCGCTTCTTCAAACACATGATTGTGGGCGGCGAGAAAAAAAGACAGCCTGGGGGCGAATTCGTCGACTTCCAGCCCGGCCTGCTGCGCGGTTTGGATGTAGGTGACGGCATTGGCCAAAGTGAAGGCCAATTCCTGGACCGCCGTGGCTCCGGCTTCACGGATATGATATCCGCTGATGCTCATGGTGTTCCAGCGCGGGATATGCTCCCGGCAGAACCGGATGATGTCGGTGATGATCCGGAGGGAAGCCTCAGGGGGGAAAATATAAGTGCCCCGGGCGATAAATTCTTTCAGCAGGTCGTTTTGAATGGTTCCAGCCAGGTCTTTTCCGGACAGGCCCCGGGACTGGGCCAGCGCCAAATACATGGCCAGGATATGAGCCGCGGTGGCGTTGATGGTCATGGATACGGAGACCCGGTCTAAAGGGATGCCGTCGAAAAGGACCTGCATATCCTCGATGGAATCCACGGCGACCCCCACCTTCCCCACTTCTCCGGCGGACTTGGGGTCGTCGGAATCAAGTCCCAGCTGGGTGGGGAGGTCGAATGCCACGCTTAACCCGGTCTGTCCCTGGGAAAGGAGGAAGCGGTACCGCTGGTTGGATTCCCGGGCGGTTCCGAAACCGGCATATTGACGCATGGTCCAGAGACGGCTTCGGTACATGCCGGGATGCACACCGCGGGTGAAAGGGAAATGGCCCGGTTCCCCCAACTGGGTTTCCGGATGGAAATCCGGAAGGTCTTCCCGGGAGTACAGGGTTTTGACCGGAATACCCGAAGACGTGGTGACGCGGTTTTTTTTGTTGTGGTCAGACATGGTTAATCCGGGCGATGCCTTGAAATCCTCCGCTTCACTTGGAATGGCAAGGTGAAAGTCAGGACGGCAGATATTCAGCGAAAGCCTGTTTGCCGGCGTATCGCCCTTTCTTTCCTAAAAGATCTTCGATTTCCAGCAGGCGGTTGTATTTCGCCACCCGCTCGCTTCGGCTGACCGAGCCGGTTTTGATTTGACCGGTGTTCATGGCTACGGTCAGATCGGCGATAAAGGTATCGCAGGTTTCGCCGGACCGGTGAGAGATGACGCAGGGATAGTTATGGCGCTGAGCGTACTTGATGGTGTCCATGGTTTCGGTGAGGGTTCCAATCTGGTTGAGTTTGATGAGAATGGCATTTCCGGCGCCATCCCGAATGCCCTTGGTGAGAATTTCCAGGTTGGTGACAAAAACATCATCTCCCACCAACTGGATTTTATCCCCCAGTTCATGGGTCATGGCCTTCCATCCCTCCCAATCGTCTTCGGAACACCCGTCTTCGATGGAAATGATGGGATACTGATCCGTCAGCCGGCAGAGAAAATCGATCATCTCGCCGGTGGTGCGGCTGGACCCGTCTGATTTCTTGAAAACGTAACGGCCCTCTTCATAAAATTCCGAAGCCGCCACATCCAGGGCCAGATAGATGTCCAGGCCGGGAGAATAACCGGCGGATTGGATGCTTTCCATGATCACATCCAGAGCTTCCTGGTTTGATTTCAAATCAGGGGCGAAACCGCCTTCGTCGCCGACTGCAGTGCTGTATCCTTTATTTTTCAAAGTTTTCTTAAGATGATGAAAAACTTCGGTGGACATTCTGAGGGCTTCGGAAAAAGAGGGGCTGTTGACCGGAACGATCATGAATTCCTGAATGTCGACGCTGTTGTCCGCGTGGGCGCCGCCGTTCAGAATATTGATGTGAGGTACGGGAAGAAGATAACCCTCTCCGCCGGACAGATAGGAGAACAGCTCCTGTTCCGAGGCCCGGGCGGCGGCCGCGGCGGCCGCCATGGAGACGGAAAGAATCGCATTGGCTCCCAGCCGCTTTTTCGACGGTGTGCCGTCAAGGGCCATCATCCGGTTGTCCAGTTCGTCCTGCCGGAAGGCGTCCAGGCCGGTGATTTCAGGGGCCAGAATGTCAGCTGCATTGGTGACGGCCTTGCGGACCCCTTTGCCCAGATACCTGGATGGGTCTCCGTCTCTGAGTTCCAGGGCTTCCCGTTTTCCGGTGGAGGCGCCGGATGGAACCGAGGCTTCCCCGGTGATTCCGGAAGCCAGCGTGATTTTTGTTTTGACGGTCGGGTTTCCGCGGGAGTCCAGGATTTCACGCGGAAAAACATGTTTTATAGTTGATTTTGACATAGATTAACCTTTTTTGCTTCCTAAAGGCGGAATTTCAACTCCTGGCTGGAGCCCCGGTTCAAGACGCCTGTTTTTTTAGCTCTTCTTTTTTCTTATCCACAAAGTCCTTGATGGTGTCTACGCCTTCGTTGGTTTTTTCCTTGACCCGGTGAATGCTTTTTTCTGCTTCTTTGGAAAATTTATCGTAATTTTCCTTGGCTATTTCCCCGGTGGCCATGGCGTTGTTTTTGATCTTTTTCCTGGTTTCCTCTCCGCTTGCCGGGGCGAATAACACACCCAGTATAAACCCTGTGGCCGTTCCCAGCAGAAAAGACAGCGTGATGTCAACAGCACCCGAATTTTTATCGCTCATTTTTGTCCTCCTTTTTTTTCTTTTTCATCAACCGCCAGCCGAACCGGATCAGCGGGAAGAGAAAAGGCATGAATTTGGAGCCGGGTTTGACGATCCTGGTGGTCACAAAAAACGCCGCTTCCGATAAGTTGACGGCTGTTTTTTTGGATGCCTCCAGAAATTCTCCCACATCATCCAGTTCCCGGCTGACTTTGCGGTTGGTCTCGTTAAGACTCCTTGCCAGCTCCCTGATTTCCAGCAGGGTCTGTGAACCGTCCCTGGCTGTTTTCTGCATTTGGTGCAAAAAAAGAACCAGGTACGTGACGGCGATCACGGCGGCGATGGTCAAAACAAGCAGTAAAAATTGATTCAGTGTCAATACCATTTATATAACCCATTCATTAAAATACGGCCTTATTTTTTGCTGCAGCTTTATTATCAATGATACGCATGTTTTTTTCAAGCGGCCCGGCTCCTCCGCCTTGTTTCTGCGGCAAGTCCAGTTTGTTCATCATCCAGGTTATTTGATATATCCTAAAGTGCGGAGTTCTTCCAAAATTTTTTCATCCGACTCCCTGGGGCGTTCCGGACCGGGGTCTCTCCCGCCGTTGTCATGGGACGGAATGGTTTTGACTTTAAGGCGGCGGGAAAACGCATCCTGGATGACTTTTCCGTCCATGTCTTCTCCCAGCGGAATGCCGTAAAGAGAAAGCAGGGTGGGAGTCAAATCGAAAATGGAGGCATTGTTCAGCCGGCTGCCCGGTTTGACGTTCGGGCCGGAGATGATGATGATGCCATGAGCGATTTCCGGGGTGTCGTAATGATTGTATCCCGCCGTGCTGAAGTTGAATCCGTGATCGGAAACAATAAAAAAAAACGTTTCCGGCGGCGCCGCCGCTTTAAGCCTTCCCACCACATTGTCCATATACACATACACAGGGGCGATGATTTCCGCCATGTTCCGGTATAGTTTTCTTTCCGTTTCCGGGGAGGGCCCGCCCAGGTTTTCATTGTCGTGGATCCAGAGCCGGCGGAGGTCCTCCTCCAGAAAGAGGGAAGCGAAGTGGGATGTGGTGTCGATGAGGCGTAAATAGACGGCGAAAAAATCTACCGGCACCTCGTTCATCAGATAAAGGGCGGTTCGCTCCACGGATTTGTCCTGAAGAAAAAACCTCCGGAAAAACCGGAGCTGTCTTTCCAGATGATCGGGGAGAGAATCGAACCGCTGCTGCGCCCGCTGCAGATAATGAGGAACCTTTTCTTCATCAATCAATGTCTTGAATTTTCTGTCATGAAAACGGATCACCTTGGGATATATTTTGGGATATAATTCAGGAGGATAGGTGATTTCCTCGCATTCCAGATATTTATCTATGCTGTTGGTGTATATGTCCGAGACCAGGAAGCCGTTGACGGGGGTGGCGGGGAAGGTGCAGAACCAGTTGATGACACCGGCAGTGTGGCCGTAATCCCCCAGGATTTCCCAGGCGAACTTGACCTGGATATCGTCCACGGAATAGGGGATTTCTATATTATTCTTATCCACGTAATTCCAATCCAAAACCCCGTGTTTGAGCATGGATTTACCGGTTCCGATGGAGGTCCAGAGCACGGGAGATTTCGTCGGCCGGACCGTGTGAAAAACCCCGGAGCTCCCGTTTTCGATCAAAGACCGCAGATGAGGGAGTTTGTTTTGTTCCAACAGGGGATTTATGATATTCCAGTCGGCGCCGTCCAGTCCGATAACCATCACTTTAGGCGGAGGCGCAGGGGGTTTAAGAAAGAAGAAGAACAAGACGGCGGCGGCAACAATGAGAACAGCGGCGGCAGCAATTAATTTTTTCATCAATCAAAGTTAAATTCTAACGGAAGTGAATCTGAAATGCAATCACGCGGCCTTCGGCTGGGTGGGCGGTTCCGCTTTCACGAGGCAGGAAGGGATTGCCGCGGCTTGCTGGCGCAAGCCTCGCAATGACAAGGGGAATGTCATTCCAGGGCACGGCAGTGCCTTTGAGTGTGTCATCCCGCGGTGCGCAGCACCGAGGGATCCCTGCCTGCTTTATTCCAAACTGCATAAATAATGAAGCCCATGGCTGTCAACCAGCTTGATAATCCTACTTCAACTTCATAAAAGTAAAAGATATAAGCTCCAAAAGTGATGGCGAAGATATTCATTATAAATTCTAAGAAAGAATATGAGACCACATTTGCTGTTGAATGAGTCTTTTTTGCTAACTCCTTTTCTCGAATATTATTTTCTATATTTGATTCTGATTCGTTCATTTTATATTTAAACTCAATAACTATTTCTTTATAGATTCTATTAGCTTTTCATACATATAAAATTATAAAAGAAAATTTAGATTAATATTGAATATTATTCTCCGTGATTAATTACTGGTAAATCAATGAAGGAGAGCATTTCTGGAGATCGTTTTATCGTTAATTCAGGGGCTCCCTCTGAAGGATATCTTGAGAAAGTATCTTTATCGGCTCCAGCAATCACCAATCTTAACTTGTGACCTTTACGTACCAAAACTGAAGTTGCAAACAAACCAAATGTAATTTCAGATACCTTACCTGGAATTAAGGGTTGAGAATCGTTTTTTTTAAATGAATGATAGGGGATATCAATCTTATATGGAGGATTTTCTCCGAGTTTACGATGAATAAATCTGATTTCACCTTCTGTTAGATAGGTAATTTCTCCATCTTCATCAATTTCTTCCAAGTAGACAAAAATTGCTCCATCCTCATGAGTGGACGCTAAATTGATTGTCATCACTGGATGACCTGTAATTTCCATATCTTTTTTCAATGGATTACTATCATATACCAAAAGATCTCGTTCGACTTTTTCTCTCTCGGTATAATTCATTTTTTGAGCGTAATGTACGTGCCATCTATTTCCATCCCCAGAGGTAGTATCAAAATCAACCTTATACTTATCTTGACCATCTTTATCAGTTGGTTCGGTATCTGTTAATTTAGAATTTGCATTAAGAAAAAATCTCCTCTTTTTTTGACCTTCTGGAGGCCAAGTATTGGTTACTTTCCATTTCTCCTCTCCCATTGTATAATAATATAATACTTTTTCGGAAAATTTTTCTTGACCATATAAACATTGGTCAAAAAAATCAAACCAAGACTTCATCTGTTCTTCTTTTTCGGGTATTACATCATATGTCAAAGGGAAATATGGATTAGCTCTACGTCTCAT
>JAWODN010000132.1:0-3622 GCA_046483285.1 Candidatus Aminicenantota bacterium | reverse complement strand
CCGTTCCCCCCCACAAACATTCCTATGAGCAAGTGACAACAATTCTCAAGGGTGAACAGAAGATCATTATAAAGAGTGATGAAGCAAGAGAAGAATTTGTGGTTAAAGGCGGCGAATCTTATGTTGTTCCTGCCAATTATGAGCACGAACAAATTTCTCTTAAGGAAACCGTCACCATTGACGTGTGGAGTCTTGCCCCTTGAAAACGCCCTGACTGATCAGGAAGTCCTTTTCTGAGATTCAAGAAATTTATCCCTGCATTTTTCAGAACAGAAATAATGGATTTCTCCATCGAGTTTTTCTTTGATGGCATCTTCTTCCGGAAGGTAGGTGTTGCAAACATTGTCTTTGACCATCATTCCGGTTTTCCGGGAGGATGAGGACACTCTCCGGCTTGCTTTTTGTATTCCCTGAAAGAATTTAAAAAGAAGATAGATGATATAGGCGAGCAGCGCAAATAAAATAACCCTTATCATAAAATTTATCCTTTCAGTGCCGGCCGAAAAGCCCTTGTTCGGCATCTGCAGCCATCCCGGCCCGGTCGTCATCCAGGTTAGAAGATTTAGGGAATGATGTCAATCGGCCCGTTTCTCATTCAGGCTTGATTCTGTCAACAATCCCGGTTAATATGAGGAAAGCACGGGAGCATAAATGGATACCTGGATAATAGGTCAGGGATATAAATTTTAGCGGAAGGAGAACCCAATGGATTTTTTATTGACGGATGAACAAAAGATGTTAAAGGAATCCATTCAAAAATTCGCCCAAAAGGAGATCGGCCCTTTGGTCAAAGAGAGTGACCAAAAGGGACTGTGGCCGGAAATCTTCACCCGGAAATTAGCGGACATGGGACTGCTGGGAATAGTCATTCCCCCGGAACATTCGGGAGCGGGGTATTCCAACCTTGATTACGTGCTGATATTGGAAGAATTATCTAAAGTCGATCCCTCGGTGGGGCTGGTGGTGGCGGCTCATAATTCATTGTGCAGCAATCATATCAATATGTACGGGTCGGACCGGCAAAAGGAAAAATATTTAAAACGGCTGGCCGCCGGAGAAACTTTAGGCGCGTGGGGGCTCACTGAAGCCGCCGCCGGCTCTGATGCGGCGGCTTTAAAAACGAGGGCGGAAAAAAAGGGGGACCGCTGGATACTGAATGGTTCCAAAATTTTCATAACCAATGGTTCCGTTGCTGAAATTTTAGTGATCATGGCTTTGACGGATCCGGAAAAAGGCCGCAAAGGGATTTCCTCTTTCATTATTGAAAACAACATGAAGGGATTTTCCGTGGGGAAAAAAGAGGATAAGCTGGGAATCCGGGCCGCGGATACGGCGGAGCTTATCTTTGAAGATGTGGAAGTCCCTGAAGAAAACTTGATAGGAGAACCCGGCTCCGGATACCGCCAGGCTATGGGAATTTTGGATGGGGGGCGGGTGAGCATTGCCGGATTCGCACTTGGCGTTGCCGCAGGGGCGTTGGAGGCAAGTTTAAAATACTCCCGGGAAAGGGAACAATTCAACCGTCCCATTTCAAGCTTCCAAGCGATCCAATGGATGCTGGCAGACGGGTTCACGGAGCTGGATGCGGCCAGGCTGCTGACCTACCGGGCGGCTTTTTTGGAAGACCAGGGGAAAAAAATACCCAAGGAATCGGCCATGGCGAAATTATTCGCCAGTGAGTTGGCTGTGAAGGTTTCCAATTGGGCGGTCCAGGTGCATGGAGGTTATGGTTTCAGCAAGGAATATCCGGTGGAGAAATATTACCGGGATTCCAAACTGGCGACTATCGGAGAAGGGACGTCTGAGATTCAGCGATGGATTATTGCCCAAGGGGTGCTTTCGGAAATCTGACCGGTAATGCTCCTGGTCCCTCTTTCGTCTGCCTTTGCGCGGCCCCCGGCCTTTTTATCATTACGGAAAGACTGGAATAAATTATGGATATAGCTGAAGAAATTTTTCGTGGAAATCCGCGTGCGGTGGCCCGGGCCATTTCCCTTATTGAAAATAACCATGACCGGTCCCGGGATGTTATGAAAAGGATATTTCCCCACACCGGCAATTCCCTTATTCTTGGAATAACCGGTTCCCCCGGTTCGGGAAAAAGCACCCTGGTTGACCAGATGATTGAGAGGCTCCTGGAGTCCGGCCGGAAAATCGGGATAATCGCCGTGGATCCTTCCAGCCCCTTCACAGGAGGGGCCATTCTCGGCGATCGCATAAGGATGATGCGGCACTCTATCGATGATAATATATTTATCCGCAGCATGGCCACGCGGGGACATTTAGGCGGACTGGCCAAAGCGACGGGAGAGGCCATTTCCGTTTTAGAGGCGTCCGGTAAAGATGTGATTATCGTGGAGACCGTGGGGGTGGGACAGGATGAAGTCGAAGTGGTTAAACTTGCGGATATGATCCTTGTTATTTTGACACCCGGTGCGGGAGATGACATTCAGGCTTTTAAAGCCGGAATCATGGAAATCGGAGATATTTTTGTCCTGAACAAAGCGGATTCACCGGATGCGGATAAAACCGAACGGCAACTGCGGGCCATGCTGGAACTTGGTTTGGACCAGGAGGCCATCCCCCCGGTGATAAAAACCGTTGCCACAACCGGGAAAAACGTGGGAAGATTGATTGAAGAGATTGAGAAAATCCATTCCAGCCGGGACGAACCCCTGCGCGCGGAGCGGAAAAAACGGCTGATTTTCTGGATGCTGAAAGACTTGATCAGGGAAAAAACATACGAGTTGATAAAAAAAGAAATTGATAAAAAAGAGTTGGGAAAATATGTCAATGAGATTTATGACAGAAAGATCGATCCCTACACCTTGGCGGATCGATTGATGAACAAAATAAAAGGAAGCCGGAATGATAAAAAACCTTGATCATATTGGAATTGCCGTCCGTGACCTGGATGGCAGCATTGAAAAGTGGTGTGAATTGTTCAGCCTTCCGCAGCCCAAAAAAGAAAAAATGGAAGAACGCGGCGTGGAAGTCGCCGCTTTGGATCCCGGAGGGGGGCCCTCCTTGGAGCTTATCACGCCGGCCGGAAAGAATTCACCGGTTGAAAAATTTCTTCGGAGCAAGGGCGAGGGGATCCATCACTTTTGCTTCCTGGTAGAGAATCTGGACGAAAAAATCCACGAACTCAAGTCTAAAGGGGTGCGTTTTGTCCAACCCGAACCGGTCAAAGGGGCCGCTGGAAGCCGGATCATATTCATTTACCCGGAAAATTTCAACGGCGTTTTGATTGAATTGAAAGAAGAAGGCTCACGGCCGGTCAAATATTCGGCATATTAACCGCAAATCATTTCCATAGCCGCCGTTTCCTATGAGACGTTCGTGGGTCAGGCTGGTTTATACCCATGTCATGGCGAGGCTTGCGCCAGCAAGCCGTGGCAATCCCTTCCTGCCTCGTGAAAGCGGAACCCCCCGCTCAAACGAAGCAGTCAGGGATCCCTCGGTGCTTCGCACCGCGGGATGACACACTCAAAGGCACCGCGCACCGCGGGATGACACACTCAAAGGCACGGCGCACCGCGGGTGACACCCCCCTTTGTCATGGCGAGGCTTGCGCCAGCAAGCCGTGGCCATCCCTTTCTGTCCCCTTGTCATTGCGAGG
>JAWODN010000110.1:0-27513 GCA_046483285.1 Candidatus Aminicenantota bacterium | reverse complement strand
GTTTGAAAAGATATTTCATGATATCCTCGAATTTCGTGAAGGTGATATAAAAATCACGAAAATAAGGATATCAAAATGGGCAGAGTTAGGATAACTAAATCATTCAAATTAAAGGAGTTCAATTTGGTGAAAAATAGGGGCTTCACGAAATTCATTTTTCCTAACTCGGCTGTTTTTATGCACAAAAACAGGTAAAAAAGAGGCTATATCAAGGAAATTAAGTCGCGTAAGTTATTGATAATCCATAATTTACAAAGGGTTAGGAAAATACAGAATTGACATCCTGTAAGTTGTTGATATAAAATCAGTTATAATTTCGTGAAGACCTATTATGAATAGGTCAGGTTAGATAGATAAGCAATAATGCCGAAGTATCATACAAGCCATGTGTAAGAATAACCGCCGCAAGATTTTTTCCTGAAAGAAGATAAATCCAGGCAAAATAGAAACCGGCCGCTCCGGTTAGAATCATGCCGGACACTCCTTGATATTGATGGCCGATACCGAAAAACACGGAACTCAGAATTATTCCGGCCCACAATCCGGTTTTTCGATGGGAAAAAAGATGGGAAATCCTGTTAAGCAGATAACCGCGGAATAACATTTCCTCTATAAAAGCGGCTTGCGTCCACACCACTCCCAGCCCGATGATCAAAGCCAAAGCGTTTCCTTCCACGGCTTCAAAAGCACTCAAATCCACAGCCCGGCCTGTCAAAAGAGTGACCAGCGGCTTAAGCAAAAATCCAATAAGAATATGCAAGCCGATGGTTCCTCCAGCGGCTAATAATAAAACCAATTTCCATTTTTTGGGCTTCCGGAAACCATAAAAACCCCAATTTTTTCCCCGCAGGTATAAAAATCCCCCGGCGAAAAACCAGGCTGTCAATGCGGATAACAAAGAAAAAAAAGGCTTGTTTTGAAGAACGGAGATCCAAAACAACGCTCCGGAAAGAAGAAAGATGATCAAAAGCTCTGCGGCGGCCGCACGGCGTGAGGAATTCAGGTTATACCTGAGCCAATTCCAGTTCACTTATCTTTTCCACTTGCTGAGTCTGTCCCTGGCTTCCGTCTCCCGGGGACCTCCCAGATATAGATAGGTCTCCATATAATCAACAGCTTCCTCCCGGTCACCTTCTTCGGCCAGAGCCACGGCGAGATTAAAAAAAGGATCGGCTTTCCGGGGCCGCATGGAAACCGCCTGCCTTAATTTTTTTGCGGCTTCAGAGAATTTTTTCTGGGAAAAATAAAGGTTTCCCAATGCTCTATAAGTCAGATAAACAATAGGTGTTCTATAGACTGTCAAAGAATGAGGCGCTGCTTCCGGTTCCCCATGGTCCGCATCCGTCCGTTCTTTTTCATGATCATCCAGAATCCGGGTCCACATGGTCTCGGCCTTGTCCAAGTCCCGCAAATTGTAGTAAGAACAACCCAGGTTGTAACGGGCGGTTTTATTGGAAGAATCCATCTCTAATATTTTCTCGTATTCCAACCGGGCGGTTTCAAAATCACTCTTTTGGAAATAAATATTGGCCATCAAATCCAGGCAGCTGATCAAGTCTTTCGGCTTGATATTTTGCTCGCTATGATACCAAAGCGCGCGGGCGCAATGCTGTTCGGCTTTTTCCAGTAAAAACAAATCATTCTCCGACATCAGCGCCTGATCCAGAAAAAGCAGCCCCAGATTATGATTGGCATGAAAAGACTCAGCATCCAAATCCAAAGCCTGATAGAGAATGGACACCCCCTGGCTTAAATTGCCGGACTCCAGAACATCCTGGAATTCAATCAGCTTTTCTCTGAGCAGACCGATCCGGTGCTCCCGGAAGCGGTGTTGAATGGATAAATGATCGGGTTTAAGCTGGATAAAGCTTATGCCGCTCACGTCCGCACCGGTTTTCATCTCTTCAAGGATTCTTTCCACGGGATAGCCGGCAGCCCTGGCGGCCCGGAAGGTTCTTTCTGAATCTGTTGTTTGTCCCCGGTTGGAGAAAATAACGGCGCGCAGGAAATGAAGAAGGCCCTCATTGCCTTCGTGCAGAGCATCAATATAAACAAAAGCCTGGGGCCGCTTTCCGGAAAGGACCTGCTCCTTGAGAAAAACCCCTCTTTCCCGTTTTAGGCCCATCCACTCATCTTCCGTCACCCGTCTTCCCTCCGGATGAAAAAAATCCATCTCATCTGATTTCCAGGTCCAGGAATGATCAAAATAAATGCTTTTATTTATCGCATCAAGCTCCCGGAATGCCTCGTCTTCTTGTCCCCGCAGCAAAGATACAGCGGAAAGATAGAGTCGTGCGTCGTAATTCTCAGGCTCATTCCGGACAGCCATGCGAAGGTAATCTTCAGCTTTTTCCAAGCGCCCCAGATATAAGTAAGCCAGTCCCAAGTCGTCCCATACCAGCGGCTTCTGCCTGGGACCGGCATAATTCAATGCCTTCAGATAATGGGACACCGCCTGCCGGTACCTCCCGGCCAGCAGGGCTTCGTCTGCTTCCTCCAAATATTTCACCGAAGACTGGATGTAAGGCGGGAAAAGGAACAGGAACAAAACCACAAAAGCCGCCCATGATCTGAGCCTGATATATTCAAAAAAAGACGGTGATGGTCTTTTTATGATCTTTCTGGGCCCGTGAAGAAGGCGGGTGAAGTTATGTTTCAGCATTTGATTTTAACCACAGCTCAATCAGCTCATATGATACCATATCCGGAAGGCCGGTTCAGCCCGGCTCTCGGGAGGGAAAGACCACATAGAGACGCGGCCGTCATAAAAAAGAGGGAGAGAGGAGGCTTCCCTCAACATCCGGTGCCGTGATTTATTTTTTCAAGGGCAATGATATTTTCTTGGCGGCTGTTCCTCCTTTTTCAGAAACAGCTATGATGACCACTTCGGCCGGCGTGTCTTCTGTGGTTTTGATCATCCACTCAGCCTGAACAGGTAAAGATTTGTTTCCGGGAAGATGGCCCAGATCGACGGTTTCTTCCCCTGCAGCCAAGGTTGCTCCGGTTAAAACAATAGAGGCTTTAACCGTGACTGCCGTCTGATTATCCAAAGCCCGCCGGGTGACATTGGTAGGAAGGTAGCCCTGATTCTGAATGCCGGCCGAAATTTTAAAATAACCGGCTTCGCCCGGAGTCACTTCCACATCCACTATTTTTATATAAGGCGACATGGCAGTCAGATAAAGATTCCACTGCGTGTGCTTCTCCAGCAGATCAAAATAAAAGGGATGGGGAAGAGTCATCAGGTTGGTGTATCTTTCATGGTCAGAGTCCCAGAGCTTGTTGACGAATCCTCCGATCTCCACCTCACCCAGCTGCGGATGATCATACGGCTCCCAGTCCATGAAGATCTTGCCGTCCATTTCCTTATCATTCCACCGCAGTCTTTCCAGTTCCGTGACTCTTCCATCATCATCATAGTCACAAAAATGATGAAGAGAACCCATTTCCGGAACCCAGCTGAAGACCCCGTAGTGATAGTAAGCCCAATCAATCATCACTCCCCAGATCGCCCCATACCGCGGAGGCCCGCCCCGCCCGTAAACCTTGCGGACCGGCTGATCGTTGATAAGCTCGCTGTATTTGTCGCCGAACACTTGGTAGACGGCCTCGTCCTGATGAGGAAACTCTTCCTGGGCGCCCGTGACGGGATTAAAATAAAGATTGCAGGGAGGACGGTAAACAAAATTTCCAGCCATATGATGATTGATGACCCCGGTGATATTGGGATGGAAAAAAAGGAAATCAGCAACGGCCCGGGTTTCCGGTTCGGAAAGAGGATACGGGCCGGAGCCCCGCTGCATATGTTCCTGCTGCCACTGGGCGGGCCAGTTGCGGTTTATATCCAGCCCTCCGACGCCGTCCTCATTGAACCGTCCGTCCCCGTCATTGTCAATGCCTTCGGAATAAACCCTCCATTCTCCCTTCTCATCCTCTTCAGCCCTAACCATAAGGCGCGGATCTTCGGGCGAGGTTTTCCACGGTCCGGTCTCGTCTTTCACCCGCATCCGGGTGATATAACCGTCCCCGTTTAAATCCTCCGGCGGATCTTCATCAAGAAGACCGTCGCCATCGTTATCGTATGGACGGACGCTGCTGCGCATGCTGTCAGGCTTGGTGAGATAATGATCAGAACCATCGGGATTCAACTTGGGCATAATGTAGGTCGTTCTGGTATCCACAATGTGAGTGATGAAGGGATCTTTTCCATACCCAGTGACCATGGTTTCAATCTTCTTCAAACACACTTCAGCCCCCATCACCTCACTGGAGTGAAGATTGCCGTCAATCCAGAAACCGGGCTTTTCCAAAGCTTTGCCATTGGCCTGGTTGGTGATTTCCAAAACGAGAAGATCTTTTCCCAAGTAACTCTTCCCGATATTATGGAGCTTTGTTATCCCGGGGTACGTTTCGGTGACCCATTTCAAATAGTCGACAACTTCCCCATAAAGATGATTCCTGTTGAAGTTAAGCTCATAAGACAGAAGCGGGGTGCTCATGGACGCTGCTGCGAACGCTGCTAAAAAAGCAATGGTCATGACAATTCTGTTTTTTTTATCCGGCATAAATTTTCTCCTTTCAAAATTATAATAAATTGTTTATCTTATGAAATCAATAAAGGAGGAATAAAATGTCTGTTCGATCAAAAGCACATCTTGCGGCGCTGGCGGTGATACTTATGGTCTCCCCTGCTGTTCATGCCGGCCAGGACCTTGAGGTTAAGCCTGAATCCGCGGTTACCACCGAACACACCGTGATGATTAAAGGCCAACGGGTGCCTTACCAGGCTACGGCCGGAACTCAGCCGGTCTGGGATGAAAACGGCAAAGTCATTGCTTCCGTCTTTTATGTCTTTTACCAGCGCACTGATGTCAAAGACAGGACCATGCGGCCTTTGTTCTTTTCGTTTAACGGAGGTCCGGGTTCGTCTTCGGTCTGGATGCATCTCGGTTATACCGGTCCCCGCAGAATGAAGATAGATGAGGAGGGTTTTCCCATCCAACCGTATGGAATCGAGGAAAATAACCACTCCATCCTGGATGTGGCTGACATTGTTTTTGTGGATCCGGTGAACACGGGCTTTTCCCGCATTGTGGGAGATGCGGACCGGAGTCAATTCTTTGGTGTGAACGAGGACATTGAGTATTTGGCCGGGTGGATGGATGCTTTTGTCACACGGCATAACCGGTGGCGCTCTCCGAAGTTTCTCATTGGAGAGAGTTACGGCACAACCCGGGTGGCCGGCCTGGCCGAACAGCTTCAGAACGCCCACTGGATGTTCCTGAATGGAGTCGTTCTGGTTTCTCCCACCACCCTGGCCGTCAAGCGGGAAGGTCCGGTGGCCGATGCTCTGAGTCTTCCTTACTTTGCCGCGGCGGCCTGGTATCACAAGGCTCTTTCTCCCGATCTCCAGAATAAAGACCTTTACGACTTCCTTCCCCAGGTGGAAGAATGGACCATTGAAGAATACATTCCGGCCCTGGCCAGGGGCGGTTTTCTGGATGAGAACAGGCGGCGGGAAGTCGCACGAACAGTGGCCCGCTATTCGGGGATATCAGAGAAAGTGATTCTGGATAACAACCTCTCCCTGGCTCCGTTCCTTTTCTGGAAAGAGCTCCTTCGGGAAAAAGGACTCATCATAGGCCGGCTGGATTCCCGCTACAGGGGAATCGACCGGGAGGACGGAGAATTCAGATTTTTTCACGATCCGGCTATGGCGGCCTGGAACCACGCCTTCACTCCGGCTATTAACCACTATCTCCGGGAAATTCTGGGTTACAAGACGGATCATCACTATAACATCTTCGGGCCGGTCCGTCCCTGGAACCGGGAAGACGACAACACCGGAGAAAGGCTCAGGGCGGCTATGGCCCAGAACCCCTATCTTCATGTGATGATCCAGAGCGGTTATTATGACGGGGGAACGGATTACTTTTCAGCCAAGTACACCATGTGGAATCTGGATCCCAGCGGTAAACTCAAAAACAGGCTCCGCTTTGAAAGTTACCGCAGCGGTCACATGATGTATCTCCGGGATGAGGACCTGCCTTCTTCCAACGAACACATCCGGGAATTCATACGCGAAGCCCTTTCCGCAACAGAGAAGCCTGCCGGATATTAAAGAGAATTTCCGCGTCGTTGTTGCGGCTTGATGAATAATTCAGGCTAAGGTATAGGTCAGGCTTGCCTGTTTAACGCCCGGATGGAGACCGGCTTAAAGGGGGGTCTTACTGAGAAAAGGCCCATCTCTTCCGGATTTTTACTGCACAGAGTCTGAAGGATATCGTAAATCACGGGAGCGCACGTCCGCCCCTGACACGGCCCCATGGTGCACCGGGTCGACACTTTAAGAGCGTTCGGATTGTGACAGCCCATGTCTACGGCGTTCTTGATGCTTTTCATGTCAATGTTTTCACAGCGGCAGACGATGGTATCATCCGGAATCTCAAGAACAGTTTCCGGCTTGATCTCATAAAGAGAATTAAAGCATTTGACAAAGCTCATATGATGCTTTCTCTGTCTTTTTAACTTTTTATCCATGGAAGCCAAACGGCTTTCATCTTCCACGCCGAGCTTTTCGAGTATGGAATAAGCAGCCATTCTGCCTTCATTCAAAGATTTTTGAGCGCCTCCCACCCCGGTGATCTCTCCCGCCGCCAGAATGTTTTCTACACTGGTTTCCATGCGGTCATTGACTTGAACCGTCCATCCTCCTTTTTCCTGTGAATATTCCAGCTCACAGCCTGCAAGTTGGGGAGCTTCGATGTTGGGCACAAACCCGTATCCCACCGCAAGAGCATCCGTCTGGTATGTTTTCTCTGTACCGCTTATAAATTTCCCCTGTCTATTCAATTTTCCAACAACCACTTCTTCCAGATGCTTGTCACCCCGGGCTTCTATGATATGCCTCCGGTAGTGCACAGGGACCTTGGAAAGATAAATTCGGGATAAATACTTCCCCCCCTCTAAAAATTTCGGAAGCTGATGGAAGAGCTGAGGAAAAAACTTGACTTTATTCCAGAAGGGGGACTGCTCCATTATTCCCAGGAGTTTTCCGCCGTTGCTGAGAAATTCATTGGCGGCGGCGAACAGAAACAACCCCGATCCGGCCATCAACATCTTTTTTGCGGGAAGAACACCGGAACTTTTCATGAGGACCTGCATCATTCCGGCGGAGTAAACACCGGGAAGAGTCCATCCTTTAAACGGCACAAACCTCTCTCTGGCTCCGGTGGCGAAAAGAAGAAGGTCGTATTTAAGGGTTAAGGATTTTTCCCTGTTATACTCGATCAGGATTTCGTTGTTTTCATAGAGTCCCAAAAGAGTGGTCTTGTTCATCAGGGTGATTTTTTTGTCTCTGACTTTGTCCACAAAACGGAATCCGGTTTGTTTGATTTTATCCGGTTTGTGAGAAGAATATTCTCCCAGCCGATCAGGAATTCTCCTTAGAAGCTGGCCGCCGATGTGGATGTTTTCATCAATCAAAAGAATGCTTAAATTATAATCAGCCAGAACATCCGCAGCAACAATACCTGAAAATCCGCTTCCGATTATGATAATATTGAATTGACTCTTATCCTTGATCATTTGTTTCTATCTTCATTCCTTCCCGGACTTCAGTCATGCAGGCCCTGATATTGGGAACACCGTTTATGGTCACGGTGCATTCAAAACAGACCCCCATGCCGCACAAAGCGCCTCTGGGTTCTTGACTCACAGGGTTCTTTTTCAATTCTTTGTACCCGGCTGCCGTCAACGCCGCCAGTACGGTCTCGCCCTTATAGCATTCGATTTCCCTGCCGTTAACCTCTAATTTGACCGGCTGTTTTCTTTTGATTGAGTCTATTCTTAAATCTTCCATTTTCCCAAACTTTATTTAACCTGAATTATTCATGTTTAACAGGTTTATGATTTTTAAGGCAACAGATTAACTTTTGCTTAAATGAATGTCAAGGTATGATTTGACTTGCCCTTGAGGCTATGATAAAAAATGACATCATTTTATCCTTCAGGAATTATCGATGAAAGAAAATTACGACGTGGCTGTCATCGGCGCCGGTATTATCGGAATGGCTGCGGCCTACTATCTCGGCAATGCCGGCATGAAAATTGCCGTAATCGATAAAGAATATATCGGTTCAGGTTCAACCGGCCGCTGTATCGCCGGTATACGCCAGCAATTTTCGACTCCCAAATCCATTGGGGTTATGAAAGAGAGTGTTTCTCTTTTCTCTGAAATGGAGGAAGAATTCGGATTTTCAGTTGAATTCTCCAAAAGCGGCTACCTTCTTATGGCCCATAACGAAGAGCTTCTGAACGTGTTTAAATCGAATGTTGAAATTCAGAAAAAAGAAGGCGTCAATGTCTCCCTGGTCAGCCCGAAAGAGGCTTCATCCTTGGAGCCGGAGCTGAATACCGAAGGTCTTGTGGGAGCGGCTTATTGTCCCGATGACGGGCAGGCGTATCCTTTCGCCGTGTTAAAAGGGTACAAGACGAAAATCGATGAGAACCAGGGGGATTTTTTTCTGAATAATCCTGTGGTTGAACTTGGGAAGGAAAAAAATTTTTGTCTGACCCTGGAAGACGGAACATTTATCGAAGCCGGCAAGGTGCTCCTGAGTGCGGGGCCCTGGACAAGGGAGCTTGGCAAAAAGCTGGGATTGGACCTTCCCTTCTATCCTGAAAGGCATGAAGCCGTCATCACGGAGAGGATGCCTAAGATGATCGGACCGATGCTGGTTGATTACCGGAAAGACGGCTGTTATTTCCAGCAGCTTTTAACCGGTCAAATTATCGGCTGTTATACCCCCGACCCTCAAGTTCCGGGAATAAGAAAAGACTGCTCATCCCAATTTCTGCTCGAAATGGCAAAAAGGATGATCCGGCTTGTTCCCGCCCTGGAAAAAGCGGCCATACTCAGGCACTGGGCCGGATGTTATACCATGACTCCGGACGGCAATCCCATCGTGGACCAAACCCCTGTCGAAAACTTATATGTGGCCTCCGGCATGTCCGGACATGGGTTTATGTTTGGTCCCGCTATCTGCAAACACCTGGCTCATTATATGATTCATGATGAGTGGGACACGGATTTCAGTGAATTTTCCATCTCCCGGTCATTTGAAAGCAAAGAAAGTCTTAAATAGCGGCTGACCCGGCCGGCTCCCCCATCCCCCATTTACTTTCTCCCACAGGGATAATATTATAAACTTGGATGGTGAACAGGAAAGCCCATTCAATGAAAGGACCGCGGCTATGAAAATCAACGGTAAAGACTACACTTGGTACCAGTCAGCTTTCAATGACCGGAATTATGCCAGCCGGATCATCGGCCGAAAAGGCGCCTCTCCCATCCCAACGGGCCAAAGCAAAATCACCACCCTGGATGCCGTCTTGGATGTGATCCGGGACGGAGACACCGTTTCCTATCCCCATTATTACCGGGCCGGAGATAAAGGCCTGCGGCTGGTGGTCGACGCTCTGCGGAAAGACGGGAAAAAAGAAATCATTCTTTACGCCAACGCCGTCTTTGATCATACCGATCCCTGGCTTTTTGAAGCTTTCCGGGACGGAACCCTGGCCGGCCTGTACGGGAATGTTTACCGGAAATTCGGCGCCCATGTCATGGCCGGGGATCTTCTGCCCTGGGTCACGGTGGGATTCTCTCACGGAAACCGGGTCCGCAAACTCCAGACCGGGGAGGTCCGGATCAAGACGGCGTTTGCTCCTGTGCCGCTGGCTGATTCATACGGAAACGCGACCGGGTTGATAGGGCCGGAAGATCAGCTCTGCGGTCCGCTGGGATTGGCGGCCGCCGACTGGGAATTCGCAGAAACCACCTGTCTCCTGGCCGGAGAAGTCAGCCCGAATTTGGTCATGCCTTTTTCCCTGTCCATGGAGCATACGGATTTTGTGGTTCCGGTGGAATGCCCGGGGCGTTCTTCCGGGATCGGCAGCGGCACGCTTGACCTGGAAAAAGTCAGAAGCCACCCCTTAAACGCCCGAATCGCCGAAAATGTCATAAAAGTGATGAAAGCGGCTGAAATCGTTAAAGACCAATTCAGTTTTCAAGCCGGCGCCGGAGCCGGGCTCATCGTTCTGGACAGTATCCGAACCATGCTTAAAGACGCCGGCATTCAAGCCAAATTCTCCATAGGAGGGATCACATCCATGCATGTGGACATGCTGGAAGAAGGCAGCATCCGCCACCTTCTGCATGGTCAGCTGTTTGAGCCCAGTCCGAAAGTCATTCGTTCCCTGCTGGAATCCCCCGGCCACAGTGAAATCACAACCGGTTATTATGCTTCAGTGGCCAATAAGGAATGTGCCGTCAACCTGCTAGATTTAGCGGTTTTATCCGCATTGGAAGTCGATTTGGATTTTAATGTCAACACAGTCTGCGGCAACGGCCGGATTATCGGCGGAATCGGAGGAGGTCAGGATGTGGCGGCCGGAGCCGGTTTGACCATTATTTTCCTGCCTTTGGCCGCCGGGAAAAAAGGAACGGCATTTCCCAAGATTCAGGATAAGGTCTATACCCGCACAACCCCGGGTGATGTGATCGATGTCATTGTCACCGAGGAATTCGCCTCTGTCAATCCCCGCAGCCGCAGCCCTTACCGGGACGCGATCCTGGAAAACGGCAAAAATTGCGGCGTCAAGCTGATATCCATTGAGGAACTGCGGGAAAAGGCCCTTCAAGCCGCCCGGGAAATGGGTGAGATTCCTCCCCGTCCTGAGACCACCGGAGAAATACTCCATGCCGTGGAATGGCGCGACGGCACCCTCCTGGACGTGATAAAAAAAACAGGGAAATCCGGTCCGTCCAAAGGGTGATTTTTTTATGAATTCATCATGTGTATAATACACCACGAACCATGAAAATGATTTCAATGTCATTCCCGGACCGGAGCACTTTTGAGTCTGTCATTCCGAGGCACGCCGTGCCTTTGGGTGTGTCATCCCGCGGTGCGAAGCACCGAGGGATCCCTTACTGCTTCGTCTTGGCGGTTGGCCCCGCTTTCACGAGGCAGGAAGGGATTGCCACGGCTTGCCGACACAAGCCTCGCAATGACAAGGTGGCATGTCTTCCCGGGGAGCGAAGCCGGAATCGGAGCGGATGTCCTCGCTGGGGACATCCGCGTGGCGGCGATCCATCTCCCGCTCCCATGGCCGCAAGAAAACGATTTTCTAACCTGGATTATTCACGGGCCGGGATTGCCGCAAACGACGACAATTCTTTAATTCAATGTCGTCCCGAGGAGCGGAGCGACGAGGGATCTGTGAGTGCTTTCGTCAGGCCATATGGATAACGGGTTGCCAATTAGAAGCAGTCCGGGATCCTTCGCTCCGCTCAGGATGACATTAAATTAATGAAAGGTCGTCACTTCACTGCGACGAGCCGCAACCCGGCAGATGCGGTGAGATCCGGCCCGCCCGAAGGGTAAAAAAATGGCGAATAAATTGAAAATATGGATAATGAAAAACGTTCAAGATTGAATTCTCTAAAAAATCATGCAAATATAAGGAAAAAAAGAAATTATGATAACATTGCCATTTTTTTATGAATAGGTCAGGCTAAGGTATAGGGCAGGAAAAAAATGAGACACACAATTTTATGCGGGAATCTATTCTTCGGAATCGCCATTCTGGCTTTATCCGCCGTGCTTCTGGCCGCCGGCTCCGCTTTTATTCAAATCTGGTTTTACAGTTTCGCCTGGTGGTCCACGATTTTGATTCTGGACAGTCTCAATTACCGGATCGGGGGATCATCGGTCTTGTCCCGCTTGCCCAAAAATTTTCTGGGGCTGGCTTTTTTGTCTGTCCCGGTATGGCTGGTTTTTGAGCTTTACAATTTGGTTCTGAAGAATTGGAGTTATCATCAACTTCCCCAGGAAAGGGAGATCCGCTGGCTGGGGTATTTTATCGCTTTCGCCACCGTCATTCCCGCTTTGCTCGAGCTTGCGGATTTATGGAAAAACCTTTTAGCAAAGCGC
Source organism: Candidatus Aminicenantota bacterium (assembly GCA_046483285.1). Classification (GTDB taxonomy): domain Bacteria; phylum Acidobacteriota; class Aminicenantia; order Aminicenantales; family Aminicenantaceae; genus CAYRTV01. Next base: position 15,517 of record JAWODN010000110.1, on the reverse strand, counting down.
CTCAAACCCGGACCCCGCCTGAAATTGACCGGCATCCGGCTTACGTTTTTGACGGCAGCGGGAGGGATCAGCCTCCTTCTCCCCCTCCTGGTCCCTCATGCCGCTTTTCCTTTGGTTTGGTTGGGATTCATATTTTTTTTGGATCCCATCAATTTCCGAAAAGGAAGGGATTCTCTTTTCGGTGACCTGTCCCGGGGCAATTGGCTCCGTTTATGGAGCTGGGTCCTGGCCGGATTGACTGCCGGATTTCTGTGGGAATTTTTCAATTTCTGGGCGGGATCGCACTGGCAATACTCACTCCCTTTCTTTGAATTCGGTAAAATTTTCCAGATGCCGGTTTTGGGCTATTTTGGATTCGCCCCTTTCGCCCTGGAGATTTTCGTTTTCCTGGCTCTGTACCGTCATGTCCGTGATCGCCTGCGGAACAGAACCTGGGCCGCCCCCATCATTTTTTTAATCCTGCTGATTTTCGACGGTTTGGTTTTTTATCTGATCGACACATTCACATGGGTCAAAGGATGATCAAAGAGAACATTTAAGGCCCGGGGCCGCTTTCCAGCAATTCTTCCAGCTTCCTTTGTTCTTCTTCCCAACGCAAGTAGAAATCTTTTAAATCCTGATTCAGAGCAGCCAATTCTTTTTGCAAATCGACCACCCGGGATCCTTTTTTCAGCACATCCGGCCGGCAGAGGTGGTGTTCAATGTCTTTTTTCCGATTTTCCCGCCGGCTTATGACCGCTTCCAGCTCCCGGATGCGTTTTTCCAGGATGTTGCGGTCCTTACTGATGAGTTGACGGGCCTCCGCCTCACGGCGTTTGCGCTCCTTAATCTTTTGACGGTCCGAACGAGCAGAGTCGTCCGGAGAGTTCTCCGGCTTCCCGTTTTCATTTGAGACTTTGCGCTTTCTTAAATAATAAGAATAATTTCCCGCGTACTCATGCAGTTTCCCATCCTGAATTTCCACCACTCTGTCCACCAATTTATCCAGAAAATACCGGTCATGGGAAATCACCAGGAGAGAGCCTGAATATTCTTTCAAAGCCCCTTCCAGGGCTTCCCGGGAAATCATGTCCAAATGGTTGGTGGGTTCATCCATGATTAAAAAATTGACCGGCGAAAGCAGAATTTTCACCAGTGAGACCCGGGCTTTTTCTCCTCCCGAAAGCACACCGATCTTTTTCTCCACATCGTCCCCGCTGAATTGAAACAATCCCAAAGCCTGTCTTATCCGGGGAAAATAGTCCGGAAACACCGAAGATTCCACTTCCTCATAAACAGTATTATCCGGGTTCAGCTCTGAAAGGCGGTGCTGGGCGTAATAACCGATCTTGGTCCGCCGGCCCAATTGGACTTTTCCCTCATTCGGGATAAGCTGACCCGCAATCAAACGGGTCAAGGTGGTTTTCCCGGCCCCGTTGACGCCGACCAGCGCCGCTTTATCTCCCCGCGAGATATGCAGATTGGCATCCTTCAGAACCCAACCGCTTTCATACCGAAAAGACATATTTTCTATCTGAAGCACATCCTGATAGCTTCTCTCCGGAGGATGCAAGGCAAATTCCCATTGGGGCGGTTTGGGCGGCGGCTGGACCCGCTCCATCTTTTCCAGCTGTTTGATCCGGCTCTGAACCTGGGCCGCTTTGGTGGCCTTGTAACGGAAGCGTTCGATAAAGCGCTGCTGGCGCTTGATTTCTTCCTGCTGATCCTCCCATTTCTTCCATAACAGCAAGCGGTTCTCTTCCTTTTTTCGGAGAAAAAATTGATAATCTCCGGGATAAGACGTGAGGCCGCCCCGTTCAAGTTCATAAATGCCTTGAGCCAGGCGGTCGATAAAGAAACGGTCATGAGAAACGATGATCATTCCTCCGTCATATTCCAGCAAAAAGTCTTCCAGCCATTCCAGAGAGGGAAGGTCCAAGTGATTGGTGGGCTCATCCAGAAGCAGCAAATCCGGCTTGCCCAGAAGCAAGCGGGACAGGTAAGACCGCATCCGCCATCCCCCGCTGAATTCGGAAAGAGGCCGTTTCCAATCCTGTGCGGAAAACCCAAGTCCGGAAAGAATGGACTTGGCCCGGGTCTCCCGGTGATAGCCGCCTAAAGAGACAAACCGGTGCTCCAGGTCTCCCAGCTCTTTCAGCAGCTTGGCGTCATTTCCGCCGGAACCGGACAGGTCACGCCGTATGGATTCGATCCGGCTTTCCAACATGGCGGCTTCCCTGTCGCTTTCCAGAACAGACTGCAGAAGCTCCCCTTCAGGAAGCTGGATTTCTTCTTGAGGGAGATAGCCGATCCGGTAATTCTTCGGCATAATGACACGGCCTTCGTCCGGCTGGATGTCACCAATGATACACCGCAGCAGGGTGGTTTTCCCGGCCCCGTTCGGGCCCACCAAAGCCGCTCTTTTCCCTTGCGGAATAGACCACTCCACCCCTTTAAGAAGGTGCCGGCCGGCGATGGAATAATGAAGATTCTTTATCTGAAGCATATTTCTTTCATCATACTTTAACAAATTCTCCCCGGACTGACCATCCCGTCAACTGGAGCTCCGGGGACAAGCCGGGCTTGTTATTGTTTCCTTTTTGAGATAAAAACAACAGTAAGGTAATCTGGAAAAAGGAGATATTATCATGTCCGCGATAACCCGTAAATTATCAACCCGGCTGGTTCATGCGGGCGATCCCATCCCCAGAATCAAAGGAGCCGTCAATATCCCCGTTTTTCAAACCGCCATGTATGAATACGGAGAAGGCGACAAGAACAGCGAGATCAAGTATATCCGATTAAGCAACAGCCCCAACCACCGGGCCCTCCACGCCAAGCTGGCTCAGGTGGAAGAAGCCGAAGACGCCCTGGTTGCCGCCAGCGGCATGGCCGCTATTTCCACGGCTTTATTGACTGTCTTATCTTCCGGAGATCACCTCCTGGCCCAGGACTGCCTGTACGGCGGGACCTTGGGATTCATCAGCCACGAACTGCCTTCCCTGGGGATAGAATACGACCTTATCGGCGGCAATGATCCGGAATCCTGGGAAAAGAAACTGAAGCCCCGGACCAAAGCCGTCTACGTGGAAACATTAACCAATCCCCTGCTGGAAATGGCTGATTTGGAGGCCATCGTAAAATTCGCACAAAAGCACGGCCTGGTCACCATTATCGACAACACTTTCGCCACCCCGGTCAATTTCCGTCCTTCCCGGTTGGGATTCGATCTGAGTGTGCACTCCTGCACCAAATATTTAAACGGCCATTCGGATATCGTCGGCGGAGCACTGACCGGGAGCCGGGAGTGGATAGACAAAATCAAACCGAAACTCAGCCGGTTCGGGGGCTCGATGGACCCGCATGTGTGTTTTCTCCTCCACCGGGGGATGAAAACGCTGTCCTTGCGGGTGGAAAGACAAAACGATTCCGCCCTGAAAATCGCCCGTTTTCTGAAGGACCACCTCAAAGTGAAAACAGTCAATTATCCGGGGCTTAAATCCCATCCCCAGCACCAAAGAGCCGGCCGGCTGCTGAAAGGTTTCGGAGGCATGATCAGCTTTGAATTGACCGAAGGCCTGGCCGCGGCCGCCCGTTTCCTCCGCAAAGCTGAGATTCCCATCACCGCTCCCAGTTTGGGCGGAGTGGAAACCTTGATCACCCGCCCGGCCTTGACTTCCCATTCCTGGTTGACTCCGGAAGAAAGACAAAAAGCGGGGATTCCTGAATCCTTGATCCGAATATCGGTGGGGATTGAAGATATTCAGGATCTGATCAGCGATTTCCATCAGGCCCTGGAATAAAAAAACCCGGCAGCCGCGGCAGCCGGAAAACAGGCCCCTCTCATCACGGACCTTCCGGACTCAGCGCACATTCTCCGGAAAATATAAAAGCAAAAGGAAAATCCCGTATTTGCCCGCCCGGCGGCCCCTCAAAACCTCAATCAAAATCAATATAGCGGATCCTGTGTTCGGCCTGCTCCAAAAACCGTTTCCAATCCGGGCCGGATAACCCCACTGTCGCGGTGTTGACATTGGGATGGAAATAAATCATATCCGGGCTTTTCAAATCAGAATCAATGACCACCTTCACTTTCCTCTCCGGGTCGTTGATCAAACCGAACGGCGAAACCGCCCCCGGTTCCAGATTCAAGTGCTCCCGCAAGCGCCGTTCCGAGGCGAAACTCAACCGGTCTTCCCCCAATTTCCGGGCCAGCCGCTTGATATCCGCGGTTTTGGACTCTTCCATCACCACCAGATAGTGGCGGCTGCCTTTTTTATTGCGCAGGAACAAATTTTTGCAATGAATCCCGGCAAGGTGACCGGTGTGCTTCCGGGCTTCCTCCACAGTATGTACCGGAGGATGTTCGATCCACTGATATTCAATGCCCAGATTATCCAAATATTTCAAAACTTCACGGGCCCGGCTGTGGTTATGTGTCATCATCACGGATGAAGAGCCTTTACGGCGGCGGCGACCAGAGCGTTCCAGACCGGAGCATAAGGCGGTGTGTAAACGGTATCGAACCACGCCATGTCTGAAACAGTCATCCGGTTGAATACGGCGACAGCCGCGGTGTCGATAAACCGGACCGCGTTGACCCGGCACACCGCGCACGCTCCCAAAATCCGGCCGGTCCTGTCTTCCACCACCAATTGAACATTGGTTTCCTTGACTCCGGGGAAATACTCCGCCCGGTCGGGACGCCGGGCGGAGAAGGAACGGGCGTTGAATCCGTATTCCCGGGCTTCCTCCAGGCTCAACCCGGTTTTGCCTAAGGATAAATCAAAAAACTTAAACACCTGAGTTCCAACGATTCCGGGGAATTCCACCTCCTGACCAGCCATATTCAAACCGGCGATCCGCCCCATCCGGTTGGCCGTAGAACCAAGAGGAAAATAGACGTTCCGGTCCAATACTTGATGATAGACCGCGGCACAGTCGCCTGCGGCGAAAATATCAGGATGAGAGGTGCGGCCCCTCTTGTCCGTCAGTAAAGCCCCGTTGTCCATAACCTCCAGCCGCCCGCGGATAAATCCGGTGCTGGGTTGAATTCCCACTATAGAAAAAACCATGTCAGCCTGGTAGGTGCCTCCGTTGGAATCGGTCAGAACAAACCCGCCGCCCTCTTTTTGAACAGAAACCAGCCGGGTCCCGCAGAAAAATGAAATGCCCTTTTCACGTAATGCTTCAACTGCGGCCTCCTGAATATATTTGGGGAATGTGGGAATGGGGGATTCCATAATTTCAAACAGAACCGGTTCCCAACCCCGCTTATGAAAAGCTTCCACCAGTTCCAGCCCGATATTGCCGGCCCCGATTACGGCCGTCCTCACAGGTTTGTTTTTGTCTATGAACCGGAGAATCTGCTGTAAATGTTCAATATTATGGACATTGAAAATCCCTTCCTGATCATAATCAATAAAGGGAAGGCGGCGTGGGGAAGCCCCGGTGGCGATAAGCAGCTTGCCGTATTTTTCCCGGCCGGTCTCACCGTTTTCTAAATTTTTTACCGCCACCTGGTGCTCCTTGGGAAAAAGGTCCACCGCTTCATGCCGGATATCCACCCGGATTCCTCTTTCCCGGGCGAATTTCTCAGGGGTATAATGAATCAATTTTTCAGGAGATTCAATATCTCCGGACAAAACATACGGAATTCCGCACGCTCCGTAAGAAATGAACCGCCCTTTATTGATCACCCGGATTGAAGACCGGGGATGCTTTCTTTTTATTTGAACCGCAGCGGAAAGCCCCGCCGCGTCGCCGCCAATGATCAAATAATCCGCCATCGTCATCTCCTGCTTCCCGCCGGAAAAGATGCGTCTTGGGTGGAAAACACCTTTCACTCTTGACTGAACTCAACCAGTCCGGCCATTTTCAAAACCTCCAGATAGTTGAAAATGTTCTCCAGCATTGATTTCCGGTCATATTGAGCATCCAATTTGTGTTTAATATCCAGCACCGAATTCTCTCCGTCAATCAACAGCTGAAGCTCTCTGGTGTTGGCGATCGTATCCCGCGAATACGGATACTGCTGCTTGATGTCTTCAGGAACTTCCTCAATATATTTCCAATATCCCCGGTAGCCTTCGTCGGTGACTTTGTCCGTAGGCCGGGGAACCATCCGGGATGCCCGGATTTCCAGATCCGTCCAGGTTATCTCCGCCGGAGGAATTCCCAGCACACCGGCGCGGGCTTTCATATGAGCCCTTACCACCTCCAGGTGGGACTCTTTGATCTTTCCAAGGTTATCCTTCAAAACTTGTATGTGTTTTTCCAACACCCCAGGACTTGAACTGAGCTCCTTAACCGTCTCCAGGGTATTCATTTCATTCTCAGCAGCGGTTTCAATATGAATGCGAGCGGCCTTATACGCGTCATCAAATTCATCCGGCACCGCGCGGTTTAAAATCTCAACCGCCACATTCAATCTGTGCCCCAGGCGCCGGGCGGCGTTTCCGCTGATTTCAGATGCGATTTTCTGAGCCATGACATCCCCGGCCGAGGCGATGGTATAAGCCCCGGCGGCGCCTATGACCGCCACTCTTTTCAGCTGAGTGGGATCGGATTTATCCGGCCGGTCTCCGGAGGTATGATACCACTGGTCGGGCCAGGCGATCATCATCACTCCCGGCACCCTCACCGCCCAGTCATTGAAGACTTCATGGTCGGAGGCCCCGAAATGAGTTTCAATGCTGTAATGAAAAGGCTCATCGGCTCCAGAAGGAGCGACAATGCGGACAGGATATTTATAGGGGAAAGGAGCCACGCGGTGGATCCGCTCCCGGTTGCCCTCCCCCACGTAACGGTAGTAATTTTCCATCACATCATTGATATAATGGGGATTTCCGAAAGTGGTGCGCATCAAGCACATAACAGCCTGGTTTTTGCTCAGCCATTCCCCCACCATATCCATATTGATATTGCACAAGGTCTTTTCCATCAATTCCGCATTGGCTTTGACCCAGGGGCCGGTTCCGGAAAACTCAGGACCCCAGAGAAACCGGATGGTCCGGGGCGGACGAGGCAGCCGTTCTTCATGAATCAGGGTATGCAATAACCGGGCGACCTCCAAAATGGCGGCGCTTCCGGATTTGTTATCATTGGCCCCCTGCTTGGTGTAGCCTTCAAAGAGATGAGCGGAAAAGATCACCTCCCCGGCTTCAGGGTCGGTTCCCGGGATGTGAGCCGTCACATTCTGGATGTCATAGGGAACCATTTGGGTTTCCACCCCGGCATGAACTTTGATTTTCTCTCCGCTCAATAATCTTTTCTTTAGAAATTCACCTTCGCGGAACGGCAGAATAAAAGCAAAGCGGGCCGGAGTTCCGTCCCCGCCGCCGCGGATCCTGCGCCAAGGAATTTGCAAAGGATCAAAAGCCGGCCTGGACTGGCTTATGGCTATAACCCCCGATGCCTTTCTTTTCAGGCAGGCCTCTTCGTGAACCCGGGAGACATCGCCTTCGGTCACCACGATTTTCCCGTTGATATCCAAAGCGTCCAGTTCAGCCGGAGTTCCCTGTCCCGTCCAAACCAAGGAAGCGGTCAATGCAGCGCTGTTGCTGCCTGAGACCAGCATCGCGGTCAAATCCTGGTAAGACGCCAATTTGCTCCGTTCCGGTTCGATTTCCCACAGTTCCCCCTTAATCCCATCCCAGGTCTTTCCGCCCGGAAAACGGACGATCCGGGCTCCCGGAATCCCGTACTCCTGAAGCTTTTCATAAATAAACCGGGATTCATAAAAGGTATCCTGATATTCGGCGAACTTCCGGTCTTTGTTATAGCCGCCCGTCTCAATAATGGTGGCGTAAGCGGTTTCTCCGGAAGCCTCCCCTATGATCTCATTCATTTGATCTTCCGGAAGCAAAGTCCATAAAAAACCGGGAAGCATCTGTGCTCTGACAGCTCCAGCGGCCAGCAGAAGCAATCCCAGGCAAAGCAATCCGATCTTATGGCGCATATGTCCTCCTTGTGGTTATAAAAAATGAAAAAGCAAAAAGCTATTTTTGCCGGTTTGTCATCAACGGTGATGCCGCCAGCAGGCCCAACACAAACCCGAACAAAAGAAACAGCGACATCATAATGATCCGCGACATGCTGATTGTCCAGAAAAACAATTGAAAGGTCACCACCCCGGTGTTCTGAATAACCAGAATGGCGGCTAAAATCACCAGGACAATCAAAATGATGAGCTTGGTTTGAGTAGATTTTTTTTTCATATCCATTTTTTCCTCTTAAAATATGTGATCATTCCCGCAATGACGACAATCATCACACCCCAAACCGCCGCATACCCCCACTTCCATTCCAGTTCCGGCATATAGGCGAAGTTCATCCCGTAAACCCCCGCTATAAAAGTCAAAGGGATAAAAATTGTGGCGATGATGGTCAGCATTTTCATGATTTCATTCATCCGGTGGCTGATGCTGGAAAGATAGGTGTCATGCATTCCCGACAACAAATCCCGAAAGTTCTCAACGGAATCGATCACTTGAATGGTATGATCATACACATCCCGGAAATAGCGGCGGGTGGACGGCAAAATCAAAACAGAATCCGATCTTTCCAAACCGCTGACTGTTTCCCGAAGCGGCCAGACCGACCGCCGCAGAAAAATCATCTCCCGCTTCATCCGGTGAATATTCTGAAGATCCTGGGGCGAAGGATCGTAAAGCAAGCGTTCTTCCTGATCTTCGATGAATTCCCCCATGCTTTCAAGAATCAGAAAATAATGGTCCACCACCACGTCCATAAGAGCATACGCCAGGTAATCAGGCCCCATTTTCCGGATATGGGTTTTTTCTTTCCGGAGCCTTGTTCTGACAGGTTCGAAGATATCTCCTTTTCTTTCCTGGAAAGAAAAAACATATCCATTTCCTAAAATCAAGCTCAACTGTTCTCCCTTGATTTCTTTTTTCTCTTCATCCATAGTCAGCATTTTCAGCACAATGAATATATAATCGCCGTGATTTTCCACCTTGGGACGCTGCTGGGTGTTGACCAGGTCTTCCAAAACCAGTGGATGCCAATCGAATTCCCGGCTGATGAATTCGATGATATCCGTTTTATGCACCCCATCCACATTGATCCAGGTGGTGGATGCATCATCCTGGAATCCGTCCAGCTCCCCCCAGGAAGATATCTCTCTTTCTTCCAGATGGTCTTCGCCGTAATCGATGACCGTGATGCGGACTTTATCCGGTTTTTCCTCTCCGGTATAAACAGGAGTTCCCGGAGGGAGACCGGCTTTGCGGCTGCGCTTGTGGATAAACTTTCTTATTGGGAAACGGCTCATTTTTTTCAAACGGTTCATAACATAAGCTTTCGCCTAATCAAATCGGCATCGACGATGGGTTTTATTTTTTTGAGCACCTTTTTTAAATACATTCTTCTCCATTTGCCGGAATTTTCACAGCCGGCCGCATGGAATCCAGGCCGCACAACCCGCAATATCCCCTACTTCCGGCAGAACGAAACCACCTGCCTTTCATTGATATTTAAATTGCTCATTCAGCTTAACCGTATCTTATCAAATCCTTATATTCAAATCTATAAAAAAGAGAGCCACCATCCGGTTTTTTTCTCGGTTGACGATTTTGAAAATGAATGATATACATGTATTACAATTGGGAGGTAAGATGCTGTCAATAAGACTTCCAGAAGAAATCGAAAACCGCTTGGAAAAGTTAGCCAGGAAAACAGGCCGGACCAAAAGCTATTATGGCCGTCAAGCCATTCTTGAATATTTGGAAGACTCGGAGGATTACTATCTCGCTGAGGAACGCTTAAAGTCCTTTAGTGAAGCAAAAACTGTTCCCCTTAAAGAGCTGATAAAACCCTATGACTTGGAAGATTGAGTTTCTTCCTGATGCAGAAAAGGACCTGAAGAAAATTGACCGGCCAATTGCCCGCCGCATTTTAAATTACCTGGATCAGAGAATTAGCCATTTGGAAAATCCCCGGAGCGTGAGAGAGGTTTTAAAAGGTCCTAAATTGCGGCCGCCAGGACAAGCGCAATAAGATTCATATACCAATCGAAAATAAGATTTCAAATAGTGTCACATTCGTAAACTAACTTGCATTTAGTGCAATCTTGGGTCCAATAGTTATTATGAAAATGATTAAAAGACAATTCTGGCACAACCGCATTGAAGACACCTGGAACCGTAAATCCATTATCTGGTTGTCCGGTGTTAGATGCGTTGGTAAAACTTGCCTATGCAAATCCCTCCCTGATATCGACTATTATGATTGTGAACTTCCTCGAGTCCGCCGCGAGATGCAGGATCCTGAAGCATTTTTCGAATCACGAGCATCCAATAGAATAGTCATTGATGAAATTCATCGCCTCCCCTATCCTTTATGCCAATGCCCACAGAGGCCTGCCCCTGCGGAGGCAGGGGAAATACGAGAAAAACAGATGCCAGCCCTTTGGGTTCCCTTATTATTGAAGATGAAGATCCCTTTATACCATCCAAAGGATGGGCTGAGATGATAAAGAAGGTCTATGAGATCGATCCCCTCTTATACTGATATTCTCTCTTTTGGGTGGGTTTCTTTTTGACTTGTCCTTTATTTTATATGTATGATGGGTGATGACGTTGCGTAGAGGGCGGAAATTTGATGAAATGGATGGAAAATCAGCATCAACAAACAAACCAAATTCCTTTTTTGTAAAAGATCCGGGAATTTGAAACCGTTCTTCACCAGCTGGCTGGCATGTCGGAAAAGGCGCTGCAGAATACAGAACTGAGCGGGGATGAATACCGGTTCATTTGGGATATAGAAGTGTTCTTTCCGGGCTGAAGTGATTTCAGGAAAATCTTATAAACAAAATCGCCTTCCAGGCGGACAATCGGATGGACATCCTTGCTGACGTCCACACTGACTTGAACACAATTCAAGTCCTGGAAAAAGGTGTGGGGCGGCCTTTTGATATATATGCGATTGTCGGGAAAGGCCCGGACAGGCGGTTATTCTGGGGGAGCGGTATTTTCCTCCTATGAATTCAAGTGGCCTTTGAGCGACCGCCTGACCGACGAAGCCTGGCAGGAGATGGGGACGCCGGAAAGCGGCCGGATCCTCCCTTGTGGACCAGAAGTTTCAGTATCTGGTGAAACCTTCTTTTTGTTATCCTCTTTGAACGGTTAAACCTGCGGTCCGGGCCGTAAACCCCGAACCGCAGATGATGATTCTTCAGTGATCCACGTTTATTTACGAACCGCGGTCCATCTCAAGCCCTGCTCAGCGATCATGACCACGCCCGACATAGAATCGCCTTCCACTTTACCGGAAAATGACATGATCAACTGACCTTGAGGAGTTGAACGGCTGACACTCCATTCGATGTTATTGTCTTTTATAGTGCCTTCTCCTTCCATTTCAGCACCAGGCATTTCTTCTTCCATTATCACATAGAGTGATTCACCGTCCTGTTCAATTCTCATACTCTGGACCAATTCGTCTTCTTGAGTTTTAATGGTGACTTCCCATTCACCACTGACATCAGTGGTGGCATATGCAAAAGTCAGAGCAGTCACCAGAAGAAATAAAACGGAATTAAATAACGTCCTCATTGTTCCTCCTTTTTGTTTTTGGTTGATTTTACAACCTACTCGCAATTTTTCATATGCCTCCTTTCCCGTCTTGATTTTCCCGGCGGGTGAATCCCTTCAAGTGGGAACGGATCTTTCACCGGAAACACGTTTCCCCAAACGCAACATTGTGAGGTTTCTGGCTGCGTCGTCTGAGGAAGACGGCGATTGATTTCAGTTTTTGCCAGCTTTTGGTCTCATATTTTTAGTGTATCAAATTAGCCCGCGTATATCAAATGAAGCCACGCATTGAACTATGGACAGATTATGGAGAATTTTGTCTTATGTGAGATTGAAAAAAGAAGAAAACTTGGATTTATCGATGCAGAACAGCTTTTTTACTATAAAAGCTCCGGCGGCCGCGAAATTGATTGTATATTTGAATCCGGTGATGCCGTTTATGCAATAGAAATTAAGGCATCAACGAATATTTCAAAAAAGGATCTCAGGAATTTAATATCATTTAAGACAGACAGCCGGGACAACATCAAAATGTTCCTTTTTTATACGTGAACTCAGTACCAGCAAATTAACGGGGTACATATTATTCCGGTTGCCGCTTTATGCCGGGGAATTTAAAACATTCAGTATTTTGTTAACCGCATAAGCAGGATTTCTTATTGAGGGGGTTTTTGAAGGGAGATTTCTATTCTTTGCGTAGCACTATTAGACTGATTTTCTGATATTCTCTCTTTTTTGGCGGGTTTCTTTTTGACTTGTCCGTTATTTTATATGTTTGATGGGTGACAAAGTTGCTTTAAGGGCGGAAATTTGATGAAATGGAGGGAAAATCAACACCAACAAAAAAATCAAATTCCTTCTATGCCAAAAATTCCAAACCCATTGACAACAGCGGCCATGACAGCGAAAAAGGCAATCCAGGTAAACGTGTTATATTCCGGCATTTTTCCCTTCTTTCAAGCTTCAATCTAAAATTTATTACGGGTTATAACTCTGTGATTTCTTTTCTGCTTATATCAAATGAAAAATTCAAAAGTCAACAAACAAATTATTGATAAATCGCATACCTTTGTTTAATAATAACAGCATGAACGATAAATTCATGAATGAAGCGACTAAAGAAGCGTATAAAGGGATAAGAAAAAATGAAGGCGGCCCTTTTGGTGCTGTTGTCGTGCAAAAAGGAGCAATTATTGCTAAAGCCCATAACCAGGTCATAAAAACGAACGATCCAACGGCACATGCGGAAATCTTGGCTATAAGAAAAGCATCTCATAAACTCATCCGGCTTGACTTATCCGATTGCGAAATTTATTCCGTATCCGAGCCCTGCCCGATGTGTTTTGCCGCGATTTATTGGGCGAAAATAAAGAAAATTTATTTCGGCTGCTCCAGAAAAGATGCGGCAGACATCGGTTTTGATGATGAATACATCTATAACGTCATTAAAGGAAAGACCGTAAATCCAAGGGTGCAGACATTTCAACTCGGCAGAAATAAATGCCTTGCCCTTTTTGATAAATGGGACAAAAAAACAAACAAAATACTATATTAACCGCCGCAGCAATGCTTTGGATTATCCTGACGGCGCCTGTCGGAATAAGATCAGGCGATTCTGTCACCAGCTTCATCCAATATGCCCCCAGCAGCTACATTATTGACTGGGTTGAAAACCTCCCGGAGCTACAAACGACTCAGAAACATGTGTTCCCTGTTCCGTCGGGATCCTTGCCTGATCAAGGAGATTCGTTTATACAGCCTGAAACAGGACATCGAATTACGCGGATAAGTGATATAAAGGACAGCTTTTTCAGCAACCTGGAAGGGGATTCGGCCTCAGGGCTAACTAATGGGTATTCCCGCTTTACATGTTCAAATATTGATGATGAATATGTATTTGCTTATTCGACTGAACAATCTATTTTGGTGTACGAGCTTCCCGAATGCCGTTTTTTAAAAGAGCTGACCTATGACGGCATCCATTTTATCGGCGAATCCAATGACCCCCGGTGGGATATGTCCGGCCGGCAGGGTACGGAAACCACTATTTACTACAATGTGGATACCGGAATCTACAAAAAGGATGTTTTAAAAGGATATTCCTCGCGGGAGCTGGTTTATGATTTCAACCAGAATATCGTTCCCGAGGATCATATGGACCAGGACAAATACGCCCGTTACCGGGCGGTCAGGTTTCCCAATGAAATTGTAGTTCTGGACCTTCGTCAAAAAAAAATACTGCCCGGTAAAATCAACGTTTCATACGGCGGATGCGATATGTCCACGGAAGGCGATTGGCTTTATGTCCAGGGATTCGGAGAATACGAAATGGAAACCCGCTTCTACAAAACGCGGGACCTGGAACAAGGCTTAACCAATAATTACGTGGTTTTACCCTGCCGAAACCACGGGCACGACGGCTGGGCTTATGACTATGACGGGAATGAGGTGTACACCTTCCAGGACAACACCAATGACTGGTTCAGCACCTTTAATCCAGTGACGGGCGAAAGAATGGATATCCTGCATATGTCGGAAACCGGGTGGGAATTCGGGCAGCACATGGGGCGAATCCACAATCTGAATAAAAAAGGGTGGTTGTTAATGTCAAGCTACACATGGACGGATAGCCGCTGGGCGGATAATCAGATTTTCCTTTTGGAAATTTTACCCCATAACCAGACTCCACGAATCTGGCGCATCGCATCTACTCATAATTCCTGGAATGGTGACTATTTCACCGAAGCCTTTGCCAGCATATCCGGAGACGGAAACAGCATTTATTGGGGCGCGAACTGGATGGGCCAAAATAATCTGGAATTATACCGGGTGGAGCTTCCGCCTAACTGGCATCAGGTTCTTTCCCCTGATGCTTACATCATTTATCCTGTCCAGAATCTTTCCGGCAGACAAGTCCTAAACCGATCGCTCTTTCAGGCGGAATATATTAATGTTCTCAGCTGGGAGCCCCATCCCAACAATAAAAACATTTCCAGCTGCCGCATATATAATATTACCCGCAATTCTCCCGTTTTATTGGATGAAATCCCTGCAGGCACTTATGAATTCCATCACCGGGATGTGGATAAAAACCAAAGTTATTCCTATATGGCAACCGCTGTTGATGAAAAAGGAAATGAGAGTTTTCCAACTTTTATTACTGTCGAGTAAGCATTGAACCTGCACACAAATGGACACCGCATGGCCGAAAGCGCTTACAAGGAAAAATGCTCAGTCCTCCTGAACCAATTTCAGCAATACCCGCAAGTGCAATGTGTATCCTGCGCATACGCCATCCCCGGCAAAGCCAGTAAAGAAACCAAAACCATTTTGCAGTCCTAATTATCGCGTTCATACAGGATTCAATGTGCACTCCAAAGTCAGGGCTGAGAGCAAAGAAGAGACCGACGCCGCCCCTTTGGCCCCCCTTGTTATTGAAGATGAAGATCCCTTTATACCATCCAAAGGATGGGCTGAGATGATAAAGAAGGTCTATGAGATCGATCCTCTCCTCTGTCCTAAATGCGGGGAAACCATGCGAATTGTCTCATTTATTGAAGATGACAATATCATAGCCTGAACTATTCACGGGCCGGGATTACCGCAGATGCGAGGCGCAGGGCATGACGCTGTGGTCCTTCACCGCGAATGGCTTTCGAATTTTGCGATCATATTACCTTATTATTGTTGTATTTGATTTCACATCCAGAGGATAAAATCCAAATGTATATGAATGACATCATTCCCAGATCTTTGAAAAACCAATATATCTTAGATTATCTGTTTGAGAAAGGTCTAATCTATAAAAAGGAAAATAGAATACATTGCTCCCAGTTCGGAAAACTTATTATCCGTTTGTATCTCTATCCTACTTCGGGAGTGTTGATTCGGGAGAAGTTAGAAGAAATTGAGATCCATACGTATCAAGATCTCATCAAGCAAGGCTATGACATCCTGAAAGCCGAAAATAAGGTCAGAGGAGA
>JAWODN010000099.1:0-13148 GCA_046483285.1 Candidatus Aminicenantota bacterium | reverse complement strand
AGCCCCACCGTATGATGGCTGCCTGCGGCGACCATTATAAGTTCAGGGGGCTGACCGGGCCTGATAATGCATTGCTGCCCCTTAGGGACCTGCAATTCCACACCCTGTGCAATGGCATATATATCCCCTTCCAGATTGGTTATCCAGGTTGTGCCGTCTTCACCAACGGTAACTACCATGACACTGCCCCTCACCCCTGCTACACCCGTTGGTGTCTCGATTTCGTAGCTAGACGCCGGGTCGAGAATCTTCGTGATGCGGCTTATGGTGGTCCCTATTGTCTGCAAAAGAGTGATAGTTGTGACGCCGGTGTCGCAGGCAACATCGAGCGAGAGAATTTCGATCTGGGTGCCAGCCTCCAATTCTATGGTGCTACCATCGAAGAAAGTAATTTCAGCGCCGGAGTTTTCGCCGGTCTTTATGGTGTCGCCGACTTCCAGAGACATTTCAACCTGTGCTTCTACCCAGGTGTCCGTACCTGCCTTCATCACAAAATTCATTGTCAAGCTGAAGCTGATACAGCCGTTTGAGCAAGCGGCCCATTTCCGGGCCGGGCTGGACACCGAGTTCGATCAAATCTCTTCCCATGACAAGCGGTGCGATGGTTTCCCTGTTGACGTTGAGCTCATTGAATTTTTTTAAAAGCCACCGGGCCTCCAGGTCCAATCCTTTGACCGGAGCTATATTCCGCCCGGCGCGGTCGGCGGCGTCTAAATAGATCATCAGCTCAATTTCTCCATTGACATCCGAAGCAAGGCGGTTAAACGCTTTTTTTGAGGCTTCATCCTGCCTTTGCCAGAGTTCTGAAGCCCGGTGATGGCTCCGGATAAGCGGAAAGACAATATTTCGCAAATCCAGGCCTTTCCAAGAAAAAATTTTCATCCTGCTGAAAATTTTGCGGGTTATTTTTTCACTCACCAGGTCGTGACGGTTGTTCATGATCACCATTCGGCCTTTTTTAAATCCCCATTCCGCAGTATCCGGTTTGCCGATATCATGAAACAGGGCCGCCAATAAAAAAGCAAGTTTGTTCGGCTGGGAATCAATGTGCTTATCAGCCAGTCTTTTTGCCTGGTCAACCGTGATGAGGGTATGCACCCAAACGGTATGATGCCCGTAGCGGTCTTTTTCAGGGTGGAAGTAAGAATCCTGAATGGACAGAGTCAGCCGGTAAAGTTCGGGAAACAATTTCTGCAGCGCACTTAACTTGAATAATTCCTCCAATCCCAGAGAAGGACGGGGTGAGTCCAAAAGAATACGGAATAATTCTTCGTTTATTCTTTCCGCACTCAATCCGGTTAAATCGATGGAACGGGACACTTCATAAATTTCCGGGTCGATGGAAAAGTTCAAAATTGAAGCGAAGCGGGCGGCCCGCAAAACTCTCAAGGGGTCCTCAGGGAACGATTCGGGATTGGTGAGCCGGATCATTCTTTGTCTGATGTCGGTTTGGCCTGAGAATGGATCGATCAGTTCTCCGCCTTGCAGGCGGACAGCCATGCTGTTGCACCGGAAATCCCGTCTTTTTAAGTCCAGTTCCAGCGGAAGTTCCGGATCCGAGGTGACATGGAAATCTTTGTGCCCCCGCTTTCGGGCGGCCAGTGGAGATTCTTTTCGGGGCAGAGCGATATCATAAGTGGTCTTGTTGATGGTGAACTTAATGACACCAAAGCTTTTCCCCACCAGGTTCACTTTTCCGTGGGGTTTTAAAATTTCGCCGATGTCTTCGACGGAATGCCGGGCGATCAATAGATCCACTTCGGAGGGTTTGTCCCGGTTCAAGAGGACATCTCTTACAACCCCCCCTACGGTGTAGACTTGATCTTGAAACAGGTTGACGAAAAGGTCTTTATGAGAAAAATCTATATCCAATTTTTTCATGACATCCTTCTCTGTCATCATATATCAGGGTTTCCTAATTATCAAACGATTTGACCTTCCTGTCATCATTCCTGTTTCCCCTGTTATTTTTTTGCTGTTCGGGTATAATGAAGGCAATGAAAACGTCAAGCATTGTTTTTTATGAAGGATATAAAAGCAAAGAAGCCCCAAGGATTCTTATCCATGAGAACTTCCGGTATAACATTCATATAAAAAAAAGAGAACGCCGGATGGATTCATCAGGATCCGGGCCGGTCGATCTTTTCGCTTGCCGGGCCGGCTCCTATTCTTTTCAAGTGAAGGTCTTTTCGGACCGGGAATATGAAATCCGCTTTGTTTAAGTTTGAGAATGAAATGAGGTCAATATGATAAAAAAAATGATATGCCTTGCCGTTATTTTATTCGCCTGGATACTTCCCGCTGTTTCGGCTTCTCCGCAGAGGGATATCAAAATGACTTTGGCGGAAAAACAAGTCCAGGAGTTAAGCCCTTCAGGATTAAAATTGGTTTTTTATGTCAATTTATCCAATTCTTCCTCTAATTCTTATTATTTGTCAGGATACAGTTATCAATTCATGATCGGACAGGACGAATATGTGAGTCTTTCTCTTCCCATGGATTCAGGCGTTCAGATACCGGCCCTGCAGGATACCATGATCGCGATTCCGGTTAAAATCACATATGACCTCTTGTTCGGAACTATTCCCGAAACCGCGGGCCAGGACATGGTCCGGTGTTTTATAAAGGGGGAACTTGCCTTTTCCGACGCAAGAAGAGAACGGGGACGGATCCCCTTTTCATTCAGAGGAGAATTTCCTGTTTTCAGGGAGCCCGGGGTCAGCCTGGATGCCGTCACAGTCAAAACATTGACTGTGGGAGGAGCCGACATCAGCTTTGAAGTCACCTTTACCAACCCCAACCAATTCGAACTTATGGTGGATGAAATCATATATTCCGTTAAAATCGGAGGCCACCCTATCAATCAAGACAAGATCACAGGAGACAAAAATATACCCAAAGGGGGGGATAAGGCCTTTTCACTTCCCGCATTGATTAATTTCTATGAAGTGGGGAAAGATGTCTACGCCTTACTCCAGCAGGACAAAGCCAACTGTTCTTTTACCGGCGAGATAAAACTCAGAACCCTATGGGGCCGCTTGACGCTGCCGTATGAATTCAAGGACAGCGCGCCCATTCTGGCTGAGGACGGATAAAATAAGTTTTCAGTGATGGGACGGCCTTTGGTCAGTGTGATCATCCCCACCTATAACCGGGCGGGGTTTTTGCGTGAGGCCCTGGCGTCTGTAACAGGACAGAGTTTTTTTAATGAGATCACAGGCCGGCAATGGGAATTGATTGTTGTGGATGACGGCTCCACCGATGCCACCCGGACGGTGGTGAATTCATTCGCCCCCCCGGCTGATTATATTTATATGCCGCGCTCCGGAGTCAGTGCCGCCCGCAACCGGGGCTTAAGCCGGGCGAGGGGTGAATTCACCGCTTTTTTGGATTCGGACGATCTATGGAAGCCTGAAAAAATTAAATACCAAATGGAGCATATGCAGGCTCATCCGGACACCATGGTGTGCGGCACCGGGGAAATTTGGATCCGCCGGGGAGAATTCGTTAATCCCAGGAAAAAACACAGAAAATATTCCGGAATGATTTTTGATAAAGTGCTGCCTTTATGTTTATTGAGCCTGTCTTCCGCTCTTTTTCGAAGCCGGTTGTTCCAGGAAATCGGAACTTTCGATGAAACACTTCCCGCATGTGAAGACTATGACCTCGGTATTCGAATCGCCTGCCGCTATCCCATGATTTTTCTGGAGAAACCGTTGATTGTAAAGAGGGGAGGACACGCCGATCAATTATCCAGGCGCTACTGGGGGATGGACCGTTTCCGCGTCCAGGCGCTGGAAAAAGCTTTGGCTTCAGGATTGACAGACAGGCAGAAACGTTTGGTCAAGCAGCAGCTCTGCAAAAAATATCACGTGCTTATTGATGGATCTGAAAAAAGGAGCAAGCACCGCCGGGCGGAAGCGTATAGAAGAAGGCGGCGATCCATCATCCCGCCCCCATGGCAACAGTTCAAAAGTGACACTCATCGTTTGTGAGGTATTATACGGGGGCCTCCGGCCGCATTTGAATTCATTTCCAAAAACCGGGATAATAAAAACAACTCCATCAGAATCGCTTGAAATAATCAAAAGGAGGAGCGCATGAGTGTCCTGGAAATTATAAAAAAAAGACACAGCATCAGAAAATATAAGACCGAACCGGTTCCCAAGGATAAATTCCATAGAGTCATGGAGGCCGCCCGTCTTGCTCCGTCAGGCAAGAATTTTCAACCCTGGAAATTCATCGTTGTTCAAGATAATGAGTTGAAATTAAAACTGGCTGAAGCATCACGCGGTCAGAAATTTATTGCGGAAGCTCCTATCGTTATTGCCGCTTGCGGGTATCCGGACCGGAGCTACCAGAAACAGGGCAACTATATGACCTCATGGACCATTGATGTGGCCGTTGCGGTGCAGCATCTCATGCTGCAGGCGTGCGAAGAGGGTTTAGGCACCTGCTGGATCGGGGCTTTTGATGAACAGCAGGTTAAAACGGTTCTGGATATACCGGAACATGTCCGGGTTTTGGGATTGACTCCGCTGGGATACCCGGCTCAGGAACCCCTGGACCGGGGCCGGAAGAGTTTGGAAGAGGTTATTTCTTATGACCGCTATTAGCCCGGCCTGTTCATGAAAAAATGGCGATGGTCTTTTTATGGTCTTTATTTCTGGGGAATGCAAGGTTTTTCTGAAAATAACAGCTGAAACGTTTTTGTTTGCATTGCCTTTCATTATAATCGCCATTTTTTCACCCTTCGGGCGGGCCGGATCTCACCGCATCTGCTTTGTTGCAGGGCATTCGCGGTGAAGGACCACAGCGTCATGCCCTGCGCCTCGCATCTGCGGCAATCCCGGCCCGTGAACAGACCAGGCAAGCCCGGCCTGTTCATGAAAAAATGGCGATACAAGAATGCAGGGGAGGAAGGGGGGCGGGAGCACCCGCCCCCCTGATGGAGATGGATTAGAACCAGTAATTCAATCCGAAGAAGATGGTATAACCGCTCAGGTCAAAAGTATCGAATCCGGCGAATCCCGCGTATTCATCGTCGGAAAAATTGCCCTTGGCAAAATTGTATTTAAATTCCGCTTCCAGGCTGATGCGTCTTCCCACTGGGACCATAACACCGCCGAATCCATGAAAGCCGAGGGCGAATCTGCTTTCTTCCCGGGCGTCGACACTGTAGATGGGATAGATGGTGACTTCTTCCTGAACATCATACCATTCATCTGAAAAGTCGATCATGTCTCCCTGGAGCTTGACACTCCAAATGTATATGCCGGCGCCTCCCCCCACGTAAGGAATGATCATGTGGCCGCGCCCGAAGGGGGTCAGTTTAATGGATGCCTGGATCGGAGTGATGTTCACGGAAAATACGTGACTGGGATCAAAATCGCCCCGGTATATATCCGGATAAGCCCAATCGCCGTCATAATCCTCGTATCCCACATAACCGCGGTAATATCCGGTTTGCTGCTGGCTGTAGGCGTCGATGCTTAAAGCGAAGCTGATCTGCCGATTGATGAAATACTCATAAGAAAATCCGAACAGCGTGCTTTGAAAATCGGATTTCATGAAGGACATATTTTCAAATTCAATTTGCCACAGATCGCTTTCCGCACGGGGAATGAAATACCCGAGGCGAAAGGATACCACGTCAGAAAAAATGAGGCCCGGGGTCATAATCAACATAACCAAAATCACCATGAGATATTTTTTCATTTCTTCTTCTCCTTTACCTTCGTATTATGCAATATCCGTGCCAAAGAAAACAACTTTTTTCCGGGGCATAGGAACTTTAAAGATGTGCCGAAAAAAGGTCATGTGTCCTTTTCTTGCGGAAAAATAAAGGCATCCGTGAAAAAAAGCTTAAAACCAGTAATTTATGCCTATGGATATGATATATCCGCTCAGATCGAGCGTTTCGACACCAAGGAACTCCGTGTAAAACTCATCAGTGAGATTCCCTTCGGCGACACTGAATCTGAATCCTCCGTCCACACTGATACGGTTGGCTATGGGAATCATTACGCCGCCGAACCCATGGAAACCTAAAGCGAATTTGCTTTCACCGCGCCTGTTGACTTGGTAAATGGGATAAACGATAACCTCTTCTTGAGAATCATACCGCTCATCTGAAAAGTCTATGATGTCCCCGCGAATGCTGACAGTCCAGACAAAAACGCCGGCTCCCCCGCCCACATAAGGAATGACCTTGGCCGTGCGACCTAAGGGAAGAAATTTAATAGAGGCTTGTATGGGTGTATTCGACACGGATAAAGCGTGGCTGGGGTCAAATTCCCCTGTATACATATCCGGATAGGCCCAATCGCCTGAAAAAGTCTGATACCCGACATAACCGAGATATGAACCGACTTTCTGCTTGTTGTAACTGTCCATGGACAGAGTCAAACTGATCTGAGGGCTCAAGAAGTATTCATAAGAAAAATGAAAGACGGTGTTATGAAAATCGGATTTGGTGAAAGACAGGTTTTTGAATTCCTTGTCCCAGAGATCTCCTTCCGCTCTGGGAATATAATATCCAATGTGAAAAGATACCAAATCAGAAAAAATGAAACCGGGGGTCATGAGAATACAAATGAGGAACGCCAACACATATTTTTTCATGATGATATTCTCCTCTTCAACCTTTCATTAAATGTCATTTTCGCTGCAAGTTATATGCCAAGTCCAGGGACATTGAGTCTATATAATAAAGACGGCGTATCCGTCCATTTTCCTTCCTTGTGGTTATAAAATAGAATACTCATGAGAGTCAAGCCTCAATCTGAAGAAGGTGGCGGCGACGGATCTCCGGGTGTTTCATCGGGGGGAATAGGGAGGAGCTTGCGGTAGGAGTTGACCGGATGAAATTCAGATGGGAAAATGATCAATGAGATGAAGACTCATATTATAAAAATCGATCCATGGCATATGGATTTTGATTCTATCCGTTTGATTTCGGGGATGCTGAAGGAGGGAGGAATTATAGTTTATCCCACGGATACATTTTACGGCTTGGGAGGCAATTGTCATTCTCTTCCGGCGGTCAAGCGTATTTACACGCTCAAAAAACGGGATTCTTCCAAACCGTTGTCTGTATTGGCCGCGGGCATGAAAATGGTTGAAGCCAATACAGTCAAGCGGCCGGCTGTTTTTTCAAAGCTGGCCCAAAAATTCTGGCCCGGCCCTCTCACTATGATTTTGAAGGCGTCTTCCCGCCTTCCTAATGATATTCTGGGACCGGGGCGGACTCTTGCTGTCCGCTGGCCGGATTGCCCTTGGGTGGCGGATCTGCTGTATCACACAGGATTCCCCATAACTGCGACCAGCGCCAATATTTCCGGGCAGGCGGAAATCTCATGTCCTGAAGAAGCCGCAAGAGTTTTTGAAGGCAAGGTGGATGGAATTGTCGACGGAGGCCCCACCCCTGGAGGGAAGCCGTCCACTATTGTGGATCTGACTCAAGATAAACCCCGGATTCTCAGGGAAGGAGCGGTGCCGTCCCTTTCGCTTCAGCCGTACCTGAATGTTATAAAGCCGTAACAAAACAATTCCCGCTCATACAAGAATAAGGATCACTGCACTTTTGAGCCTGAGGGGATATCTTCAGAAAAGAAGGGAATCACCGCGGTCCCGTCTTTTTTTACGCCGGCCAAGATCATCCCCTGAGATTCGACGCCGCGTATGACCGCCGGCTCCAGGTTGACGATAGCCACCACTTTTTTCCCCTTCAGGTCTTCCGGAGAATACGTTTCCGCCACTCCTGCGACGACCTGCCGGTTTTCTCCGCCTAAATCCAGCAGAAGTTTCAACAGTTTTTGGGTGCCTTCAACTTTTTCCGCTTCTTTTATTTCGGCGACCCTGAGGTCCATTTTTTTAAATTCATTGAATGAAATCTGACTCATTTTTTCCTCCTGTTCGGTTTTTCCCGGCGGCGAAGCCGGGGGCGTTTCTTTTTCCAAAAAATCCTTGAGATTCACGCGGGGGAAAAGCGGTTTTGATTTTTTCAAAATCCGCCCTGCTGTGAAATTTTCGAATTTCAATTCCGGAATTTTTTCATCCCGGAGGGCTTTTTCTTCTCCCAGCAGTTCCCAGATTTTCTCTGAGGATGCCGGCATCACCGGATAAAGGAAATAACTGACAGCCCGAAGGGCGGCGGCGGCTTGAAAGAGAATCCGCTTTAAGCGGAGCCGGTTTTCCGGATCTTTAGCCAGGTTCCATGGTTCCTGGTCCGCCAGGTATTTATTGGTCAAGTTTATATAAGCCCAGATGTCTTCCAATGCCCGGTTGACCGCCATAGTCTCATAATGGGAAACAATTTGTTTTTTATAAGTTTCGAACTTCCGCTTCAGGTCGAGGTCCGCTTCGGTTTCGTCTCCCGGTTCATCGATCCGGCCGTCAAAATAGTTTTGAATCATGGTCAGGGTTCTTTGAACCAGGTTCCCTAAGTCATTGGCCAGGTCGGAGTTGACCCGGTGGATGAAGCCTTCATGGGAAAAATTGCCGTCCAGCCCGATGGGGATCTCGCGCAGAAGAAAATACCGGAGAGGGTCGGTTCCGAAAACTTTTAGGATGATATGAGGATCCAGGACATTCCCCCGGGATTTGGACATTTTTGTCTTGTCTTTCAACCACCAGCCATGTCCGAATACGGTTTTAGGAAGATCAAAACCTCCGGCCATGAGGAAGGCGGGCCAAAAAACCGCGTGAAACCGCAGAATGTCTTTCCCGATAAGGTGGATATCCGCGGGCCAGAAGCGCTCATAGAGTTTCGGGTTCCACCCGAATCCGATTCCGGTCAAATAGTTATGCAGAGCGTCAAACCAGACATATACGGTATGGTCGGGATCACCTGGGGCGGGAATGCCCCAGTCAACTGTGGTCCGGGTGATGCTCAAATCCTTGAGACCCCGGGCGACAAAACTGGTGATTTCATTCATTCGGCTTTGGGGCCGGACAAAATCCGGGTTGCGGTTATAAAAATCCAGCAGTTTTTTCTGGTAAGCGGAAAGTTTGAAAAAATAACATTTTTCTGAGAGAGCATAGGCTTTTTTCCCGCAATCCGGGCAGATCTTATAGCCCTCGTCCTCAAGGGGAACATCCTCGGCAAGAAAGTTTTCATCGCTGACGCAGTAGTAGCCCCGGTAGTTCCCCTTATAGATATCCCCCTTATCCATTAATTTTTTAAATAATTTCTGAACTCCCTTTTGGTGCAGATCCTGGGTGGTGCGGATAAAATAATCATATTCAATGTTTAAATCTTTCCACAAGTTCTTGAAACGGCCGACAACCTGGTCCGCCAATTGAATCGGCTCAATGCCTTTTTCCCGGGCGGACTTTTCAATTTTTTGCCCGTGTTCATCCGTGCCGGTCAGAAAAAAAACATCTTTTCCAGCCAGCTTGTGAAAGCGGCTGACAGCATCGGCGATGATAGTGGTGTAGGCATGTCCGATATGGGGGACGTCGTTGACATAATAAATGGGCGTGGTTATATAGAATGTGTTTTTAGGTTTCTCGGCCAATGGGAAGTCCTCCTTTGATCAGATTCATAGCTTCCGCCCTGGTGGCGCTGCTGCTGCGGAATGACCCCCGGACAGCGGACGTGACGGCCAGGGAGCGGGGTTTTTTTATGCCCCGCATGGACATGCACATATGTTCGGCTTCAACAACCACCATAACTCCCAGGGGGTTCAAAGAAATATTAATAAGGTCGGCGATCTGTTTGGTCAGCCGTTCCTGCACCTGCAGACGGCGGGAAAAAATCTCCACCACACGGGCGATTTTGCTGAGCCCCACGATGCGCCCGCTTTTCGGAATATAGGCCACATGTGCGGTTCCCGCGAAAGGGAGCAGGTGGTGTTCACACAGAGAGTATAAGGGAATATTCTTGATCAGCACCATTTCGTCGTGGAATTCTCCTTGGATGGGATGCAGAAGTTCAGTGGGGTCTTCAGTCATGCCTCCCAGAATCTCTTGAAGCATCATGGACACCCGCCGGGGTGTTTTCTTTATTCCGGGACGCTCCATGTCTTCTCCGATTCCCTGCAAAATCAACTCAACGCCTTTTTCAATTTTCTTGAGATCCACTTGTTTCTCCCTGTTTGATCATAAATTCATGCAGAGCCAGCTGCATCACTTTTTTTAAAGGAACTCCGGTTTTCTTGGCGGCATGGAGGCAATCGGAAAATTCAGGGTGCGCGTGCACCTCGCGGCCCTGATGATAAGAGACTTTTATGGAAACGGTTTCTCCCAGAACCTTAACCGCGGCAAGCTCTCTGTGCAGTATCCGGCGCTCCACCGGGAAACAACGGATTCCGATCGAGCTTGTCTCCCGAAAGACCAATCCGGTCAGGGTGTCTATTTTATGCTTTTCCGCCAGCAGGGTCAATTTGGAGCCGAGCCGGTTTTTTTTCATCATCACCGGGGTTAAAAAAACATCCAGAGCTCCTTCCTCCAGGGCCCTGTTCATGAACTCAGCCAGGATCTGAGGGTTGGCGTCATCGATATTGGCTTCCAGCTGAAAAATGGAAGAGGTCAAACCGCTGTCTTTTTTTTCTCCGTAAAATGCCCGGAGAAGATTCGGGAAATGCGGAATATTCCGGGAGCCGGCCCCATATCCCACAGCCTCATAACAAAGTTCCGGGAATTTATCGAAGCCGGCGGCAACGGTGGAAATAATGGCGGCTCCGGTGGGGGTGACCAATTCATGCTCAGCATGGGCGGAATAGACCGGAACATTCTTGAGCAGCTCTCCCACGGCCGGAGGAGGAACCGGGAGCCGCCCGTGTTCCGTTTTAACCCAGCCTCCCCCCAGGTTGAGCGGTGAGCACAAAACATGTTTGACTTTCAGCTCTTCCATCAAAAAACATGCCCCTAAAATATCGATTATGGCGTCATCCGCGCCGGCTTCATGAAGATGAGTTGATTGAAAATCATGCCCGTGAACCCGGGCTTCGGCTTTGAACAGATTTTTGAATATGTCCAGAGACATCTTTTTGACGGCTTGGGAAAAAGGGCTGCTTTCGATCAATCCGAGGACATCAGTCCATCTCCGGAGAACATGGTTCTCTGAGCGGACTTTCACCTCGGCTTTAAGCCCCCGCAGCGACATTCTCCGGGTGGCATGTATATCGATTTCAACCGGCAGGCCCAGTTGATTCATCTGGCTGATAAAACGGGCCGGTTCGACCCCCAGATCCAGCAGGGACCCCAGAATCATGTCTCCGCTGATCCCGGAAGAAGCGTCGAAATAAATGTATTTCATTGCGGCGGCTCCTGGTCCGGGGATGACATATGTTTAAGCATATGGTCTATTTCCGGAAGGATTTTACCGGCCTTGCCGCGTAAAGACAGGTCGGCATATTGAGTCAAGGGGGTGCTTTCAGGATTGATTTCGACCAGCTTGGTTCCTGCTTCCTTGGCGGAAAAGGGGATGGCCGCGGCGGGGTAGACCGCCGCCGAAGTTCCAATAACCAGGGTGACATCGCTTTCTGATGCCAGGCTGGAGGCTTTCTGAAGAAGAGGCATGTCCAGGGGTTCTCCGAACCATACAACGTGGGGACGCAGCAGAGCCCCGCATTTGAAGCAGCGGGGAGGGATTTCCTTAAGGGGTGAATCATGGTTTTCGGTAACCGTTTCTTCGCTGACGCAGCGGAGTTTCCAGATATTGCCGTGAAGCTCAATCACGTCGCGGGATCCCGCTTTTTGGTGGAGGCCGTCGATGTTCTGGGTTATCAGGGTGAAAACCGGAAATTTTTTCCCCCAGTCAGCCAGGACGCGGTGCCCGGCATTGGGTGCCTTGGATGCGATGATGCTCCTTCTCCAATCATACCATTCCCAAACCGTTTCAGGATTTTGAGAAAAAGCTTGGGGCGTGGCCAAATCTTCCGCCCGGAATTGCTTCCAAAGCCCTTCTTTCCCTCGAAAGGTGGGAATTCCTGATTCCGCGGAAATTCCGGACCCGGTTAAAACGGAAATCTTCTCAGCCTTATTCAGAAGCGCGGCCGCAAATGCCAACTCGTTGTTTTTATTCATAATAACTTCCTTCCAGTAACCAAACCTGACCTATTCATGATAAAATTGCGATGACACCGCATCCTTCGGGCGGGCCGGATCTCACCGCATCTGCCGGGTTGCGGCTCGCCGCAGTGAAGTGCCGCGACTTCCTCGCCGCAATCCGACATCTGCGGCAATCCCGGCCCGTGAATAAGCCAGGTTAGAAAATCGTTTTCTTGCTGCCATGGGAGCGGGAGATGGATCGCCGCCACGCGGATGTCCCCAGCGAGGACATCCGCTCCGATTCCGGCTTCGCTCTCCTCTCCTGCGGAGAGGAACCATGCCCGCTCAGCCTTCATACGGGCCGGCTTATCCATCATCCCCCCCCATGGCAGCCGTTCAGAAATGACACTCATCGTTTTTGTTGTATTATACACATGATGAATGACTTAGAAAATTGTTTCTTTGTGGCATATGGAATTCAGGTAAGGCTTGTGCTCCCTTCCGATTTTCATGGTTCGCGGTGTTTTATGCTCATGATGAATTCATATAAAAAAAGGCGTCATGGCCGTCTTTTTCCGTCTGCGGCAACCCTGGTCCGCTCAACATTCAGAATAACCAAATCAGCTGAAAAATACAAATCCGCGGGTTTGACCCGTTCATGTTTTCCTGGGAGAATCAGAAGAGAACCGGTTGGAGTGCGGCTGATAAAGTCCGGCTTTCTTGACATGACCGGGAAATAATTATATACCTGACCCGCGCGGGTTGCTGAAAACGGCCCTCATATTCTAAGGAGAAAAAATGATCACAAAATCAGAGTCACATCCGGAAATTGAAATCGGAATTTTGGGTGGAACCGGCTTGTATGACATCGAAGGAATTCAAAATCTAAGGGAAATCGAATTGGATACGCCTTTCGGAAAACCCTCAGAAGCCTACGTTGTCGGAACTTTGGAAGGCCGGGAGATCGCCTTTCTCAGCCGGCATGGACGGGGACACCCCCTCCTCCCTTCGGAAATCAATTATCAGGCCAACATATACGGGTTTAAAATGCTGGGTGCCGGAAGGATTATTTCTGTGAACTCGGTGGGGTCTTTGAAAAAACACATCAAACCGCGCCATATTTTTATTCCCGACCAGTTCTATGACCGCAC
>JAWODN010000004.1:0-15480 GCA_046483285.1 Candidatus Aminicenantota bacterium | reverse complement strand
TTTTAGTCAATGAGATGGACATCACCCGGCGCAAAAAAACAGAAGACGCTTTGGAAAACGCCAATGAGAAACTTCGGGTCCTGGCCCGGACCGACAGCCTCACCGGTTTGCTGAACCATGGGGCGGTGCTGGAGAGGCTCCGGGAAGAACTGAAGAGGGGAAGCCGGGAGAAAAAACCGGTGGCTTTGATCATCGCCGACCTGGACCACTTCAAACGCATCAATGACGCGTATGGGCATACCGCAGGGGATGACATTCTGGCCGCCACCGCCCGTTGTCTCCGGTCCGCTTGCCGGGAGTATGACGTGGTGGGCCGCTACGGGGGAGAGGAATTCGCCGTGGTCCTTCCCGGAACCACTTTAGAAAAAGCAGTATTTGTAGCGGAACGGATAAGAAAAAAAGTGGAGCAAATCCGCCACGAACCGGACGGCAAAGAATTAGCCGTAACATTGAGCCTTGGAGTTGCGGCGGCTCCGTCGGAACAGCGCGTCATGGATTCAGAAATTCTGGTCAAGCAGGCCGACCAGGCTCTTTATGAGGCCAAAAATAAAGGACGCAACCGGGTGGCGCTCAAGCGGGAAACATAAACTGAGTTACTGAGAAAATCGATTCCTTATGGCAATGGGGACAAACGGGGAAGGGGCGGGATATCACCCGGCGGAATCGAGTGACGCCCCAGTGAGGGGCTTAAAAAAATTTCTGCAGGCCCAGCCGCAGAATGAACCGGTCACCGAAAGAATCCACTTTGTGTTCTTCTTTTTCATAACGCCCGTGGACATTGACCACCCAGGAACCGAATAGTCTTTTCTGAAACTCCAGCCCCATTTTATATGCGTTATTCCGTTCGAAATCTCTGAAAAAGATCAGGTCCACCGGCACCGGTCCTCCGCCCAGCAGCAACCCAAAATATTCCTTATCCCCTCGCAGGTAATGCCGGAAAAGCAAAAGTCCGGAGTATGAAAGTTCCGAATTCTCCCGGGAGACAAAAGGCCGAAAGGACAACAGGTTGTTTTTAAAATACTTGCCCAAGGTTCCGGTATAAAGCATCACTCCCGAGGAGGGAAGCTGAAGATGGCGGGCGCCGCCTGAGACTTCAAATCCGGCGGGAAGAACGGCATAAATTTCTCCTCCCAGGCGGCGGTCCGGGAAAATATCCGATGAGGAATATCCCGCATTCAGGTGAGCGTAAAGACGGGAACTTATTTCCGGATACGCTTCGATTTCAGCTTGGAAGCCGGTGCGTATTTGAGGATCCGCGAAAACACTCCGGGCATAGAGGACCCGTCCCAGAAGCGAACCGGCGGGAAAACGGCGAAGCACCTCTAAGGAGCCCAGCTGCCAGGGCCCGTATCCCATCCCGGCCCGCTGAAAAAAATCTCCCCGGTATCCCAAGGTGATCTTGTATTTTCTTAAGATAAGCGCGACCTGGTCCTGCAATTCATGGGCTTTTTTGAAATGAGGATAAATGTTCAATAATTTATCCAACTCCCGGTCGGCGCGCCGGTATTCCTCCATGGCCAAAAGAACCTGAGCTTTTTTCAGCCAAAACTCTTTATCTTCAGGGTAAAAAGTCAAAGCCCGCTCCAACACCCGGAGTGCCTGTTCGAAATCACCTCTCCGAAATTCCACATCCGCCAAAGCCGTCAAAGCGTCCCTGCGGCGGGGCTGGGCCCGAAGCGCGGTCTGAAGTTCACGGCTCGAAAACTCCAGTTGGCTGCTCCGCGCGTAAATTTTCCCTAACAATACCCGGGCATCATGATAATCAGATTTTTTCTGAAGGATATCCAGGCAGATTTCCCGGGCTTCATCCAATCGATTTTGATAAGCGAGCTCTCTGGCCAAGCTGAACCGCTCCTCCAGAGTCTTTTGCTGCTGGTGGTGGCGGGCCGCAGGCTGGAAAGCCGAAACAAGCCCCGGAAAAGCATAGAAACAAACCAGAAAAACCATGATGACGACGGCGTTTCCCGTTTTGATCCCTTTTGGTTCAGAAGTCTTCATTTCCATGTAAACTCTCTCCCTGAATCCCGTGGTTATGAGCTCATCTGAGCTATATCTTAGAAAATCGAATTCTCGCGGCCATGGGAGCGGGCGATGGATGGCAGCCGTTCAGGATTCCTTTTCATCGTTTGTAGTGTATTATACACATGATGAATTCAAAAAAAATGCCGCGGGGGAGGAGAAAAGAGTCCTTCTCTTTGCTCAAGATGACAACGCCATGCGGCTGGCACCTGCGGCCGCCTCGCCCCTTTCATCCTCCAGTTCAGATGAAGCGGGCAAAAAACTCAATGATCCGGTTCAGCCGGTCCATGCGGCGTTCCGGATGGCCGGACCTGGAAAGATCATGCCCTTCATGAGGATAGCGGACATACTCCGCCGGTTTGCCCAGCACCTTAAGGCTCTTGTAGAGGTATTCCGATTGGATCACCCCGGTGCGCAGGTCCAGGTCGGAATGAATGATTAAAAGCGGCGTCCGGATCCGGTGGACAAACGTCTGCGGAGAGTTGGCATCCAGGAATTCCCGCGGGCCGGCTTCCCATGGATATCCCCCGAAATGATTGGGGACCAGGCGCCAGGCCCGCCCCTCGCCGAAAAACACGGAAAGCTCATAGACCCCTCTCTGAGCCACCGCGGCCTTGAAGCGATGATCCTGGGAGACCAGCCAAGCGGTCATATACCCGGCGTAACTGCCGCCGGTGACCACCTGCCGGTCCGGGTCCACCCATTCCAGCTCGGCGGCAGCCGACGCCGCGGCCAGGATATCGGAAGCCGGGCCTTCTCCCCAATCCCGGTAATTGGCTTTTTTAAAATCAAATCCGTACCCTCCGCTGCCCCGCGGATTGCAATACACCACCCCGAAGCCGCGGGCGGCCAAAAGCTGGAACTCATGCCACATGGTGAATTCCCCCGGCCCCCACATGGAGGAGGGGCCGCCGTGAATTTCCAAGGCCAGCGGATATTTCTCTCCGGGGATGCGCTCCGCGGGCTCCATCACCCAGTACTGGATTTTAAATCCCCGGCCGTCATCCAGCCACTCTTCCCGGGGAAACACAATCTTTTTCTCTTTGATCCAGTCGGCGTTGAAAGAAGTCAACACCCGGGCATCCTGGCCGCCCGTACCGGCCAGATAAAGCTCAAAGGGATTTTCCACCTTGGTCAAGGCGTAAACCAGTCGACTGCCGCCGATATCAAAACCCCGGACTCCGGATTGGCCTTTTATCACCGGTTCCACCTCACCGCCTTCAGCCGGAACACGGAAAAGCGGGAACGCGCCTTGGTCCGGTGCCGTAAAATAGACGTATTTTCCGTCCGGAGACCAGCGGGCGCCGGATGCGCTGCGGTCGAAATCAAAAGTCAGGGGCCGCGGTTCTCCGCCCCGGGCCGGAATGACCGCCAACTTGGAGAGGGCGTAACCTCGTTCGTTTTGATCGCGGACCGAAAAAAGGATAGTTTTCCCGTCCGGAGAATACCTGGGCGAGGACACCCCGAAATCTTTCCAGTCCAGGAAAAGCTCCAAACCGCTGCCGTCCGCATTCATAATCCAGAGATCGCTGTCCTGAACCCGGTCGGGATGCTCATCAAAAGCAATGGACGTGCAGATGATTTTTTCGCCGTCCTGGGACCAATCGAAATTGCCGAAACTCTGATATCCATCCGTCAATTGAACCGCTTCCGCTTCCGGCGCGGCGTCGATTACAAAAAGATGGGAGTAAGAGAGCCGGGGCTGCAGGCTGGTTTCCCCCTGGAGATTCTGCCGGGTCAAAACACGGGGATTATCCTTGGAGGCGTTTTGGGCCAGCCAGGCCCGGATTTGCTGAAGATCTCCATCCGGATCGGGTTTGACAGCGGCTGCATTTTCATTCTCATCCCGGTTCTCTGCAGGTTCCTCTTTTTGGGACTTCTTTTTCCAGTTGGGAACATCCCCCTTTTCCCGGCCGGGCCTTTCATAGGGCCAGCCCGGTGTGCCTTCCACCGCCCATTCCGGAATTCGGGAGGAAAAAAGAATTTTTTCCCCGTCCGGCGACCATTCAAAGCTGGAGACACCATGCCCGGTACCGGTCACCGGAAAGGCCTCCCCTCCCTCAATGGGAAGAACCCAGACCTGCGGCTTGTCCTCATAACGCCGGATAAAGGCAATCCGCGATCCATCCGGAGACCACGCCGGAGAGCCGTCACTGCGCTCTCCGAAAGTGAGCTGCGTGAGAATGTCCGTCTCATTCAAATCCGCCAGCCATAAATGACGGAAATACCGGTATTCTCCTTTACTGTCTTTGCCCATAGAGGTTAAGACAAAAACAGCATTTCCGCTGTCAGGGGAAATATCGATCCCGGTCATAGTCTTCAGTTTCAATAAATCCGAAGTTTTTACCGGCTCCGTCCCGTTTTGAGCAGACAGAGCGGTCAAAACCAATAAACAAAACCCTAAGATCAAAGCCGTTCTTTTGATCAACTCCATTCTCCTTTCATTTCATATTAGTCCGTCCTATAACTTCGAAAATAACAAAAATAGTCCATTTCGTCTATATGGTCTCGCTGGCCGGAAGAGGGCGGGATATGCGGGAAATTTAATGACGCCGTTTCATTTCTATTCTTTCAGAATGATCCGGGCGTCCACAATAGCACAGCCTTTACCCTCCGGATACACGATCAGGGGGTTGATGTCCAGTTCCTGAATGTCATCGAATTCCACCGCCAGTTGAGACAAACGTTTGAGACAGTCTTCGATGGCGGGGATGTCATAGACCGGGCCGCCCCTGTATCCGTCCAGGATCTTGTAGGTGCGGGTGGTGGTGATCATGCGGCGGGCTGAAAGCTCGGTCACCGGAGCCAGGCGGAAAGTCACGTCTTCCAGGGCCTCCACATAAATGCCGCCCAATCCGAACATCAGGATGGGCCCGAACTGGGGATCGTTGCTGACCCCTAAAATAACCTCCTGGCCTTTGCCGGCCATCTCTTCCACCAGAATGCCTTTGATTCTGGCTTCCGGATCGCGGTTGAGAACGGATTCCTTGATTTCCCTGAAAGCGGCTCTGACTTCAGCGTCATTTTCAATCCCCACCCGGACGCCGCCGAAATCGAATTTGTGAATCACATCCGGCGAGGTGATCTTCATCACCACCGGGTAACCGATTTCCTCAGCGGCCGCAGAGGCTTCGTCCGGAGAAGCCGCGAGCCGGGAACGAACGACTGGAAAACCATACGCCTCCATCACTTTATAGGCCTCCGGTTCCATTAGAAACGTGCGGCCTTCATCCCGCGCTTTTTCCATAACTTGCTTTACCCGCGTTTTGTCCACCCGGTAGGCTTTTACTTCCGTCTGCGGCTTTTTCATCCACCAAGTGAACCGGGTCAATTCGGCCAGGGCCCGGGCTGCGGATTCGGGAAACCGGTAGGTGGGGATATTGTTTTCCTCCAGAATCTCGATGCCGGCGGAAACATCATATACGCCCAGAAAACAGCACAGGACCGGCTTGCGGTGGGCCTCCGCCTGGCGGACAATGGCATAGGCGATTGATTTCACATGAGTGAAAGCCGTGGGGGTCAGAATAACAATTGCGGAATGAACTTGATCATCGGAAAGAAGAATGTCCATCGCGGCTTCATATTGCTTTTCCTGGGCTTCCGCGATCAGATCCAGCGGATTGTTTGGGCTCACCCCCTCGGGAAGCACCTCCAAAAGCGCCGTCCGGATCTTCTCCGGAAAAGGATCCACATTAAGCCCATGATTGATGCAGGTGTCGGTGGCCAGAATTCCCGGCCCGCCCGAGTTTGTAATAATAGCGGTATGGTTCCCCTTGGGAAGCGGCTGGGTGGAAAAGGCCTTGACGTAATCAAAGACTTCTTCCAGGGTATCGGCGCGCATCACTCCGCACTGCTCGAAAACAGCGTCATACACCCGGTCCGATCCGGCCAAAGAGCCGGTGTGTGAGGATACCGCCTTGGCGCCGATGACCGTCCGGCCGGCTTTAAGCGCCAGCACCGGTTTGGGATTTTCAGGGTGATCGGTGATTTCCTGGGCGATCCGCATGAATTCCCGGCCGTTCACCAGGTCTTCCAGGTACATAAGAATCACATCCGTCTTGGAATCGTCCTTGAGATACCGCAGCAGGTCATTCTCGTTCACTCCGGCCTTGTTTCCCATGCTGATGAATTTGGAAAAACCGATATTGGCTTCCCTGGCATAATCCAGAACGGCCACACACAAAGCCCCGCTTTGGGAGAGAAACGCGATGTTTCCCTCTTTCGGCATGGATGTGCCGAAGGTGGCGTTCATGGAAGTCTCCGGAGCGGTATTGATCACGCCCAAACAGTTGGGCCCGATATGCGCGATATTGTGTTTGCGGATCACCCGCTGGACTTCTTTTTCCCGGGCTCCCCCTTTTTCACCGGTTTCCTTAAAGCCGGCTGATATGGTCACGGCGGCCTTGATTCCTTTTTTGCCGCATTCATCCAGCACCTTCGCCACATAAGGGGCCGGCACAATCACCACCGCCGAATCCACCGGATCGGGAATATCCAGAACACTGGGATAGGTTTTGAATCCCAGAATCCCTCCGGCTTTAGGATTGACCGGGTAGACGATTCCTTGAAAACGGCTGTCAATAATATTGGCCAGCAGGGAATGGCCCACGCTGCCCGGCTGCCTGGAGGCGCCGATCACAGCCACACTCTTGGAATGAAAAATGCAGTCCAGTCTTTTCATGGTTGTTTCCTTGATCATAATAATGTGATGACGCGGACCGGCTTCCCAGGCGGAGTTGAAGCCGCTTCGCTTTTTTTATTTTAACCCCTTGAAAAGGAAAACTCAATCAGGCCGACCTCTTATAAGAAACCACGCCGCCCCCGCCCGGATGAAGGCTGAGCAGGCACGGTTCCTCTCCGCAGGAGAGGGGAGCAAAGCCGGAATGGGAGCGGATGTCCTCGCTGGGGGCATCCGGGGGGCATCCGCGTGGCGGCGATCCATCACCCGCTCCCATGGCCGCAAGAAAACGATTTTCTATGTAAATCAAAAAAGGTATAATTCAGGCTAAGTAATAAGTCAGAATTCCCTCCCGGAGGGTAAAAAAAATGCGGTTAAAAGGAGGTTTTAAATGGATTTTACAGCTATATTGGAGCAAATGAAAGTCTGGCTGTTCACCACAGGTGTCCGCCTGTTCATTATCTTCATTTTAGCCTTTCTCCTCACCCGGGTCAGCCGGCTGATTTCCCGCCGGTTCGTTTCTTTTTTCCTGGAGAGGAAAGAAGACCCGGAAACGGAAAAGCGGGTCAATACACTCAGTTCGGTCATCTTGACATTTCTCAACGTGGTTATTTGGATATTCGTTATGCTTACCGTACTGGGACAGGTGGGAATAGAAATAGGGCCTCTTCTGGCTGCAGCCGGTATCGCCGGCCTGGCGATAGGATTCGCCGGGCAAAGCCTGGTTAAAGATTATTTAAACGGAATCTTTATTTTGCTCTGGAACCAAATCCGGGTGGGCGATGTGATCAATGTCGCCGGCAAAGGAGGACTCGTTGAGCAGGTCAATCTCAAAATGACCATCATCCGGGACCTGGCGGGAAACGTTCATTTCATCCCCAACAGTATGATCGATGTGGTCACGAACATGACGAAAGATTTTTCCCGCTATCTTTTCGAAATCGGTGTGGCTTACCGGGAAGACGTGGACGAAGTGATTGAAGTGGTTAAAAAAATAGATGAAGAGATGCGCAATGATCCGGATTACAAAGATTTCATTTTGAAGCCGATAGAGATACTGGGGCTGGACCAATTTGCTGATTCCGCTATCATCATCAAAGCCCGGATTGAGACCCGGCCCATCAAGCAGTGGATGGTGGGAAGAGAATACAACCGGAGAATCAAGAAGACTTTCGACAAACTCGGCATTGAGATTCCGTTCCCCCATAGAACAATATACATAGGTCAAGACAAAAAGGGCGAATCGCCGCCGCTTCAAGTTCAGCAGAAGGAAAGCAGCCAAAGACAATAACCGGTACGAGACTTCATTCAATCAAGGCCGGCTTTGTCATTCCGGCCGGCCTTGACTTGCGGAAACGGGGGACCGGAATCGGAAAAAAATTATCCCCTATGGTGAGAAAATCGCCCCTTTTCCGCGTCCTATATAACGAAAGCCGGAAATCCATGATGATTGGTGTGTTATGAGGAAAAAAGAAGACAAAACCCTAAGCCTTTCTGTCATTAAGGAGGCATACAGAAACAATCTCCATAAACATCATACCGGGAGGGAGGAATGTCCGGCGCCGGAAAAACTGGTGTCGGCCGCCCGGATGGAACTGCCCCTAAGGGAGCGTCTGGCCGTTCTTGGCCATATCGACAAATGCGGCTCCTGCACCCGGGAGTTTCATACCATTATCGCGATTTTGAAAAAAGAGAGGGAATTTCTCCGGAAAATCGAAGACAAAAATCCGGGCATCCGGGAGCGGATCCGCCCCTGGGTTTTTCAAAATCGTCCGGTTTTGGCGGCGGCTTCCGCGGTCTTTTTGGTTATGGCCGCTGCGGTTTTTATTCTGATTCTCACCCGGCCGGAACCGGTCCACATGCGGAGCGGCGAGCCCTCCATTCAAATCATATCCCCGGTGGAAACAGTCAACACGTCCAAAATCAAATTCGCCTGGAATGAAACCGCCGGGACCGAATATTACCGTCTGCATATCTTCGGCGATGACCTCCGGCCTCTCTGGGAAAGCGGCAGAATTTATTCCACCCGGTGGACGCCGGCTCCTGATGTTTTGTCCGAACTGAAAAGCGGAAAAACCTATTTCTGGATGGTGACCGCCTACCGGGAAAGCGGCAGCCCCCGTGAGTCCGGCTTGATCAAATTCGCCGTGAAATAACCGGCCTTTCCGCCGGTTTCCGGCGCTGAATCACTTCTCGAACGTAACCTTCGCTTTTTTTATATCCCACAGCGTTTCGACTTTCTCGGCGATCTCTTCCTTGATGCTGCCGGAGAACTGATGGTCCGGAGGCAGATTGATCTCAATAGTGACATTCCCATCCTTGACTTCGATATCGCCGATAAGATTGGTCTTGACCACATCCAACCCGGTGAGCGGATTCATGACCCGGCGGAGACGCTTACGAACGGTTTTTTCCGTGGTGGGCTCTTTCTTCTCCGCCAGCCCATGTTTTTCCTCATAATTCTGAATAGCGGCGCGCAGCCCCTGAACCGCCAGCACGGAACAATGAACTTTGAGATTGGGCAACCCCCCCAAGGCTTCCGAAGCCTGCTTCCAGGAAATTTTCTTGGCCTCTTCCAGGGTTTTGTCTTTAGCCAGCTCCGTGATGATGGAACCTGTGGCGATGTTGGAG
Source organism: Candidatus Aminicenantota bacterium (assembly GCA_046483285.1). Lineage (GTDB taxonomy): Bacteria > Acidobacteriota > Aminicenantia > Aminicenantales > Aminicenantaceae > CAYRTV01. Next base: position 6,152 of record JAWODN010000004.1, on the reverse strand, counting down.
GCGCATCCGTATGATTCGAACTTGATGTCGGTTATTTTTTTGGTTTCAGGATCAACGTCGATATATACCGCCACCATATCCCCGCAGGCAGGGCTCCCTTCCACGGCTTTACCGTCCGGATTCTCAATCTTTCCCACATTTTGAGGATTGCGGAAATGCTCCAGAACTTTTTCGCTGTAAGGAAAATCAGATGTCATGATTCCTCCTTCTTATGTTTCAAGGGGCTTATCTTGCGCAGCTGTTCCGCCACTTCGGCCAGAGCGTCGACGGTATTTTCCACATCTTCAAGGGTGTTATAGCGCCCCATGGTGAACCGAATCGAACCGTGGGCGCGTTCATGGTCGCCGCCTATGCCGGTGATGACATGACTGGCTTCCAGGGAACGGCTGAAACAAGCCGAACCGGTGCTGACCGCAAAACCGCGCATATCCATGTGAAGGGTGATGGATTCGCCCTCCACAAAATGAATGGTGATGTTGGCATTCTGGGGAAGACGTTTCCCGCTCGGGCCGTTGAGGGTGGTATCGGGAATTTCGGTAAGCACACGGTCGATCAGCCGGTTCCGCAGGGATTGGATGCCCCGGTTTTCCTCATCCGTTACCAGCTCCAAGGCCTTTGCGAATCCCACCGCTCCGGGGATATTCTCAATTCCGGCACGGCGGTCGAACTCCTGGAATCCCCCGTCCATCCATTTGGTGAACGGTGTGTCTTTGCGCAAAAAAAGACCGCCGGTTCCCTTGGGGCCGTGCAGGGTGTGAGCGGAAACCGTGATCATGTCCACCTGAATCTCCTTGGTGTCAATCGGCAGCCGCCCGAAAGCATGGGTGGCGTCGGTGTGAAAAAGGACTTCTTTTTCACGGCAGATCTCCGCAATGGCTTTTATATCCTGAACGGTTCCGATTTCCTGGTTGGCATGCTGAATGGATACCAGAAAGGTATCTCCGGTCAGCGAATCCCTCAGTTGGTCCAGGTCCACGAATCCTTCTTTATCAACATTCAGATAAGTCGTCTTGAATCCGTTTTTTTCCAGGGCCCGGGCGGAGTGGAGGACAGGAAAATCCTCAATCCGGGAAACCACCAGGTGTTTCCCTTTTTTCCCGGCCAAAGCTAAAGCTGTTCCCTTGATGGCCATATTGCTGGACTCGGTGCTCCCGGAAGTGAAAATAAAGCATTCACTGTCCGTGTTCAACCGGGCGGCCAGGCTTTCCCGGGCTTTATCCAGCGCTTCTCGGGATTGGATCCCCAGAGAATAGCCGAACTCGGAAGACGCCACCGCGTAGATATCAAAAAAATACGGCCGCATGGCTTCCAGAACCTGTTCGTCCATTCGGGTGGCGGCGGCATTATCCAGGTAAACATATTTGCCTTTCATAGCCTCTCCTCAGATAAAAAGGGTCAAGGTCGATTCCCGGGCCTCGTTGACATAAGTTCCCACTCCGCAGTAATCGGTGATCAAGTCCCCCCGCAGGTCATCTTTTTTAATCCCCATTATCTCCATGGTCATGTCGCAGGCTAAGACTTGCCCGCCCAGGTCAATATAATCCTGGAACATCCGTTCCAAGGAAGCGGTCCCGGCCTTTTTCATCTTGCGTTTGACCATCCATTTCCCCAGGCCGAGAAAATTCATTTTGGACAGCCCGCCTTTATCGAGCCGGCCTTTTTTCAAGCGCTGCAGTCCCCAAAAGGTGAAAAACATGGAGACGTCCATGTTCATGGCCAGGGCTCCGTTTCCAATAATCAAGGCGCTGTATATTTTATCCATTTCCCCGGAATGCACGATCAAGGTCGCCTTCCCGGGCTTCCCGGTGCCGGAAGTCAACTTCGTATTTTTATTGTCCATACTTCTCCCTCCTGTTCCTCATCTAATATTTCCAATCCCATGGCTTTTACCGCCATCGGGATTTCTTTTCGGGATGAGGGATGAGTCCCCTTCACTATAATGATATCCCCCTTCCCGGCGTTCCGCAAAGCTTTGCGGGTTTTCACCAAAGGAATGGGACAGGTTTCGTTTATGCAGTCAACCTTGATTTCAGCCATAATTCCCTCCAGAAAAATTATTATCTATAATATCTATCGTTATTATAGCAATTATTTATGCCGCACAAAACCCTCCCTATTAACCCCACCCGCTTTTCAATTCACGAGATGATTTCCAGCCAATGGAACCAAATGGGGTGATGGGCCTTGTACCACTCCAGCACTTCTCGCAGGACTGCCTGATCCTCAGTGGAAATAACCTCCGGAGGGATCCGGTCGAAATGAACCCTGATTTTGCCGCCGCCCGGGTATTCCAAGGCTTCAGTGCACAGGGTCTGAAGCTCATTGCGGATCCGGCCGGAGTCCGAGATCTTCACCGGGCGGGTCCGGAAGTCCTCACCATAAATAAAACGGGTTAAAAGCGGATTGAAAACCAGGCGCTGTTCTTCAGGCTTTTCCATCAAACGAAAAACGAAAGTGATCAATTTGCAGGCCCGGGGAGTGGATATCCGTGCCGTCACCCGGTATCTTTCATCATCCAGGCACTCAATGCCCTGCACCCCGGTGTACGGATCATCGCACATGTAGCCGGATAAAGCCGCCACCTCCCAATTCTTCTCCGGGAAAAAATCCGCCGCACGGATAACCCGGTGTCTCTCCGGCATCCCGGCATTCCGGGCTTCCATTATCAAATCCCTGTATTGGTTGACCATATCCTGATCCACCGGACTTTCAAACAACTTTCCCAGCCGGTTTTTGAAATCCGGCGAGTCCGGATCCAGCCGCATGACATGCTGCTCTTTATCAATGGGGAGTTTGAATTTTGAGGTGAAGGTCACCAGTGACCCATCCAAATCCAGGGCCGGGGTCAGACTGACCGCCTGCATAGCTTCAGCTGAAGCCGCGTAACCGTCAGTGATAAACAGATGGGCCTCGCCTTCCTTGTCTTTCCAGGAACCCACCAGATAAGTGGGGGCGTAAGTCCCGGATTCGACGAAGGCTCTGCCTTCGGTGGGAAGAGTCCAGCCGTCTTCCACCAAATGAACACCGAGCCGCCTCCACTGTTCCCAGAGCGGCCCCAAACGCTTTCTCCGGCTTTCCCCCCCTAAAGTCCAAACATGAATGTTCTTCCGATTGATGCCGGAATAGGCGGCTTCAATCGCCTCAACCACATTTTTCCGCGGCGTCCGGAAATCCAGAAGAACCGATTTCTCCTCCGCCTTGCGGAGGACTTCCATGGGAAGAAACAGGTTGCCCATATAGCCCTCATAAGGCTTGGTGATAATCAGCGGCTGGTTAAAAAGATGCAGTATCGTCATGGGCCCGGTGGTTTTTCCTTTGGCGAAACGGGAGGTGTTTTCCAGGGTGTCAATGGCGGCTCCCCAAACCGTGATTCCGGCGTCTTTGATATCTTCCCGGAATTCCTCCCATCCGTAATCATCTTCATTCAGCAACCGGCTCACTTTCCCGTCCAGCCATCTGGCCACTTGGGGCCGGGCGTAAACACGTCCGAAACCCAGCTGAGGGTTGGAGCCCATTTCCTTGGTTTCTCCCACTTTCGGCATCAACCCCTCCCCCATGCACACCAGCACGGCGTGGTTTTCGGGGAGCTGGCGGCTGGCATACCACAGGCCTTCGCTCATGGCATAAGCGGATATGGCATCCGCATCCTTTTTCACCCGGTTGACCTCTTCTTTGCTCTTGCCTTTGCCTTCGCCGAAGCGGCCGAAAAGCCGCGTCCCCAACGCGGTCACAGCCACAGTCATGATCATCAGCCGCTCCATGCGGCCGTCCATAAAACCGATACTTTTAGTGAACTCCGGCGCCGGCTTGCCCCGGACCCACTCCACATTCACATCCTCCAGCCAGAGGTGCATGCGTCCAAGGATCGGCCGGGTGTCAAAGGCCCATTGCGCCACGATGTCGCGTTGTTCCCGTTTTGATAAATTCATGATTGCCTTCCTTCCTTTATGACTGACAGAATATATATTTTATTTTCTCATTCCAAAGCCGTCGAATCAATAGCCATAACGTTTCTACCTGGCTCAAGATTCAGGCGGCTGTCAATCCCGGTTTTTCGCCCACCGGCCGCCCAGCAGGCCTCCGTTAAAAATCAGCCCGGCGCCGACCACAAAACCGAAGTTATACCAGAATCCATTGTTGTGGACATCATAAAAACGGACACTTTCCGTAAAAATGGAAATGATGAAAGTGACAGGCGCGATCAACCCATGCCAGAGTCCTTTCCAGAATCCGGCGACATCGCCGCCGGCATCCGGTGTTCCTTCCATGGGGTTGGGCCCCGGTGCGCAGGCAGTGAATAACACCATAATAAAAAAGATGACTGAACCCGTTTTAATGATTTTCACAAGCAGCCTCCTCGAAAAACCCGGTTATGTCAATTTTAAACCGATTCCAAGAGGAAATCCAGCCTGACCTATACCTTACAGTCCATTTCGTCTCTCTTGTCTATCTGGTTTATCTGGTTTGAATAGAGCGGGAAAAGCGAGACGCGCGGAAAAAAAGCACCAGCTGTTCTTTAAATCAAAATCTATGTCATTTCTTAAGGAGAAAGAATTTACAAAAATATCGCAATTTTTTATGAATTCATCATGAGTATAACTCACCGCGAACCATGAAAATGATCCCAATGTCATTCCCGGAGCGGAACACTTTTGAGTCTGTCATTCCAGGGCACGCCGTGCCTTTGAGTGTGTCATCCCGCAGTGCGAAGCACCGTGGGATCCCTGACTGCCTCGTCTGGGCGATGGGTTCCGCTTTCACGAGGCAGGAAGGGATTGCCACGGCTTGCTGGCGCAAGCCTCGCAATGACAAGGGGAATGTCATTCCGGGGAACGAAGTGCCTTTGAGTGTGTCATCCCGCGGTGCGAAGCACCGTGGGATCCCTGACTGCCTCGTATGGGCGGCTGGTTCCGTTTTTACGGGGAAGAAAGGGATTGCCACGGCTTGCTGGCGCAAGCCTCGCAATGACAAAGCGGGAGGAAGGGACGGCACCGGCTTAGCGGAATGCCTTCGTGGAATGAGGCATGCCGGCGGGTCGGGCCGGGACAAGGTGCGATTATATATGAAAGGACATCTGATATGAGAAAAGCCCTGGTGTGCGGCGCCGGAGGGTTGATCGGCAGCCACATGGTCAAGCGTTTAAAACAAGAAGGCTACTGGGTGAGGGGAGTGGACCTCAAGTACCCTCCCTTCGCGCCCACCGAAGCGGATGATTTCATCATCGGCGATCTCCGGCTGGACGAGGTCTGTGTCCGGGCTGCGGATTGGCCTTTTGACGAAGTCTACCAGTTCGCCGCCGACATGGGCGGCGCCGGGTTTGTGTTCACCGGTGAAAACGACGCCGACATTATGCACAATTCCGCCAAAATCAACCTCAACATGCTGGAAGCCTGCTGGAAAAGGAATATCCCCAAAATTTTCTATTCCTCCTCCGCCTGCATCTACCCGGAATTCAACCAGGAGGACCCGGACAACCCCACCACCGCGGAAGACTCCGCCTACCCGGCCCAGCCGGACTCGGAATACGGCTGGGAGAAGCTGTTCTCCGAGCGTCTCTATCTGGACTTCCACCGCAACAAACACATGGAGGTCCGCATCGCCCGCTTTCACAACATCTTCGGCCCGGAAGGCTCCTGGAACGACGGCCGTGAAAAAGCCCCCGCCGCCCTCTGCCGGAAAGTGGCCCAGGCCCCGGACGGAGGCGCTATAGAGATGTGGGGCGACGGCAAGCAGACCCGCTCTTTCCTTTATATAGACGAATGCCTGGAGGGCGTCCTCCGCCTGATGGCCTCTGATTTCACCGGCCCGGTCAATATCGGCTCCGAAGAGATGGTCACCATCAATCAGCTGGCGGAGATGATCATGGGCATCGCCGGCAAAAAACTCGAAATCGACCACATCCCCGGACCCCTGGGGGTGCGCGGCCGCAATTCGGATAACCGCCTGATCAAGGAAAAACTCGGCTGGTCTCCTTCCGAACCCCTGGAGAAGGGCCTCGAAAAAACCTACCAATGGATTAACGAGCAAGTCAAGCAAACGCAATAAACGCAACCAACGCAATTAACGCTTCCTTTTCTCGCTTTAAACCTTTCTCGCTCTTTTTTCAACGCAACAAACGCGAGTAACGCAACAAACGCGATTAACGCAATAAA
>JAWODN010000130.1:0-40575 GCA_046483285.1 Candidatus Aminicenantota bacterium | reverse complement strand
TGGAAACCGGCGAAATCAACTTAGATAAAATTAAGAGACAGACAAGAGTAAGCATGGGGAGATGTCAAGGCCGGTTCTGCTTCCCCACTTTGCTGGGAATCCTTTTAAACAAATTCTCTCCAGCGGAATTGCAAAAAGAAGACTTCTCCGCCCGTCCTCCAGCCAAGCCGCTTCCTTTAAAAGAAATTGTTTAATAATGCTTTATCCTGACCTATTAGTTCGAAAATAACAAAAAAGTCCATTTTGTCTATCTGGTCTGTCTGGCCTGAAAAGGCGAGAAAAGCGAGAAAAGCGGGAAAGGCGAGACGAGCGAGAAAAGCAGAAGGCCTCTGAAAAAATTAAACCGGAGGCCGTCAAAAAGGCCACCGCTTCCGGCTGTCATGGGCATTCATGGAGAAACTTACAAACAAAACTGTTATGAATGGATGTCTTTTTATCACTATATGGCTCAGCCCGGCTATGTTGTGCTCCTGACTATAGAGAAATTTTATTAAAATTTAATTGTATGTTATATACAATATTTAAATAACACAGAAGGAGAATCAAATGGGAAAAGATCCAAAGGAATGGAGAGGCAGTTTCGCAGCCGTTGTGACCCCGTTTAAAGAAAATGAAGATTTGGATGAGGATGCTTTCTGTGAAAATATTGAACTTCTTATAAACGAAGGAGTCTATGGAGTGGTTGTTTCCGGATGCACTGGAGAGAGTTGGGCTCTTTCCGATGAGGAGAAAATGAAAATATTCAGTCTCGCCGTTGAGCAGGCAAACGGCAGGGTTGTCACCATCGGAGGTGTCGGGGAAACGACGGCTAAAAATACAATCAAATTGGCCGCATACACAAAAGAAGTCGGGATGGACGGAGCCATGATTCACCCCCCCGCTCGAATTATTCCCAGCCCCAGAGAGATCATTGCTTTTTATCAGGACATCTCCGATTCGGTTGACATCCCTATTTTGCTGTATAATATTTTGAAAAGACAATCCGTTGAATTAACGGTCGATTTAGTCGACAGGTTAGCTGATATCAAAAATGTTGCCGCCATCAAGGAAAGCTCAAATGATTTCGAACGAGTTATGGAAGTGGTGGAAAGAGCAGGAGACAGGATCCAGGTTTTCACAGGTCATTCCGCTCAGCGAGGCGTACCCGCCATCCTCATGGGAGCCAAAGGCTGGGTCGGCAGCCTTGAACCGCAAGTCATGGGGAAGGAATCCATAGAAATGTATGATCTGGTCACAAACGGAGATCTGGAGAAGGCGAAAAAAACTCAGTACCGGTGCATGGTTCTTAATAATAAATTGGGAGGAGGCAAGACCGGAACATTTCCCGCATTTGTGAAATACGGCATGAATCTCCGCGGACGCCCGGGAGGCTTTCCAAGAAAACCCATTCTTCCTCTCACAAGTCAGCAAAAAGAGCAGGTGAGAACCGTCCTCCAAGAACTAAATCTTTTATAAAAGCATGTCTGCGAAAACAAACCATACCGTTCTTGTTTATTATCATTTCCCTCAATTTCTGGACCGCTATAAAAATCTTCTTGAAAAAGCCAGACAAGACCAGAATTTTTTAATCTGTAAAAACAGGGACCAGATTGAAAAAAACATAGAAAAGGCCGATATAATCTTCTCGGGAAGCAGTTTTCCTGTGGATATTCTTCCCAAAGCCAAAAATCTGAAGTGGATACAATCCATGTCCGCAGGAGTGGAAAACTTCACCCGCTCCAAGCTGATTCCTCAGGATGTCGTTCTCACAAAACCCAAAGGGATATTCGGTCAGCTCATGGCTGAATATGTCATGACATATATATTCGCCGTCATTCAAAACACAAGAACTATTTTTGAAAATCAAAAGAAAAAGTCCTGGCAGCCGCTTCTTGGTGACAGCATAAGAAAAAAAACTATAGGCATAATGGGGCTGGGCTCTGTGGGCTCCCATATAGCATACCAGCTGCATCTCTCAGGCGCTGAAGTGATTGGGCTGGATGAGCAGGAGAGAACCCTTCCTTACGTGACCCGGGAATACAATGGGAAAGAGATGAATGAGTTTTTGGAAATGTCGGATTTTGTTGTCCTCACTCTCCCCCTCACCGACTCCACTGAAGGAATGATGGGTTTGGACCAGTTTAAATCCATGAAAGACAGTGCCTATCTGATCAACATATCCCGCGGTCCGCTGGTCCAAGAAGATGCTCTTATCAAAGCCCTTCAAAAGGGGCTTATCGCCGGAGCGGTTTTGGATGTTTTCGAGGAAGAACCTTTGCCGGAAGACCATCCCTTTTGGACCCTCAAAAATATTATCATCACTCCTCATATCTCCGGCCCGAGTCTTCCGGAAGATTTGGTCCAAATCTTTCTTGAAAACCTGCGCCGGTGGGAAGAAGGGAGACACCTTGCCGGAGTCGTTGATCTCAGAAAAGGATATTGAAAATTCACAAAATGATTCATCCCGAATCGAAAAAATCAGCTCATCCCCGCCTATTCACGGACCGGGATTGCCGTCAGCGTATGCGAGGCGCAGAAAACGACACTCTGGTCCTTCAACAGGTCGGACTCACAATCTTTATATTAGTATGAGAAAAGCCAAAAATTTCATATTTCTTGGATTTCTGCTTGTTTTGATGGCCGCCTGCCTGGATATAGATGAAAGTCACAAACCAAAAATCCCCCTAATGACCATAAGCACAGGAAGCGTAGGAGCCGGTCATTATAATATATGCTCTTCCATCGCCGATTGGGTCAATTCCCGGGTCAGGGGATATCCCATCACCGCGGTCCCGGGCTCCGGAGGCATTGGGAATCCAATAAGAGTCGGCCGAAAAGATGCCGATATCGGAGTCTCCTACGGGCCTTTCTTGAAAATGGCAATGGAAGGTAAAGACAAACCTTTCACTCATCCCTATGCTAATCTTAGAGCGATCTGCTCGATGACCTCCAATTTCCAGCACATTCTTGTCGCCAGAGACATTGATGCCGAAACCTTTGAAGATATAACCAGCAAAAAGATAGGATTGAAAATCGCGACTGGATTTCCGGGAACGTCAGACCGGTTTATACTTCAGCTGATAATGAGTGAACTGGGTGTCACTGAAGAGAACATCAAGAATTGGGGAGGCGCAGTTCTCCAAATAGGAACTTCAGGAAGAGTGGATTTATGGAAGGACCGGCATATCAACGCTCTTCACAGCTCAATTGAATACCCCGCCGCCGCTATAACTGAAGCCATGGCTTCAAGAAAAGGGAAAATTCTCGGTCTCACAGAGACGGTCAGAGACAACCTGGTCAAAAAATACGGCTTCATCAAGGCGGACATCCCTCCAAAAACCTATCCGGGACAGAATTCTCTTATCCCCACACTAAAACTCACCATGGTCATATTCACAACAGAAGAATTGGACGAAGAAGCCGTTTATATCTTCACCAAGACCATAGCGGAAAGCCAAGAGAAACTCCGCAATGCCTATGGTTCTTTTAAAACCTGGAAAGCAGAAGATATGATTCAGCATTTGGGGATTCCCATTCACCGGGGAGCGGTTAAGTATTATAAAGAAAGAGGCTGGATGTAAACCAACCAAGGAGAAACCATGAAAATTTCAGATGTGGAAGTCATTATCCTCCGCCAGAAGGAAGCCATTCAGGTGATCGGAGACAGCACCCAGGATGCGGTGATTATCAGGGTCCACACAGATGAAGGAGTGGCGGGAATAGGAGAAGTGGCGTCATCTCCGTACATCGTAGAATCCGTGGTCAATGCCCCGATTTCCAAATATCTGTGCTGCGGACTCAAGCAAATCTGCGTAGGCAAAGACCCTTTGGAAATCGAAAAAATTTGGCATGATATGTATGAGCAGAGCTCCTGGTTCGGCCTCAGGGGGGTGGGTGTTCACGCTATGAGCGGAATTGATATGGCCCTCTGGGATATCAAAGGAAAAGTATTGGGGCAGCCGGTATATAAATTATTAGGAGGGGGATTTCATAAAAAAATCAGAGCCTATGCCAGTGCCTTATTCCCTGATACACCAGAAGAAATCACTTCAATGATCAGAAATTTCACTCAAAAAAAATTTTCCGCCGTCAAATTCGGCTGGGGCAAATTCGGACAAATACCCCAGGATGACATTCAGTTGGTGAAATCAGCACGGGAAGCGGCTGGAGATGATGTCCTTCTCATGGTGGATGCCGGCGGATGCTACAGAGACGTGACGACGGCCATCGAACAAGCTAACGCTTTCGAGGAACACAATATCTATTTTTTTGAAGAACCGTTTCCCCCTGATGAACTCTCTGCTTTGGCTAAGTTGGCTCAATCGACCCGGGTCAGAATCGCCACCGGGGAAAGATTGTCCACAAGATATTCGTTTGAAGATCTTATAATCAAAGGAAAAGTTGATATCATTCAACCGGATGTGGGGAGAATAGGGGGGATCTCCGAATTCATGAAAGCCGCTTCCATCGCCGAGCAGCATGGAGTTGCCTGTATCCCTCACGCATGGAGCAGTGATATTTTGCTGGCCGCCACTTTGCATGCTAACGCCGCCATCCCTAATGGCGGAATCCTCCAAGAATTCTGTGTTTCGGGAAGACCTTTACGGAAAGATCTGGTAAAGACCCCCATCCAACAGATTGACGGCTGGCTAACCGTACCTGAAAAACCGGGATTGGGAGTGGATCTTAACGAAGATACCGTCAATACCTACAGAATTAATTAAGAAAAAATAACCATGGCCATTCGAAAACTCAGCGGAGTTCCTGCAAAAATCGTATCCTTTTTTTGCATCACAGTCAGCCTGCTCGTTTTCTACACGGCATTTAGAGGTGCCTTTCCTCCGCTGGTACAGAGAGCGGGTTTTTTGATGTTTATGGTTCCTCTGATTTTGGTTCTCTATCCGCGGTCAAAAAAAACGCCGGCTGATAAAATCCCGGTTTCTGACTTGCTTCAGGCGATTCTTGCTTTTGCTTCTTATGGCTGGATCATCGTCGACTACGGGCGCATCTCCTCAAGGATGAAGTATGTGGACCCCGTTACGCTGACTGATTTGGTCTTGGGAACCCTGGCCACCTTATTTATACTTGAAGCGACCAGAAGAACCCTGGGTTGGGTCCTGGTGATCATCACTTCTGTATTTATTGCCTATACCTTCATCGGCCCATACCTCACCGGAATATTAAGCTTTAAAACAATTTCATACAGCCTTTTTATTGAACAATTCTATTTGGTACCGGAGGGATTGTTTAACATTATGACCGGATTGGCCGCCACCTTTCTTTTCACTTTTGTCGCCTTTGGAACTTTCCTGAGGTTTTCAGGCGCTGACAGGTACTATACGGACCTCTGTCTTGCTGTTGCGGGGAAATCTTCAGGCGGAACGGCAAAAGTGGCGGTATTCAGTGCGGCGCTGATGGGCACTTTGACTGGAAGCACCATCTCAAATGTGGTTACGGTCGGGACCCTGACCATTCCAATGATGAAAAAAAGCGGCTTTAAAGCCCGGGAGGCGGCAGCCATCACCACAGCCGCTTCAACCGGCGGCGCCGTCACCCCTCCTATAATGGGAGCCGGAGTATTCGTCATGGCGGCCATCACCGGAATTCCCCTGCTGACCATTCTTAAATACTCAATTGTTCCGGCAATCATATATTTTGCTTCTATTTACCTAATTATTGAAATTAAAGCAAAAAAATACGGACTTAAAGGCCTTTCCGAACATGAAATTCCCAGCCTTAAAAAGGCTGTAAAAACCAGTTTTCATCTTTTTATCCCCCTGATTGTTTTGGTTGTCTTGCTGGTCATGGGACGAACTCCTTTTGTTTCCAGTGCCGCCACCACCGTTCTGATCGTCATATGCAGTCTGTTCAGGAAAGAAACCAGAATGGGGCCCAAAAAAATCCTAAATTCCCTTGAAGCGAGTGCAAAAAACATGATGGTTATAACCGCTGTTTCCGCCTGCGCCGCTGCCATCATGGGTGTTATCACCCTTACCGGCCTGATTATGAAAGTCACCTCAATCATCATCGTCCTTTCTCAAAACCAGGTCCTCATCGCCCTTGCCTTGCTGGGTGTTATTTCTTTAATCATAGGAATGGGTATGCCTATCACTCTATCCTATATTCTGGTTTCGACACTCGGCGCTCCGGCTTTAACCCAATTGGGGGTCTCCCTTCTGGCCGCTCATCTCGCCATTTTTTGGTTCAGTCAAAATTCAACCATAACTCCTCCTGTTTGCATGACGGCTTTCGTGGCGGCGGAAATTGCTCAGGAACCAAGATTTATGAGAGTTGGTTTTTCAACCTTAAATATCGCAAAAATGCTTTATTTGATTCCTTTCTTATTTGTTTTTACTCCCTTGGTGAAAGAAAACACGTGGGGCCCCATCCAAGTTTTGGTTCAGGTGCTTCCGCTGCTGGTTATGGTCGCTGTGCTCACCGATGGGTTTTTTCTTGCCCGCCTGAAAAAATGGGAATGGATTATAAGCAGCCTTTCCGTCCTGTTTTTCGGCGCCGCCATATTCGTCGAAAGCCTGGTTTTAATGCTTGCTTTTTCTGTAATGGGACTGATAACAGCCCTTATGCTCTTCTACAGTCAGAAAAAGCGGAGCCAGCCTGAAATCGCTCACCGTTAAAAAAAATGCTGAAAAAAACGGATATCCTCATTATCGGCGGAGGGATCGTCGGAATATGCGCGTCATACTATTTATCCAAGCTGAATGCTGAGGTCACTCTGATAGAAAAAGGAGAAATCGGGGGAGAGGCTTCCACAGCAAATGCGGGAACCTTAGCCATTCAAAACAAGAGCCAAAAAGCCATTCCCCTGGCAAGAGAAGGAAGAAAAAGTTACGCTGAACTGCAGACGGAACTCGGAGTTGATCTTGAATTCCGCCCGGCGGGAGGGCTCAGAGTTGCCGAAGATAAGCAGCAGTTTGAATTGCTTCGACAGGCCGTAAATGATCAAAAAAAAACAGGCCTTGAGCTGGAGCTTCTTTCCGCCAAAACACTCAGAGATATCGCTCCATACCTGGGAAATTCAATAGAAGGAGCCTCCCTTTGCCATGAAGATTCCCGTATCAATCCCTTTCGCTGCATGGAGGCACTGACTGAAGCCGTTCAAAAAAACGGGGTCAATATCCATCTCCATGAGATGCTGACATCTATTCAAATTATCAAAAAAGATGAATACTTAATTCAGACCACTAAAGGGACATATCAAACTTCTTGTTTGCTTAACTGCACAGGAGTATGGTCAAAAAATATTTTCAGGATGATAAATTTGGATTTCCCAATCACTCTTTCGCCCCAACAAGCCATGGTTACCGAAAAAGTCCCCCCTCAATTCCCCAACATCATCAGCCACATCAAGGGAAAGCTGACTCTCAAACAGGTAGACAGCGGAAATATTCTCATCGGAGGCGGCTGGGAAGGTTCCGGTGATCTTGAAAGAGACTCTCGAAATATCAGTTATGAAAGCATGACGGGCAATATCCAATATGCCCTCCGAATCATTCCCGCTCTGAAGCCGATCAATCTTATTCGATGCTGGATCGGATTCGAAGGGAGGACCCCCGACCGCCTGCCTCTTTTGGGGAACTTGAAACAGCTTCCCGGTTTCTATACAGCCTGCTGTGCCAAAGGAGGCTTCACGCTTGGCCCCGTTCTTGCCAAAATCGTCACTGAGCTCATTATGACAGGAAAAACTTTTTATCCTATTTCAGATTTTGATGTGAACAGGTTTATCCCCCCTTCAAGGCGATAATTTTTCCATCCTGACCTGCACCTTAGGCTGGATTATCCACGGCAAATATAACATATATCATATTCCAAAATATTGACATCATATTTTATTTATGATAATTATTTTTTTAGCAATTCGCCAATCGAAACCGCTTCAGAGAAAAGTAAGGGGTTTGAATCCGCAGGTCTTAAGCGAGTGTTCCTATTCCATTGCTATCAAAAAGATTTGAATAGTTTTTTATCATCGATAATAAAACGGCAGCAAAAAGGGACAAACACACTGAAACGCAAATATTAAGGAGGCAAGATGAATAAATCAATAAAAAATTTCAATAAATATCCTCTTCCACGCACCATGAGCGAGTCCATTTACAACAATCTGAAAGAAGCCATTATGAACAATGAACTTCGCGCGAATCAAAGGATAAACGAAAAAGAAATTGCAGAAGCGTATCATGTCAGCCGAACACCTGTGAGAGAGGCCGTTTTACGGTTAGCGGCTGAGGGATTCGTGAAAATTGACTCCTACAAAAGGGCGGTTGTCAAAGAAGTGACATTCGAGGAATTGAATGAGATCATTCAGGTCTTAGGTATCTTAGACAGGTTAGCCATGGAGCTCGCGATTGACAATCTGACACCGGCGAAGATCAAAAAATTAGAAGAAATCACAAAAAAAATGGAAAAACACTGTCATCCCGACTCCGTTGAAAAATTTATGCAGTTAAATGTGTCTTTTCATGACGAAATCTGGAAATCAGTTCCAAATAAATTTCTGAAAGAAATGCTTTATATGGCAAGGAATCATAAAGAAAGATACACCTACGCCCGGTTATATGCCTTCAAGAAAAAAGGCACCATCGAAAAATCCATAAAACAACATAAAGAACTGATGGAAGCGATAAAAACAAAAAACAAAGATAAATTGAAAAACTTAATAGTCAAGCATAGAAACATCTTATTAGAATCAGCTGAAGATAAAGAAAATTTAAAAAAATATATGATGACAGAAGAAAAGGTATGAATATCATCCCCCCGGCGCAGCATAAATGCACCGGGCCGTGCTTCAGCTTCACCTGACAGACCGGAGTACTTCCGGGATCCCGGCTTGTGAACGGCCGGGGTTAATTGTCATCCTCCTCCGTCTCATCTTTAAAGTGATCCTTATACCAATCGATCAGACGGGTCCACTTATCGAGGTAGATTTCCTCATCGGCGGCGGCCCCCAAGCCATGACCGTCATCCGTGTAGTTGACCCAGACGCATTCTTTCCCCAGCCTCCGCAGCGCATAATACATCTCCCTTGTGTTCCCGGCCGGGACATTCCAGTCTCCTTCACCGGTGATCAATAAATGAGGGGTTTTGACCCGGTCGGCGAACATGACCGCGGAATGCCGGATGTATTTGAGAGGCGCTTCCCAGAGGGTTTTCCCCAGCCGGTCCTGCCCGGCTTCCGCCGCGCCGTAGTTGCGGTGTCCGATGCGGGGGCTGTCTCCCAAGAAGCTGATGATATTGACTTTCCCCGATATATTAACGGCGGCGGCGAACCGGTCCGTCTGGGTGATAAGAAGGGAGGCCGCGTATCCGCCGTAACTTGTGCCGTGCACCCCCACTTTTTTGGGGTCGACCAGTCCGCGTTCAATCAAATGATTGACCGCGGTGGTCACTCCCTTCACCCAGGCTTCGCCGGGATAACCGATCTCCAGATTGACGGAGGGACGCAGACCGAACCACCCTTGATTGGCGATGATGTTCATGGAAGTGTTGAATCCATTGTCAAAAAACCGTTCGTAAATCTCGCACACCAGAGGATATTTCTTGCCGGGCTGGTAATCCACGGGGTAATACAGAATGCCGTAGAGTTCATTGCCGTCCACATCCAGGTATTTGACCAGTTCGCTGCGGGTCAGATTTCTCTCTTTGACCCAAGGATTGAGATCCGTCAAAGGTGTTATGGAAGCAAAGTTCTTATCCGTCTTATGATATTCATCCGGCAGGTCTCCTGTGGAAAAACTGTAGAAGAATTTTTCTCCGTCCTTGGACATACGGAGGCCGCGGTATAAATTTTCATCCTTGATCAGATCTTCCATCTGCCGGGATTCAAGGTCATACCGGGTGAAGCCGCGCTCCCATTTATCCTTGGCTGAGTATGTCATATAGAGGTACCGGCCGTCCGGGCTCCATTCGGCCACTCTCGGCCTCCGGGGACCGCCCCTCTCCTCCTCCTCTTTTTCTTCCGGGTACTCATACACCATCTCCAGTTCTTCTGTCTGATGGTCGATAATCCATAGGCCCTTTTTGGTTTCAGCCAGCAGAACAGCCCCGTCAGGTGAAAAACGGACAAGGGAAAAGCGGACTTTTTGGTCCTCACCATGGTCCCCTTTTTCTTCTTCCTTCTCGGGTTTGACCTTGTCCTTGGTCAGGTTCCGTGCTTCCGTCTCATCCACGGACTGGATGAAAATATCCCCCTCGTCATGCCAGGCGAACACCGTGTTTTCCTCGTTCCAGGAAAAATCAAGGCGCCTTTTATGCCTCTCCACCAGGGTTTCGGCCTGGGCTCCGGAAGCGAGGTCCAGCCGGAACAGCTCGTACTCCCGGCCTCCCTCCCGGTAGTAATTTTCGCCGTATTCCGTTTTTATGGGATAAGTGACCAGGTAGGTGATAAAAGAATCATCTCCGGCCGATCGAACGCCGCTGTACCGCTCTTCCGGCAGCAGTTCTTTGACCGCCCTGGTGTTCAGGTCAACCAGCGCCGGAACCGTCAAAGAAGACCGGTCGCGGATCGCATCCCACTTAAGAAAGGGTTCCCGGGAGTCATACACAGTGACAGGCCCGGCGGTGGCTTCTTTGAACATAGCCCGGGATTTTTCAGCCCATCCGTCTTCCCGCAAGGCCAGAAGGAGGCCGGACCCGTCGTTTTTCCAGATGAGAAAAGAATTGGAGGCAACGGCCTTGGGGGATTTGATTTTGATTTCCTTCACGGATTTTTTCTCTCGATCGTAAGTGTGCAGGAAAAAACGGTCCCCTTTCCTCAGGAAAAAAGCGAGGGTGGTCCCGTCGGGGGCCCACGTCATATTTCGGATTTCAACCTTTCCGTTGAACAAAGATTCAATCCGGCCGTTTTCCGTATCGAGAAGAACAGCCTGGGCCGGCCGCGGGGTGATGTAGGTGGGATCTCCGAACCGCTTGTGGTCAATCCCCAGCCGGCTATGCCGGGTGCTGATCACACCGGCGATCCACCGTCCGTCGTCCGTCATGCTCTGGGGAGAGAAGGTCTTCACCCTCAACGAGTCGCTGAGGGTGAAAGGCGTTTCCTCGCCCCACCCGGGCGCCGCCGCCAGCACCAGAAGACAAGCCGCCAAACATGCCGCCGCCGGCCTAAGTTCACGCAGAATTCCCATGAGATTCTCCTTTCCTCATTTTATTCAAAATTTGATGGATGTTCATTGACCGGTTCCCCGTCATTGTACCACCCTCAGAGCCGGATGCACAGGATTTGCCGGATCCCTTTTCCGCGGCTCCCTATGACTCTGACAGGGCGGGAAAAATCTAAACAGACAAAGCGGGTTTGACTGTCAGTGCTGCGATGCCCCCTGGTTTATCCAGTTTTTGATGGTCTGAATGGTTTCCGTATTGAGAGGAGGGCGGCTGTGCGGCATCTGAACCCCCACGGCCTGGCGTCCTTCCAATTTTATGATGATATAGCTGTTATCAGCGTCACCCGGCTTGACCAGCATATATTCCGGCTCATTCAAAGATTGGACATTGACTATTTCCGAATGCGCTTCCTCAGAAAGCAGAACCAAACCAGCGGTCCCGGACGCGTCATGGCATCCGCTCATGGTGCAGTTGTTTTGAAAAACCGGTGCGATATGTTCTTTAAAATGGGGATGTTCCAAAACATCTCCCCGCGGAATCCGGATCACAGCCACCAGGGCGGCAGCCAGCAAAAAAACAACCGCCACCACCACCGTCACGTTTTTTAAGTTTTTTGTTCTCACGGCCCCTCCTTCAATCCAGAAAAGAAAATATTTCCATGTGAATTCTTTTATCTTTTACCCCAAGAGCGTGCAGGTTATCTATGCTTTTATATAAAAGCGGAGGCGGACCCACCAGATAAAATCCCATCTGCTCCTTGTTGGTGTCCACGTACTTTTGGATCTTTTCTTTGTCCACATACCCGCTCTCCCCCTGCCAGTCTTTCTCAGGCTTCTCCAGCACGGGAATGAACGTCAGTTCAGGAAAATCCCCCCGCTCTATGTCCCGGAGCTCATCATAAAAAACCACCGACTTTTTGTTTGGACTTCCATAGAGCAGGGTTACGGGAATGCTCTCCTTCTTGTCCCGCATATAACGAAGCATAGACATCAAAGGCGTTATGCCGACTCCTCCCGCGATAAACACCAGCTCCTTCTCATCAGGATGGAAGAGATAAGAAAAACGACCGAACGGCGCATGAATCACGGCTTTATCCCCCGGCTGGGTTTCTCCTATGGTGGAAGTGAAATCCCCCAGCGCCTTAATGGTGGAGGCGACAAAGCCCTCCTGGGTGGGGCTGGATGAAATGGTCCAATGATGCTCCTCTTCGGGAAGGCCCCGGTTCCTGAGAAACGTGATGAATTGAAACTGTCCGGGGATGTAATCAAAGCGTTTTTGCTTCCCTGGGGACATTTTGACGGTCCAGACATTTTCCGCTTCCGTTTTCACCTCCGTCACCTCATAAGGCCTCCGGCTCAACCTCCAAGGCCGGATAAACCGGTGATAAATAAAGACCAATATCGCAGTGCCCAGCAGAACAATCCATAGGGCCCTCATCCATTTTCCCCGCAGATCCCCGCCGATAAACCAGCTGTGGGTGAAAGCCAAAACCAAAAGCGCAGGCCCCAGAATGTCATGAAACACCCGCCAGCGTTCAAATTTCAGATTGATTCTCATCTGGAAAACACTAGTGAGCACATTAACCATCACCAGGAAAAGCGCGATTTTGCCCAGCCAGATGATGATGCCTCCCCCCCATAGCAAGCTCCAGTCTCCGCTCCCAACGATTATCAAAAAAGGATGGGCCAAAAGGATCAGGGCGGCGAAAATACTGATATTCCGGTGGTAGCGGATGACGATATCGAAACCGAACGGACGGGACAGCCATTTAAACCTGGCGGCCAGCACCGTCTGCAGAACAAGGATGGCGAATGCCATCAATCCTAAATTCCTGGCCAGATTGATGATGAAACCCTGTCCGCCCAGTCCGGTTAAAAGAGCCAGCAGCACCGGAAAAAGAACAATCAGCACATACACTGCAACCCAAGTGATTCCTTTTTTCATGGATACACCCCTCTTTTTGTTTTTTCCAATGGATCCCTCCTGTCTAACCGCAGAGGCATCTTATAAGCACCTGGAATACCTCTATTTTTTATTTTATTATATTCCCGCCCCGGATTCCATGCGGAATCTTTCTTTGGAAAGCATTGCATCTGAATTTATTTGCATTTCCCATCAGCCGCTTCCGGCCATGTCTGGTCATTTCACCTGACCTGTACCTTAGAAAATGACAGCGCCGCTGTCATCCTGAGGCCTGCGAAAAAGGCCGTGAGGATCTTATTCGGCTTCGTCTGATGAGCCGGTTCCGACTCATCAGCCGGGGCACTCTAAGATTCCCGTCGCTTTGCTCCCCGGGACGACAGACTACTTTGTCATTGCGAGGCTTGCGCCAGCAAGCCGTGGCAATCCCTTCCTGCCCCGTGAAAGCGGGGCCAACCGCCGAAACGAAGCAGTCAGGGATTCAGAGGCGCTGCGTACCCCGGAATGACAGACTCAAGGGCACCGCGTACCCCGGAATGACAGACTCAAAAGTGCTCCGTTCCGGGAATGACATTGAAATCATTGTCATGGTTCGCGGTGTGTTATACTCATGATGAATTCATAAAAAAATGGCGATGGCACCGTACCCTTCGGGCGGTGCGAATCGGCTTTAATTTGACAAGAGATATAGGTATAATGGGATATAGAAACCACACAAGGAGATAAACACCATGAACAAATGGGAATGTGATGTTTGCGGCTATATCTATGACGAAGAAAAAGGCGACCCGGAAAACGGCGTAGACCCCGGAACAAAATTCGAAGATTTGCCTGACGATTGGCTCTGCCCGGTTTGCGGTGCGGACAAAGACCAATTCACGAAATTATAATTTTTTCTTTTTAGGAAACCAGGGAATAAACGCGTTGGTACGGCGGACGTAATCCAGGTATTCGGGATTACCGGAATAATCCCTTTCCAGAAGACTCACTCCGGATACTTTCAGCAGCAAAAAGGTTATCACCACAGGACTGATCACCGCCGTCCACCCATAGGCAGCATTTAAAGCGATTATAAATATCCCCCACCACATCACTGATTCTCCGAAATAGTTTGGGTGACGGGTGTATTTCCATAGCCCTGACTGCATGATTCCGCCCTTCGTCTCAGGATCCGATTTGAAGCGGCCCAGTTGATAATCGCCTATCGCCTCAAATAAAAAGCCGGTGACCCAGATCAATACCCCCGCAGCATCCAGCCAGGTCCATCCGGTCCGGCCGGAATGGTTGATCAGAATGATGGGGTAAGCGATGATCATCAACAAAACTCCCTGGAGAAGAAAAATCTGAACAAAACTTCTGGGAATAAACCACCGCCCCCATTCCCTGCGCCAGCGGGCATAACGTTTGTCTTCACCGCGGCCGCGGCTGCGCAAGCCGATATGGACCGCCAACCGGGCTCCCCAGACAGAGACCAAGCCGGTGACCAGCCAATGACGAAGCGTCCAGCCTTCCTGTAAAAGAAAAGTCAAAACCGCCACCAAAATAAACCCCGGCCCCCATCCGATATCCACTATGGAATTGTCCTTTTTGATCAGCGCGGCAATAAAAAATCCCAACATATACACCAAAACCGCCAACCCTGAATATCCGATAAACTCAAATATGGTCATTATTCCCTCCTGCTCCCAAGTCATCCGAATGTTGACCTGCTGACCTATTCGTTCGAAAATAACAAAAACAGTCCATTCCGTCTATCTTGTCTATCTGGTCTGGAGAGGGCGAGAAAAACGAGAAATGCGAGACGGGCGAGAAAAGAAGAAGGCCTCTGAAAAAATCAAGCATGCACATTTTCATTTCTCGCGGGTGGCGAAGCCGCCATGCGCCGGGCTGAATATTAAACAGCACGGCGCCATTCACCATTATTCAGATCACTCAAACATATAGCAGATTCCCACAGCGCCTATCCCGTTATGAACACCTACCACCGGGGCCAGCGGCGAAATATAGGCCGGAGGCTTCTGCAGCACCCGAGTTAATTCCTGGGCGTATTTTTGAGCACGGACGGGATTATCCGCATGCACCAGCGCGTATTTCCATACGGACCGGCTGCGGGAGAGCTGTTCTATTTTCCGGACAATTTTTGCCAAGTTGCTGCGCCGGCTGAAAGATTTTCCTTCCCCGGCCGCTTTGCCCTCTTCATCCAGAGTGACAATGGGTTTTAAATTGAGGATCTGGGCCAGCCGTCCCTTTAACGGAGACACCCGTCCTCCCCGCACCATATATTTCAAAGTCTGGATATCGACCAGAATGTGTGTCTTGGATACCCATTCTTCCGCTTGTTTCAGCACATCACTCAAAGGCTTTCCCGCTTCCAAAGCTTCTGCCACCCTTAACACAACCAAACCCTCAGAGGCGGAAAGATTGCGGGAATCAATGACATGAATATGCTTCCCTGCCAATTGCCCTGCCGCCTGCTGCATCATCCGCAGCATGCCGCTCAGTTTTCCGGAAATGCTGATCATCACCACTGACTCATAATGGCTGCTGAGAAATGACAGCAAATCAACAATGCCTTGCAGCCCCGGAATGGCGCTTAAGGGATGATTCTTTTCTGTTTGCAGCATTGAATAAAAACGCTGAGGGGTAATCGTGATTTTATCCAAAAACAAATTTTCTCCGAAAACAATTTGCAGGGGAATCATGTGGATTTGATGCTGATCCATCCATTCTTTGGGAAGGTCACAGGCTGAATCGGTTACGACCGCGGTCTTGGTTTTGGGTTCATAGGCGGCCTGGAATTGTCTGAGCATATCATCTGCCTTAATCTGAATAATGGATCCATAGTGGAACACCTGTTGGAAGACAGCGGCTGCGTCATTGGTGTGAACATGGATTTTGGCCTTTTCCGGAGAACCCGCCACAATCACGGACTCTCCCAAACCGTCAAGGTCTTGTTTCAACTGGTTTAAGTCCATTTGCCTGCCGGCAATAAGGGCTTCCGCACAAAACCGCACTTTGACTTCACGGCGATGGGCATGCGCAAATGTGTCTTGGAGCGCCGGGAGGGGCTGCCGGTTTCGCAATTTTTTCAGCTTCCCCTCGCGGGTGAACTCCACAATTCCTTCCAAAAAATCGACAAATCCCTTGGCACCCGCATCCACGACTCCGGCTTTCGCCAGCACCGATAATTTCTTGGGCGTATCCCTAAGCGACCGGCGGGCTGTCTGCAGGGACCGTGATAAAAGCTCGGTGAAATCGGCGGTGGCGGTGCGGTGGCGATAGACCTCCTCCGCCCAATCCCGCATCACGGTCAGCATGGTCCCCTCTATGGGATTGGTCATGGCCTGATAGGATTGCTGGACGGCTGATTTGACTTTCTCGCCAAAGGCATGAGTGGAAAGCCGGACTTCGTTTTTCATCGCCTGTTTGAAACCCTGAATAAACTGAGCGAAAATCAGGCCGGAGTTGCCGCGGGCCCCGGCCAGGGCAGAATCCGCCAAGGAGTTCAGTGTTTCACTTATGGATGAACAATTGCAGGTGCCTTCCTCAATGGAACGCATGGTGGAAGCCAGGTTGGATCCGGTATCCGCATCCGGGACCGGAAAGACATTGATTTCATTGAGATGCTTCTGATCTTTTATCACCGCTTCACCGCCTGCTAAAAATCCATAATAAAGCCGGCTGCCGTTCAGATATTTAATTTTCATGTTTATCCGTTTCCTGTTTTTTTTATTTTATTCCATTTATAAAAAACAACCAAGTCTCAGTTTTGTCATCCCCACAGGAAAATCCCAATAAGACATTCCGGAGACGGATAAGATATGATATAAAAATTATAATATCCGTATTAAAAAACAGGAGGGCCGCTATGAAACTCAAAACAGCATTCCTTATCATTCTATCCATCTGTTTGTTTGCAATTGAGGGAGTTGCGTTTGAGCCGCAAAACCGCAATGCCGGTGACGAACACCTCGAACGCATCCGCACTTATGTGAAAGAGCAGATGAAGGTGGATAAAATCGGAGGCATGACCATTGGATTCATGCAGGATGATTTCATTTGGGTGGAAGGATTTGGATTTTCCGATCTGGAAAACAACACTCCGGCCTCACCTGATTCCTCATACCGGCTGGCCTCCATCACCAAACCCATGACGGCCGCGGCCGTTCTCAAATTAGCCGAACAGGGCAAGATCGACCTGGATGTGGAGGTGCAGCGTTACGTGCCCTATTTTCCAAGGAAAAAATGGCCGGTGACCGTCCGCCGCCTTCTGGGCCACCTGGCGGGGATAAGCCACTACCAGGATTATGATATCGAAGGCCATATTAAAATCCATAAGGACACCCGGGAGGCCCTGGCGGTATTTCAGGATTTTGACCTGGTGGCGGAACCGGGTACGGCCTACAGCTATTCCAGCTATGGTTACAATCTTCTCGGTGCGGTCATAGAAGGAGCGTCCGGAATGCCGTACGGCGAGTACATGCGCCTGAATATTTGGGACCCTCTGAACATGGACAGCACCCACATGGAAAGCCCCGTTGACATTCTGCCCGGCCGGGTGCGGGGTTATCAGCTGGTCAAAGGCGAGATAAAAAATTCCGAATATGTGGATATAAGCAGCCGCTTCGCCGGAGGCGGGACCCGGTCCACGATCGGCGACCTCTTGAAATTCGCCCGCGGCATGATGGATGCTGAACTCCATTCGCCTGAAACCATAGAACAAATGTTCACCTCCATGACAACTCTTGCGGGCCGCTTGACCGGATACGGCATGGGATGGGGGATTCGCCCTTGGAACGGCCGTTTTTCCGTCAGTCACACCGGATCCCAGGCGGAAACAAAGACCGCCCTGGTGATCTTTCCGGAAGCGCGGTTCGCCGTCGCCGTAGGCTGCAATTTCGAACACGCCAACCCCCGCAAGTACGCCCAGCGGGTTTATGAAATTCTTTACGGCGAAAGGATCACTCCGGTGTACACGGGGAATGTCATTTCCGGCGCTTTGGTTTCGGCCATGGAAGAGACCTTCAATTACGGAGCTTCTTATTTTGACCGGTTCGGGAAGACCCTGGGCGTGAGCGATGCCGGCCGGGAAAACGCTTTCGCCTTATTCCGAAAAGCGGTCAGCCGGGAGGCCCTGCAAAAGGATTACAGAAAGGCCCTGAGTCAAATACTGACGGGCCGGCATCCGGCCTTTAACCGGGCTTTCGTCAAAGTGGGATCGTTTATGGCTCTTAAGCTCTCTGAAGAAAACGGCTCTTTGGACAGTTATCACAAACGGGGCGCCATCTGTTTTTTCGCCGATTACATCCAGCTTACCCGAAGCGCCGGTGATTTTCCGGAGGCACTGACCTTCCCCCCGGAATTTGAAAAACAGGTGCTAGCCTGGGAGCCCGGCTGGACAGAGGCGGTTGAAAGGGCTTCAGGCATTTTCGTGGCACCTTATTCGGATTGGAGAGAAGTGGAAAAATCACTTGCCCGCCTCCCGGAAAACAGCCCGGTTTATCCGGATTTCAGCCGGCCTCTGGCGGATACGGTGGAATATTTCACCATAACCGGCAACAGGGATGCCGCTTTGCGGGCGGCGGAACTGGCTATCAGGACCTATCCCGAATCCGCCCGGCCTTATTTTGCCCGGGCCGGCAGCGCTCTGTATTTCGGAGAGACTGAAGACGCCCGCGATTATTTCAAAAATGCCGCCCGGGCCGCCGTGGATAAAAACGCCGCGGGACCGTCCGGTTTCAATGCCTGGGTGAATGCCCTTTGGAACTATGCCGGCATGGAGGATAAAGCCAAATTGTTTGCTGAGACCGGATTGCAATTATTCCCCCAATCGGAAGAACTCCACTTCACCATGGGGTATCTTTTGTGGGAGCAGGCCAAGTCCCACCTGGAACAAGCACTGGACCTGAACCCAAATTTCAACCGAGCCTGGGATTTATTGAAGAAAATAGAAAAATAACCGGAGTGCCGACAGACGGCACCGCCGGGCGTATGGATTCATGCGGATTAAAAAAATCAAAGCATATAATTGATATCATAGGTGCTGGAAGGATACGACCAAACCAGGTCTTTGATTTCTTCAACCGTCATCTTCTTTTTTATGAAAACCGCAAACACATTAATCAGTTCTTCAGCATGATCCCCCAATAAATGCGCGCCGGCTATTTGCTGATTATCTTTATGGATCAGCACTTTAAATCCAGAATGTTTCAATCCGATACGTCTAGACGTGTACCCGGATGAGGTGTCCTGATAATTGACTGTATAAGAAATCCCTTTTTCTTTGGCCCGCGTTTCCGTAAAGCCCACCATAGCAAGAGGCGGAACAGTAAACACCACACTGGGAATAACCAAACGTGATGCCTCTTTTCTATTGCCATGTAAAAGATTGGTTAAAACCACCTTGCCTTCCGCTCCTGCCACAGGCGTCAAAGGAAGATTTGAATCCGCGGCGTCTCCTGCCGCAAAAACACGGGGATTCTCGGGATTCCGCAAATACTCATTGACCGCAATCCCGCGTTTACCAAAAGCGATATCCCCTTTTTCTAAATCCAATTCATCGATGTTGGGCACTCTTCCGGCGCCATGCACCACCAGATCCGCTTCGAACGCTTCATTTTCACCGGCTTTCACTCTGAAACCATTCTTTTTCTTTTCAACCCGGGTCACTGGTTTGTTCACCTTGACATCAATTCCAATATCTTCTGACGCTTTTATCAGCATGGCCACTAAATCAGAATCGAATTGCTTCAATGGCTGCTGATCTCTATGGAGAATGGTGACGTCCGCACCAGCCCGTGCGGCGACATGGCCAAATTCAAAAGAAATCAATCCCCCTCCAATGAACACGATTGAATCAGGCAAAGAATCCAATTCCAAAAACTGCTCACTGGTGATCACATGTTCTTTCCCCGGAATAGGCAGCGGGCGGGGTTTTGCTCCCGCGGCAACAACAAAATATTCAGCCGTTATCCTTTCGCCGTTTATTTCGATGGAATGCTTTCCCGTGAAATGAGCTGTTCCTTCATACACATCGATGCCCGCATCCTGAAAACTTTTTTTGAATTGTTTGGCCTTTCCACCGGTAAACGTTTTCTTAAATTCAATTAAATCAGGCCAATTGATAGAAAGAGAATCAAATGTGATCCCCTTATGTCGCGCATCAACCGCCCGGTTCTTGACTTCGGCGGCGCCGGTAAGCACTTTTTTTGGCACACAGCCGCGCAAAGCGCAAGTGCCGCCCCATTCTTTTTTTTCTATAATCGCAGTCCTTTTCCCGTGCTTTTTCAGATCATACACAATGGTTTGAGCGGTTGCTCCTGAACCGATAACAATCACATCATAATCTCTTGACATCTTCCTCACCCTCATCATTATTTATAAGCTATATATTTTTTATTATCCCACAAAGCCGGCAAAAAATCGTCTTTCCCCTCCTGGATGGATGATGAACAGACCAAACCTTGCCCTCTCTCTTCCCTCTTGCAGGAAAAAGTTGCATATTCAAGAAAAATAAGGGATAAAAAGACAATCACTGTTTTTTTATGGACAGGTCAGGTTAGAATGAAGAATGAACATTTTCCAGCGCTTCCCTTCCAGGTCGTTTCCTGGCTTGCCCTCCTTATCAGTTATCAAAACCGCTTCAGCGGCTTATAAGATCCGCTGGTTTCTTTCCTTCGAAAAATCCAGACTGTTTATCGTAAAAGAGAAGCATTCCCAAAGTTTTTGATCCTGGAGGTGAAGTATGAACAGTGTTATTGTTTTTGGATCCGGACTTGTCGGCGCGTCCATTGCTTTGGACCTCGGCGCAGATCCGGATTTTAAGGTGTGCGTTGTGGATAAAAATCCTGAGGCACTGAAAATATTAAATGCCGGTCATTCCATCCAAACGATTATATCGGACTTGTCCAAACCACAAAATATAAAAAATTTGGTCCGGGGTTTTGACTTTGTTGTCAGCGCCGTTCCGGGGTTCATGGGATTCAAGACATTGAAGGCCGTCATAGAAGCGGGTAAAAACGTCGTAGATATCGCCTTTTTTCCTGAAGATCCTTTCCTGCTGGATCATCTGGCCAAAAATCGCAGTGTCACAGCTGTTGTGGATTGCGGCGTTGCTCCTGGGATGACAAATATGCTGGCCGGGTATGCCGACCGGATTCTCGACACAACTGAGGCCTTGTCAATTTATGTCGGCGGCCTGCCGGAGGTTCGGCAATGGCCCTATGAATACAAAGCCGGATTTTCCCCGTTGGATGTTATCGAGGAATATGTTCGTCCGGCCCGGTATGTGGAAAACGGGAAAATGGTGGTCCGTCAGGCTCTCTCCGAACCCGAATTTATTGAGTTTCCGGAAATCGGAACCCTGGAAGCCTTTAACACGGATGGGTTGAGGACGCTCACCAGAACTCTTTCCATCCCCAATATGAAGGAAAAAACGCTCCGTTATCCCGGACATATTGAAAAGATCGCTGTGCTGCGGGAGACGGGTTTCTTCAGCAGCGAAGAAATCGAGGTGTGGGGGGTGAAGATTCGGCCTATGGATATCACGGCCCGTCTTCTCTTTCCGAAATGGCAACTGAAAGCCGGCGACCGCGATCTCACTGTGCTGAAATTATCCGCAGAAGGAAGAAAAAAAGGGCGGGGCATGCGCTATGTCTACGAAATGCTGGATCGTTATGACCCAGGAACACGGATTCACTCTATGGCCCGGACCACGGGCTATACAGCCACTTGCATGGTTCGCTTGCTGGCACGAGGCCTTTTCACGGACAAGGGCATAACACCTCCGGAGTTCATCGGACGGAATCCTGAATGCACGGCGTTCATGCTCAAAGGACTGAAACAACGGGGCGTCGTATACAAGGAAAGAGTGGAATCATTTTAATCCAGGAAGACCCTTTTCCTTCACTCTTTTAATGAAAATATATGTGCTGCTTATTGCCCGTCTTTCCCGGCTTATTCACGGCTGAAACGGCAGAAAAATAAGAAATCGCCATTTTTTATGAATCGGCCGGATTGATGAAAAGACATTTACAATTGATATTTGGTTCAATATAGTAATGAAGCCGAGGCGTTTTTCAAGAACAACCGCTCGCCACCCTGAGAAATCTTCCGCAGAGTTCAGGCTGAAACGATGCATACCGATGCACTAAACAGCGAGAACATTTCAACGCATCAGCAGAAATATGAGGGGCGCCTCAGAAATAAAACGGTTCAGGAGATATAAGATATGAAAAAGAAGATTGTTTTGTGGGTGATCATGGTCTTCATCCTGTCCCTCCCAGTCTTAATGGCGGCGGGAGAGACTTCCAAAAGCCGCCTTTTTATTATCGGAGGAGGATCGCGTCCAGTGGAAATGATGGAAAAATTCACCGCTCTGGCCAAACAGTCTCCCCATAAGAAAACCGTTATTTTCCCAATGGCCAGCGGGTCTCCACATGAAAGCGGAAAAGCCATGCAAGAAGAGCTCTCCGCCCTCGGCTTGCCCGAGGTGACATATCATGTTTGGGACAGGACCAAAGCTCAGAACGTTGAAAACGTACGGCTCCTCGACGGAGTGGGTTCCATCTATTTCACTGGAGGAGATCAGGTCTTATTGGCGGATGCGCTCGTCAACACCCCAGTCCACAAAAGGCTCTTGGAAATCTATGAGACAGGAGGAGTCATAGGCGGCACCAGCGCCGGAGCTGCAGTTATGAGCGAACTCATGATCACGGGAAATGAAAAACGAGGCGAAGAAGAACGGGCCTTCGCAAAAATACTGGTTGATAACATTGAAGCCGTTGACGGCTTCGGATTCATAAAAACCGCCATCATCGACCAGCATTTTGTGGCACGGCGGAGGCACAATCGCCTGATCAGCCTAGTGGCAGAGCATCCCCGTCTTCTTGGAATCGGGATAGACGAGTCCACGGCAATCATTGTTACAGGGAGAGACGTGTTTGAAGTCATCGGCTCGCAGAATGTGATTGTTTATGACGCGCATCATGCCGATATAGACATACAACCTTCTGGAATCCTCAGCGGTCATCATTTCATCATGCATATCCTCAAAGCCGGAGACAAGTTTGATCTGAGAACCCGGGACTTAGTCCGATAAACGAAATTCAGCCCGGGATGCGAAAGAGGCAGCCCCTGCAGGTTGTGCTGGACAGAACCTCCCGGATGAATTAAGATGAAAAAAAGGCGCTAAAAAAGCTTCAAGATTCAACCATGCCGAAGAAAAGTAATACTCCCGGGCTGAGTGACATCATCATTAAAAAATATCCGGAACTGCCCAAAC
Organism: Candidatus Aminicenantota bacterium; assembly: GCA_046483285.1. Classification (GTDB taxonomy): domain Bacteria; phylum Acidobacteriota; class Aminicenantia; order Aminicenantales; family Aminicenantaceae; genus CAYRTV01. Next base: position 17,279 of record JAWODN010000130.1, on the reverse strand, counting down.
AGGAAAAGAAGGTCGCGGACTATTTCATTCAGAATAAGCCTTCCTCCCTTTTTCTCACCGGCAAAAAATTGTCAGTTAATACCGGAGTGAGCGAAGCCACCATCGTAAGATTCGCCCAGCATCTCGGATTCCGGGGGTTTCAACAGTTGAAATCCCGGATAATTGAAGAAATCAATGAACAGGTCATGCCTGAAGACCGGTTCAAGTTCATGAGCCGGGGCAAAAATCACTTCTCCACCATCAGCCTGGTTGCCGAAAAGGAAGTGGAAAACATCAACCACACCATAAACAACCTGGATCCACAACAGCTGAGGGAATTCATCCTCAGATTGCGCCGGGCCCGCTATGTTTACACCATCGGTCTCGGGATCAGCGCTCTTATGGCCCGGGTCGCCGCTTATCTGTTCAACCAGGCGGGAATCCGGGCTTATGCATGCCAAAAAGAAGAACATTCGTTTATCGAAAGATTGATCAGCCTCGGCCGCAGCGATGTTGTTTTAGCCCTCTCCTTTCCTCCTTACTCGAAAGAGACAATCGACTCATTAAAATTTTGTTTTAAGAGAGATCTTCCTTGCCTGGCCTTCACTGACAAGCCCACGGCTCCCATTGTGAAGTGGACGCATGCTCATCTGGTCGTGCGGAGCGATAACCTCTTCTTCACGAACGCCATCTCCTCTATAACCATGATGCTCAACGCCGTTTCCACCGAACTCGCCTTTTTCAATAAAGACAAAGCAGCCGACAACTCAAAGCTCATTTTCGAGGCTGTGAAAGACGGTTACATCTTGTAATCCACTTTTTTCCAGCATCCTTTCCTAGCCTGGCTTATTCACGGGCCGGAACCGCCGCAGATCCGGGCGCCCGCATAACACACCACCATAAATGAAAATCATTTTCGAACAGCAGCCATGGATACGGGGGATAAAAAAATCTTGACAACGCAAGATGAATTTCATAATGTTATTTTATGAAATTTTTTTTTCATCATTTCCGGCTTCTCCCGGCGGGGAGGAAAGTGAATCGGAGGCCAAAGCCGGAAGTCCCGGCCGGCCTTTTCCAATTTTGCCGTTTCGGCATGAATCAAGGAGGGAACATGAACATGAAAAAATTTGTCCTGGTCATTCTGCCTTTTCTGTTTCCGGCCGTCTTGCTGGCGGCGCAGGACGCAACACAAACGGGAGCGATTAACGGGAGAGTAACGGATCAGGACGGCGAACCCCTGCCGGGTGTAGCCGTAACCATCACAAGCCCGGCTATGATCCAGGGTATCAGATCTGCGGTCACCACAGAAAACGGCACCTTCCGGTTTGTATCTCTGCCGGTCGGAAATTATGAGGTGACTTACGAACTCCAGGGTTTCAAAACTCTCATCAAGAAAGATGTCGGCGTATCCATCGGAACAACCACGACGGTGAATGCCGCCTTGGAAATCACCGCCGTCGAGGAGACGATAACGGTTATCGGCGAAGCGCCGGTCATCGATGTTAAATCCAGCTCCATCCGGACAAACTTCACGACCGACATGATGCAGAAGATACCCAGCGCACGCGATCCGTGGGTGTTGATGGAGATGACACCCGGCATGGTCATGAATTCCCAGAATGTCGGCGGAAGCGAGAGCGGGCAACAGAGTCGCGGGTATGCTTACGGATCCTCGTCCAATCAAACCGCCTACAATATCGACGGCATTCAGGTCACGGATGCCGCCGCAGCCGGCGCCTCCGCCATGTATTTCGATTTTGATTCGTTTGCGGAGATTTCAATCCAAACGGGTGCACATTCAGTGGATGTCCAGACCAGCGGCGTGGTTCTGGACATGATCACCAAGTCCGGCGGAAACAGGTTCAGCGGCGGGATAAGCGCCTATGGGCAGACGGAAAATTTCCAAGCCAACAATATTCCGGACGAACCCGAGTATGAGGGAGTTGGGTTCGGAAATCCCATGGATTATCTCTATGATTACGGCGGGGACCTGGGCGGACCAATTATTAAAGACAGGTTGTGGTTTTACACCGCCTTCCGCAGAACGGAGGTCAACCGTTTTCTCATAGGATACGAGGTGGACGGGAAACCCGGAACGGAATATTCTGATCTGAAGCACTGGACCGGGAAACTCACCTGGAGGATTACCGACAACAACCAGCTGGTGGGGTGGGTCAATTACGACGCCAAGGCCATGCCGGAAAGAGGCGCAGGTCCGCGGCGTCCCTTTGAGACGACTTATTATCAGGATTCCCCTTCTTGGTTTTATCATTTAGAGGACACCTGGACGCTGAGCTCGGACCTTTTGGTGAATTTCAAGCTCGGCGCTTACAATATGTTCTACCAGTTGGCGCCTCAGGATTCCGTGGACATGAACAAGCCGGCGGTTTTGATTTACTATTCGGAGCCGTATCGCCGAATGTATGAAGATGCATATTACCGGTATTCCTGGTACTACAGCGACAGGTATTCGTTCACGGCGTCCGCGGATTATTTCAAAGATGATTTTCTCGGGGGAAGTCATGAACTCAAGGTCGGATTCGACTACCAGAAAACGCCCTTCAACACCGACCGGGAGTATCCCGGAGATCACACGCTTTATTTCGATTACCCGGACAGAACGGGTTCCTACAGGGTCTGGACATTCCGCGAACTTAAATGGGCCCAGACCAATGAGATTTTTTCCTTTTTTCTGCAGGACACGTTCTCTTTGAAAAAGCACCTGACCCTTAATGTCGGCGTCCGCTTCGACAGCACCCATATGCATACGGATGAAACTTCCGTGTCCGGAAATATGTGGACGGACTACTACACGCAGCGCACCGGAGAATCTGTGGCACTGCATTCGCCTGCCAAAAAGAATGTGGTCGCCTGGGACACACTCTATCCCAGGATTGGTTTCACCTATGACCTGTTCAATGACGGCATGTCTGTCTTTAAGCTCAATCTTGCCAGGTATTCTTATCAGGTCAATTACGATCCAGCCTGGCGCGTGATTGAGACCGGAACCTGGGAAGTGGACTATGCCTGGGATGACCGCAACGGCGATGGGATCGTTCAGCTTGAAGAGCTGGGCCGGATCACATACATGGACATGGCTGAAAAATATGAAATTGATCCCGACCTGAAATCCCCCTATGTGGATGAGCTCGTCACCGGATTCGAGCAAAGGCTGACAAAAGATCTTGGATTAAGCCTGAATTTCATTTACCGTCAGAACAAGCGCCAGTTCTATGCCTACAACCGGGCAATCGACCCGGAGACGGACTATACCCCGGTGACGGTCCAGGACCCCGGTCCAGATGGAATCATTGGAACCTCCGACGATGGCGGGACGATCACTGTTTTCAATCTGGACGAGGACAAGGTCGGTGAGATCGATTACTATGTCACGACAAGAGAGGGCTACGAAGAGTCTTATACAGGCTTGGAACTTGTTCTGAGAAAAAGATATGCCGATAATTGGCAAATGCAGGCTTCGGCGACCTACGGCCGCACGAATACCAAGCTCCCGATCGAAGCCGTTAATAATCCCAACAACCGGGAATTCAACGACGATGTGCCCATGTGGAACGACTCACCGCTGGTCATCAAGATCGTTGGAAGTTATGACTTGCCATTGGGCTTCAGGATGGGAGGTTTTTTCAATTACCGGACAGGATTCCCTGCACAGAGGTACTTTCGGTACAGCGGCTTGAACCAGGGGCGAATCAATGTGCAGACGCAAAAATATGGTACGGAAAGGTATCCCAATCAACTGATCGTCGACTTCAGATTGAGCAAGGTTTTAGAGCTGGAAAAGATCGGAACGTTTGAATTCATGGCCGACGTGTTCAATCTTTTCAACTCCAATGTCACGCAGAGTTGGGACGAGGAATCCTGGAGCGGTTATCGCTCGATTTATTCGGTTCTGCCCCCGAGGATCCTCAGGTTGGGAATAAAGTGGCAGTTCTGATCCCCGGCTGAAATTAAAGTCTTCCCTAAGCGAGGGGAACTCATTGGATTTCCCCTCGCTTCCTGTTAAAATAGGAATGCGCGGCTGGTCGGATAAAGATGAGTAAACAGAAAGCGTGCATTCTGGTGATGGCCGTTTTTACGGTATTAGCGGCCACCGCCGTCAGCCTCCCCGCGGAATCCCGAAGCCTCAACCTGATAGTGATCACGATTGATACGCTTCGTGCCGACCATGTGGGAGCCTATGGATACAAAGACATTGAAACACCTCATATCGATGGGCTGGCTCAAGAAGGGGTTGTCTTTTTCAAGGCTTTCACTCCTGCCCCTTTGACACTCCCCGCCCATTGCACCCTGTTCACCGGAAAACTCCCCCTAGCTCACATGGTTCGCGACAATGGTTACCGTGTTCCTGAGTCCGACCGAACACTCGCCGAGATCGCCGGAAAGAACGGCTACGCCACCGCCGCCTTTATCGGAGCCTTCCCTCTTGATTCGCGATTCGGCTTGGACAGAGGCTTTGATGTCTATGATGATCATTATGGAAGCCGGGTGGTTCCGGAAATGGCTTTCCTGGAACGCAGAGCCGATCAAGTCAACAAGAATGCGGTGGAATGGATATCCGATAACAGCTACCGTCCTTTTTTCGCCTGGATTCATTATTTCGATCCCCATGCTCCCTACGATCCACCTTCTCCGTTTGCTGAGGAATATAACAGACGCCCCTACGACGGTGAAATCGCCTACACAGATTATGTCCTGGGTAAACTTCTGAAAGCCCTGAATCAGGCGGGCCTGCGGGAAAACACCCTGATCATTCTGACTTCCGACCATGGGGAAGGCCTGGGGGAACACGGGGAAAGAACACATGGGATTTTCATCTATGATTCGACCATGAGAGTGCCCTTGATCATTTCTCTTCCTGACGTTCTTCCCCAAGGTCTCGAGATTGACTCACAGGTCGGGCTGGTCGACCTTATGCCTACGATTCTCGATTTTTTGGGATGGGAAGCTCCGCCCGGTTTGCAGGGGCGTTCACTTGTTCCGATGATTTCCGGAGCCGAACCCCCCTCTCAGGCACCTCTTTATATGGAATCCATGGCCCCCTTGCTGGGAAGGAACTGGGCTTCCCTTCAAGCCATCCGAACAGATGAGTGGAAATACATTGATGCTCCGATCGAGGAGCTTTATGACTTGAAGAATGACCCCGGAGAAACAATCAACGTTATCGAAGAGCATCCCGGCCAGGCCGGCCGTTTGCGCCGTATTCTGAATGCCATGATTGAGGAAAAATCTTCTCCGCTGCTCGAACAGCAGGCAGGGAGAGAAATCGATGCGGACACGAAGCGCAAGCTGTCATCCCTGGGCTACATCAGGGGAGGCGGCGCTCATAAAACCAGTGAAGAAAAACCTGACCCCAAAACTATGATCACATTGAACAACTTGTTCAACGATGCGGTGAAAGCTTCCGAGTCCGGTCATCCGGAAAAAGCGAATGACCTCTTCGAGAAGATCTTGCATCAGCAGCCTGACTTTGTTATCGGTTATGAATACGCGGCTCATAACCTTCACAACATGGGCCGGATTCAGGAGGCCATCCGGCTTTTGGAAAAAGCGGTTGAAGAGGATTTTGCGACGGGTGCTATTTTGTCTCGACTCGGTATTTACTATCAGGAAGCCGGACGGCTTGAAGAATCTTTAAGAGTCTTGAACAAAGCCCTGACGATTAACCCGCATGACGCGGAAGCTCACAACTACCTCGGCGTCAGCCTGTATCAAAGCGGCCGCATTGAGGATGCCGCTGCAGCCTTTCAGAAAGCTCTTTCCCTGGACAAGAGTTACGCTATGGCCATGAACAATCTGGCCAATTGTCACCTGGCTTTAAAACGTATTGACCAAGCTATGGTTGAATACGAAAAAGCGATTGAGGTGGACGAACGCCTGGCCTCGGCTCATAATGGTCTTGCCGTGGTCTTGTACCGGAAAGGCCGGGCCGGGGAAGCCTTAAAATTCTGGGAGAAATCTGTCGAGCTGGATCCGTCTCAAGCTGAACCTTTTTACAATCTTGGGCGGGTTCACCTGCAGCAGGGCGACAAGAAGAAAGCCCTCCGGTTTCTCGAACTTTATCTCCAGAAGGCCGGGTCTCAGCCGCACTTGGATGATATCGAAGAAGTTAAAGAAGTGGTCGAGAGATTGAAAAAAGAACTGAAGAACGATCTCAGGCTTAATAACTTAATATAAAAATTCACTCTTCACTTTCCCTCCACTATATTTTATGAATGAATCATTAACTTGGATGATGAACGGTCCGAGCCATTTTTTCATGAATAGGTCAGGCTGTTATTGACACTCCCATCATATCTGGATATATTAATCTGCAGGAGGGAAAAAAATGAAAAGACGGGATTTTTTCGAAAAAAGCGGCGTGGGAATTTGCGGAACGATATTAGCCTATTTCGGGCTGACGTCCTGTGCCAGGGAAGAGGAGGCTCCGGTCCGGGAGGAACCAACTGCAGAAGCACCTGAGGAAGTCATGACTCAAAGGGAAAAGATCAAACAGCTGCTCATCGACAAGAAGGGTAAAACTGAAGAAGAAGCAGAAGCCATGATCGCTGAACTGGAAGAGAAACTGCCCATGGTCCAAACAGAATGTATCTGTCAAGATTGCCCGACATATGTCGCAGATGAAACCAAAAATGGTTTCTGCCATGCGCTGGTGGGCAAAAGCGATGTGATAACAGAAGAAAAAGGCTGCAACTGCCAGCAGTGCCCGGTATACCAGAAGATGGGCCTTAAAAACGGTTATTACTGCACACGGGGGTCTGAACTGGAACTGAATACAGCTTAATCAACCGGAGAGAAAAACACATCTCCTGAACAGGCCCAACCTCTCCCTCAAGGCCGTATTTCCGGGGAAGACAAAGAGATATCCTATTTAGAGCTGAGTCCGCGGGGCCGGCCTCTATTTAACCCGAATAATCGAATTCACAAACAGCAAAACAATTATGCCTGAAAGCCCTGTTATCCCCACCAATAAATCATTTCCCCCTTTAACCAGCATATTTGAAAAAATTCCATTTTGCTATGATTTTCTCAATGAAATTTCGCATGCATTGACCGCAAAACCTGATCTCTTAGTTAAAAGCGGATGCCTAGGCCGCAACCGGCTTCCAGACCGCCGATATCAACTTCAAATTCATCAGGCTGAACTTTGCAGGAAGAATAGCTTCCGAAGACATCAATGAAAAAATTCTCAGACAAAAAAACATTTATCCCTGCTGTCCCCATATAACCTAATCCAGAATCGCTGACCTCGCCGATGGGATTGATTTCTTCATACAAATAATAACTGATTCCCCCGCCTAAATAAAAATCCACAGACTCTGTGAGGTGAACAAGGTATTTGACCCCCGCGCGGATAGGGATAAGATTGATTTCAGTTTCTTCACCTGAAAAAGTCAGCTCTCCGGTTTGGCTGAGGAACGCGGCCGCCAAAAAAAAATCAAAGTTGCCTGGAATCCCTAAAGCGGCTTCTCCTCCGTACATAAATCCGCCACCATAAATATCCTTGAAGTCCTGGTTAGATGGATTGAAATAATGCCCTTTGATCTCTATTTTGATATCCATCGCCATGGAGACGCTGGTCAATAACATCATGCCTATTATGATTAAAACAGCTTTTCTCATCTTCTTTTTTTCTCCTTTCCTTTCTGAATTATTTCGTTCCTCTTCAGATAATAGGTTCTTAACTCACTGTCACATAGACAGGCTGGCCTTCGGTTCCATTTTCATGAACCGCAACTACGGCGTATTGATATTCTTGGTCTTGCTTAACATGGCGGTGCTGGTATTCTCTCCCATCCGGCCCGGTTTCCTTGAGGAGATGCCAGCCGTTATCGACTTGATAAACCCGGTATCCCGCAATGGCAAGACTTTGGTTCGCCGGATTCGCTTCCCATTTCAAAACCACTATGTATTCAGCTTGAAAAAGAGAACGATTTAGAATCTTTTCTCCGCTTAGATATAAAGGATTATAAATCTGTTGAAAATTCGCTTTCACACTGATATCCGAATCCACTGTTACTTTTAAAGGATTCATATTGCTTGAAATTCCTCCCGTCCAATCTCTAAAGATATAATAATCGTGCGGAATAGCCTTGATGAAGACTTCCTTTCCTTCGTCATATTTATAATGACCTGGAACCGGCTCAGTGGTTCCACCGGCTCCTGCCGTAATGCTCAAAGTATATTGACGAACAAAATGGGCTTTTATTAATTTATCAGCGTTCATCGTAATAGTTACAGGATTTTTACCGCCTGAGGCATCGCCGCTCCAATTTTTAAAGCGGTGGCTGTCATGGGGAACAGCCCTGACTTTTATGTCTGATCCCTCTTCGTGGGAATACTTTCCCGGAGATGGCTTGGTGGTGCCTCCTGCCCCGCTTCTAATGGTCAAGGTGTATTCTTCAAGTCCTATGCATTCCTCATTCCACTCAAAAAACGAGTCATAAGAAGAGAAAAGCCTATATTCTGTGAGTGTGTATAATTCAAAGGGCCAACTCTGTCCGGGATAAACCGCTGTATCCGTCGTCACCGTTCCGGTATCATAAGAATCTCCATTCACATAAGTGAAATCAACGTCAACCACCCGGCCGGCATCATTCTTTATTGCGAAATGAACTTTTGTGAAATATGAGACATAATTTTCCGATCTGTTTTTAATATTGCCGGTAATGTAAAGATCTCCGAAATAATCCCGGGTGAAATTTGGGCTTCCATCAAATCTTAGATCAGCTTTGGCTTTTGTAAACGAATATTCGTCCCAATCAAAAGAGACCCGGACATGATCCACATTCTTATAAGCATAATTAGACCAGACCTTAAAATATCCTTTTTCAGACGGACGTAAAGCATTGGTAAAAATTCCGCTGACTTCGAGCTTGGTATTGGTACCGCCGCGCAGATAAGAATAATCCCTTCCGATCAGATTGTCGTTTTTATCAAAAAATTCAACATTTATTTTTGAAAAAACCGCTCCGCCACTACCCTCATTTACAGCTGCGCCGGTGAATACCGCATCTCCAAAATAATCCTCCTGCAAATAGGTGGAAGAATTGATAAGCTTCAAATCAGCATTCATACTCAGAATTCTTCCCTCGGAATTGAGGACGGTGTATAATTTTCTTTCGTTATCAAATTTTTCATGCAAATATCGAATGTAAGCAATGATTTGGTTTTCAAAATCATCAAGAGATGTCACGCAAGTTGAATCCAATCCAAGATATTTTCCGGCTTCGATACGGTCATGCTTTTTTTGGTTTATCTGGGTTAAAAAATCTTCATCAACATAAGCATTGAGATCATGATTAATTCCATGTATCCAAAAATCCCAACATTTTCGATTTATAAACATTGCATTGTCAAAAGACCCGTTATTGTCTAATTGCTTCCACTTATTCTCGATTCTATTGATCATTATTTTTTCATATCCGTCAGATTCTGGATTGAAATCCGAAGTCAATGAAAAAAATTGAATAGGATTCATAAGTTTATGAGCAGACAAAACAAGACAGCCCTTTGGCTGCAAATGAAAAATAAATGCCATAATCCGGCCTTTATCACGGATAACCATGAAATCACCAAGTTCGACACTCGACAAGTACGGTCTTAAATCGCTTTTATGGAACATATCGACCAATGTTTCGGCAGCAGATACGGCTTCACTGGCATGAACGGTATAATCCTCTGCAGAGCTTCGTGAAAAAACCGGAATCAAAATGAATAAAATTAAAAAAAATAAAAGTTTACGCCTAAGCATTTTAACTTGTTCCTCCTATTAAGGGATAATTGAGTCTTGCCTTGGAAGAGCAAATATATCGGATTTGCCTTTAAAACCAAAATCGAAGCCCCCTTATTTACACATTTGTTCTCCTTCGGCAAAAAACACCCCCCTTTTGCCGCAGTTAAAAACGGTTAACCCATCAACTCACGGGCTGCTGCTTTTCCAGAATCATGTTGACGTTGGTCTGGTCCAGATGGTACCAGGCTCCGGTGGCCGCATCCACGATAACGGGAATAAGCCCGCCCAGAACATCCAGAATGATCCAGCCGGCGCCGACACGGTTATTGATTTTGTAGGCTTTGGTCTGATAGCCTTCTTTTTTGAACTCAATCGTGTAGGTCTTTTTGGACTCCACTCTCACGGAAAGAGGCGTTTCTCCATAAAGGTCGCCATTGATATAAACCTGTGCCCGCTGCGGATCACTGTTGATGGAGAGTTCTTCGGTGGTGCCTTTGAAAAGAGTGGCGCATCCCATTAAAAAAACAAAGACCATAAAAAAAGAAAACACTTTGAGAAATTTCTGACTCATACCAACCTCCCATTTTTGTTTATGTTGACAATTTATACCCGTACGTTCCTTTTGTCAATATTTTTTATAATTTTTTTATGGGAGTGCGGATTTTAACTTTCGAAAATCTACAATTCTTTTGCTGACATTATTTTCTGAAGCTCTGATTCCTCCAAGAAACGGCTCCCGAATCTTTTTGCTTCTTCTGGGGTTATAATTTTCTCAGCAAGAGCATATGCCAGGATTTTTTTAAACCGGGACGCTTCTTCTTTTCCCTTATACCCAAAGGGTTCGGTCCGGTCCCAGCCATTCCGTTTTAACATTCGGAGAAGGTCATTAAAATAATGAGAAGAGATGACTTGAAGTTCATAGGCCCGGTGGATGGCGGCCTGCATTGAAATTCCATAGATTTCTTTTACGTGTTTCCATTCCCAAAGGGATATTTTTTTTCTTTTTGATCCGATGAAATCCCGGAGAGCTTCTCCGGGAATGAGAAATGAACCCGCGAAACTGTGGCATAATCTTTCTTCATGGCCGACATGGTGGGTTAAGTCGAACATTATATGAGCCAATTCATGGGCTGCGGTGAAACGAAGCCTATCCAAGGGGCGGTCTTTGTTGAGAATAATGACATGGCAATCCTGATTTCTCGCCGTGAGGCCGTCAAACTCTTCTTCGCTGTCTGTGAGATATACCTTGATTCCCTTTTCCTCTAAAAGCCCCAATAAATTTACGACCGGAGCCTGGCCCATGTGCCATGCCTGACGGATTTCTTTGGTCGCGGCTTCCACATCGGAAATACTGGAAACCGTCTTCCTGCCTGCCGGATTTATGAAGGATATTTTCCTCCCCAGCCTGGCTTCCAGTTCATGAGAACAACCCAGATAATCTATAGTCTTGAATTTCAGCGATTCCTCTTCTTTCCGGGAAAGCTTTGATTTCTGCCGGAACTGCAGGCGCGCAAGATTCATTTTCCGCCCCCGGCTGAAGAAACCGGTCTGGACATTCATGGCCTCGGCGAGTTTTCGGAGAACCTCCGGGGAAGGACGCATAACACCCTTTTCGTATTTACTAACGGATTGCCGGGTGACAACCCGTCCGGTTTTGCTGACCAAATCCTCCATGCTTAAGCCCGCCATTTTCCGGGCGGTCTTGAAGCGGTGAGCGAAATGGGTTGAAGAATATTCTTTTTCTTTTGAAACCATTGTTTCCTTGGATTTATATTTTATGTCTTATGAGCTTTTTTGGCAATTCTTTGATGGCGCCGGCAAAGACGTGAGGGATAAGTTCAGCTGCTTTGGAACGTCCCGGTTCATGATAAACTGCGCTCATTTTACTGCGGTATGCAGGCCGGCCGCCCCCATAAGCAAAGGCCGGTAGTGGACCCGGCTGAAGCCGGCCTTTTTTAATAAGGCCGCCGCCTCGTCAGAATTATAAAAACGGATGACCGATCCCGCCAGATACCGGTAGGCCGCCCTGTCCCGGGAAACCAGCCGGCCGGCCGTGTTGACGAAAACACGCACATACCCCCGGAACAGAAGCCGGACCACCGGGTTTTTCGGCTGGCTGGACTCCACGATGACAAAACGGCCGCCGGGTTTGAGAACCCGGCAGATCTCGTTGAGATAAATATCCCGGTAAGGGTTTTTATAAATCAGATTCCGGAAAGCGAACGCGATGCCGGCGCAGTCGATACTGTTGTCCGCAAAGGGGAGCTCGCGAACGTCGCCCTGGATCCAAGCCGGTCCGGTATTCATATTTTTTTGCTGCGCTTTACGGACGGCCGCCTTCAGCATGGGCCGGCTGAAATCCAAGCCCATAACCACGGTCTTTTGGCCGGCGTCCCGGCCAAGCTGCAAAGCGAGGTCACCGGTCCCGCAGCCGAGATCCAGAACGGTTTCCGGGCCGGGGTCCAGACACCGCTTCGCAGCGGCCTTTCGCCACCGCCGGTCCAGTCCCCAGGTGATCAAGCGGTTGACCCGGTCGTAACGGCGGGGAACCCGGTCGAACATTTTCCGCAGAGGGCGGAGGGATGATCCGGATTCAGCTTTGAAGCGGCGGTCCCCTCCGTTCCTCATCCGGTCTAAGCCAAAATACCGGCCAAAACAAAACCCGCCCCCATCAGCACCTGGGTCAAAAGCACCATCATGACATTGGAGGCCATGCCCGGCATCAAACGTTTCGGATCGGTCGAATTCAAAGCTCCGCGTATGCCGTTCACGGCAAAGGGAATGGTCAGAAGCCCCAACAGCACCGGCACCTGCATCCATCCGGCGGCGACCGAGGCGGCTATCCACACATAAACCAGGACATTGAAGGCCGCATAGAGCCGCGCCGCTTTTTTCCGGCCGGCCGCGATAGGAAGGGAACGGCGGCCCGACGACCGGTCGGCTTCCATATCCGGAAATTCATTGAGCAGCAGAAGATTGTGCACCAGAAGAAAAGGAGGAACGGCCGCAGCCAGAGCCGTCAGGGTGTATTGGCCGGTCTGAACAAAATACAGCCCCAGCACCGGCAGCGCCCCCAATCCTAAACCGGGCGCCCATTCCGGATATCCCATTTTCAAAAAAACCGGAGTGTACAAAACAATGGTCACCGCCCCGGCGACCAACAGCGGCAGCAGCCCCCAGCCTTTGACCAGACAGAAATAGATACCGAGGGGCACATTGACCAAAAGGGCCGCCCATCCCAGAATCAGGGCCTGGCGGGGGGTCACCAATCCTTGGGGCAAAGCTCCGCTGCCTCCGCTGAAGGGGGTGCGTTTTGTTTTGAAGTCCACTCCGCTTTGATAATCGTGGTACTCATTGAGGACATTGACGCTGATATGCGCAAGCAGCAGACCGGCAAAGGCCATAACCGCATGCCCCCAATGGAACGCTCCGTCATACCAGGCCGCGGCGGTCCCCAGAACCGCCAAAGCCACAGGCAGCAGCAGAAAGGGGGTTCTAATCACCATCATCCATTTGTTCATTTTCTTGTCTTCCTCGTTAATTATTTACGATCAGCCCGGATGATGACCCGGCTGAAGTTTCCATGGGGGGACACCGGGCCTACTCCAAAGACCAGTCGCGGGTGAGCTTGGCCACTGCGATGCGGAGCTTGCGGGAAATGTCTATGCCGTAAGGGCAGAAATCTTTAAGGTCCTCGCGGTTGATGTCGGACTGGTCCAGTTTGATGCCGTCCCAATAGAAAGTGCTCCGGGCTTCCTGCTGTTGCCGAAACCACGGCCCCAGCCGGACCCGCATGGCATAATCTTCGGGATTGGTCACCCGCCCGTCCCACATCTGACGGTCATACCATCCCTCCAGTTCAAATATCCTTTTGACCGGAATGCCTTTGATTTGATCGCATTTGGGGCATTGCCGGCAGACATAATCGCGGTATTCCGGGGCTTCCCGGTATAACCGCCCCACTTCCTCATGGGAAAGCGGCTCGAAGGCCTCAGCCAGAGCGATATCCTTTTCCAGTAAATCCATGGTGTTGATCCCCGCCACCACCAAGGCGACCGGTAAGCTCAAAACAAAGCGGAGCGCTTTTTCCGGGGACCTCCACAAATAACCGTCCCCGAAAGCTTTCATTCCGATCACTGCGGTCTTTTTGAGCTGAGCCATGGGAATCAATGTTTCCGTTATATCCGGAAAATTAAAGTGGTCGTAATAATTGACGGGAACCATCAAGGCGTCAAAATCATATTTCTCCAGCGCATGCCGAAGGCCGAACGGCTGCCCGTGCCCGGTTATTCCCACAAACCGGACCTTTCCCTGCCGCCGTGCGGTTTCCGCGGCCTCCAGAGCGCCTCCTGGAGCCAGAATCCGGTTGGCGTCATCACGGGTTTGGACCGCGTGCATGAACCAGATATCCACATAGTCCGTTTCAAGATTCCGGAGGCTCCGGTTCAACGTTTCCATAGCGCCGTCTTTGTCCCGTTCATCCACTTTGGTGGCCAGAAGAAAATCATCCCGGCGGCGGCAAACCGCTTCCCCGATCTTTCGTTCCGATTCCCCGTTGCCGTAGCCGGCTGAAGTCTCGATATAATTCCCGCCTGAATCCAGGTACCGGTTAAGTAAACCGCTCACCTCTTTCCGGGAGATTTCAAGCAGATGAAACCCGCCTATCCCGAGAATGGAAACGCTTTCTCCGGTTTTTCCCAGGGGTCTTTTCTCCATGTCTTCTCCTTTCCGGCTATGATTCAGGAGCATTCATTCCCCGGCTCTCTCTGAATTCCCCTGTTCTTAGCTTGGCTTTTCATAAAAAATTGTGATGTTTTTGTTCGCGGTGAAGGACCACAGCGTCATGCCCTGCGCCTTGCATCTGCGGCAATCCCGGCCCCTCCGGAAAAAATACGGCGGCCCGGTAAGGAACAAAATCAAATCCGGCAAAGAATTTCAGAGGCTTTTTCCAGGGTCTCTTCCTGCTTGGCGAAACAGAAGCGCAGAATTTTATCGTCCCGGCCGTCCTGATTAAAGACCGAAACCGGAATGGACGCGATTTTATGCTCCCGGGTCAGCCGGGCGGCGAAATCCACATCCCTCTCCCCGGTGATCCGGCTGTAGTCCAGAAGCTGAAAATACGAACCGGACGCCGGCTGGAAAGAGAACCGGGAACCGGTCAGCTTTTCCAGAAAAACATCCCTTTTTTTTTGGTACATATCCGCGATGTGCCGGTAATTCTCCGGGTCCTTCAAGAAATCCGCCATGGCATGCTGAACCGGGGTGTTGCTGCTGTACACCAAAAACTGGTGGATGCTGCGGAACTGCTTCATTAAAAATTCAGGAGCCAGGCAGTATCCGGTTTTCCAGCCGGTGCAGTGGAACAGCTTGCCGAATGAAAAAATCACGAAACTCCGCTCGCGCAGCCCCGGGAAACGCAGCACGCTCCAGTGGGTGCGGCCGTCGAAAATGATATGTTCATACACCTCGTCGCTCAACACTATGATATCCGTTCCGCGGGTGATTTTTTCCAGTTTTTCCAAATCGGATTTTCCCAGGACGGTTCCGGTGGGGTTATGCGGGGTGTTGATGATGATCATCCGGGTGCGGGGGGAAACGAGGCT
This sequence comes from Candidatus Aminicenantota bacterium, assembly GCA_046483285.1. Taxonomy (GTDB): domain Bacteria; phylum Acidobacteriota; class Aminicenantia; order Aminicenantales; family Aminicenantaceae; genus CAYRTV01. The sequence continues at coordinate 1,940 of JAWODN010000130.1, read as the reverse complement.
TTCCACCTCTTTCCAGTCGACGGCGTAATCCGGCGGCCGCAGATAAGAACACACCGGCACACCGCCGTGAATTTCCACCGCGGGGGCGTAGCTGTCGTAAGCCGGTGAAAAGAGAATGACCTCGTCTTTGTCATGAACCACGGAGGCCACCGCCGTATAAATGGCCTGGGTCGCCCCCGATGTCACATTGACTTCTTTTTCCGGATGATAGTCCGCATCATACAGTTCTTCAGCCTTCCTGCAGATGGCTTCCCGCAGGGGTTCCACTCCTTCCATCGGAGCGTATTGATTGAAGCCTTTCCGCATATACCGGTGCACCCGGTCGATCAAGGGTTCCGACACCGGGAAATCCGGGAACCCCTGAGATAGATTGAGCGCTCCGTGTTCTTTCGCCATCCGGCTCATCACGGCGAAGATGGTGGTTCCGGTGCGGGGAAGTTTGGGCCGGAGAGGAGAGGAAAAACCGCTCATGGCTTCAGATTTCTTCGCAGAGTTCAAGGAACCGCTTATACGGGATGGCGGTCCAGCTTTCAGAATGGAAAGCCCCGTTGTTGAGGCTGATCATGGAGACTTTGGCCGCGGTTTCTTCGTCCGGCGCCTGATAGATATCCAAAAAGTCATAAGACCCCAGCAAAGCATAATGAGCCAGAAATTTCACCTCAGGGCACTTTCTTTTGACTTCTTCCAGCCAGGCCCTGCCCAGGGCCGCCCGGTCCTTCATCTGCCTGCTGACCTCCGGCGCCAGTTTGGTCATCAAAATATATGTTTTCATAACACCCTCCTTAACTCGGTTTGCGGACGCTCATATACAAATTATAGCTTGATTCCTCACAAGACTTCAAACCGGTCCGCGTCCAGTTCCGCTTGAAACTCCCGGCGGAACTTATGCAGCGCGCTCCAGGAAAGAACGGCGGTCCCGATAGACTCAGCATGAGGGCGTGACAGGTGGACAGCTTCCCCTTTGGCGTTATAGGCCGCGGAGTCTCCGGAATAGGGAATGCCGTTTCCGTCTTTCCCCACCCGGTTGACTCCCACCACACAGCACTGGTTTTCCACCGCCCGGGCCGGAAGAAGGATATTCCAGGCGAGACGGCGCGGCTGAGGCCAGTTGGCTGTGAAGATCAAAACATCGGTGTCCCCCAGACTGCGGCTCCATACCGGGAAGCGGAGGTCATAACAAATCAAAGGGCGGATTCTCCATCCTTTAAGCTCCGCCAGAACTCTTTGATTCCCAGGCGAAAAACGGAGATGCTCGCCGGCCATCCGGAAAAGATGCCGTTTGTCATAATGGACATAAGAGCCGTCCGGACGCATCCATATCAGCCGGTTGAAATAACGGCCGCGGTCCCGGATGATCAGGGAAGCCGTGATGACACAGCCTTTCTCCGCCGCCGCCCCGCGCAGCCAGGAGACGGAGGGGCCGTCCATGCCCTCCGCCCATTTTTCGGCATCCATGGAGAAGCCGGTGTTGAACATCTCAGGCAGAACGATGAGGTCCGCATCCCCGGAAACGGCCTTCAATTTGCGGCCGAACATCTCCAGATTGGCGGAGGGATCCTCCCAGTGCAGCGCGGTTTGGATCCAGGCTATGGTGATATCCGGTTTTTCAGGCGCGCTGTTCTTGGTGTTTTTTGTCTCAGCGTTATTGATGGAAATTTGGATTATTCTCCCAGGGTTGCCACCATAACGGCCTTAATGGTGTGCAGCCGGTTTTCGGCTTCATCGAAAACAATGGAGGCTTCGGACTCGAAGACTTCGTCGGTGACTTCCATGCTTTCCAGTCCGAATTTTTGATAAATCTCCTCGCCTATTTTGGTGCCCCGGTTGTGGAACGCCGGCAGGCAGTCCATAAACTTCACATCCGGATTTCCGGTGAGATCCATCAATTCTTTATTGACCTGATACGGTTTCAATAAGCCGATCCGTTCTTCCCATGCCGA
>JAWODN010000085.1:0-49427 GCA_046483285.1 Candidatus Aminicenantota bacterium | reverse complement strand
CTTCCCCTTACGAAAGCCTATCCATGGTGACTTTGGAGGCATGGGCTTTGGGAAAGCCGGTTTTGGTCAACGGCCGGTGTGACGTGCTGAAGGGGCAATGCCGGCGGAGCGGCGGGGGGCTGTTTTATGATGACTACAGTGATTTCAAGCGGGCCCTGCATTTGATGCTGACCGACGAACGTTTGCAAGGGAGTCTGGGGGAAAGGGGACAAAAATATTTCCAAACCCATTACACCTGGGATGTCATCGAAAAAAAATACTTGGCCCTTGTGGATAACATTGAAAAGACAGCCGGTATGACTTCATCATGCGCATAACACACCGTGAACAATGACAATGGGGAGAAGGGTCCCGGCACGGCTTTCTCCCCCGTCCTCGCTGCCTGCGGGCGGGGGGCCCCCTCCAGCCGTGCCGCGACAGGCGCGGATTTTGAATAGGGATTTCACTTGAGCTATGATTTATTAACGGAATGAGGTTGTTACGGTTATATGGAATTCAGGTGTGGCTAAATCTTCAAGGTCGCTTCAGCCACACCTGAATTCCATATAACCGTAACAACCTCATTCCGTTAACCTGACTTATTCATAAAAAAATTGCGATGTTTTTGCAATCTCTTTCATATCAGCGATAAGCATGGGTTTTAATGAAAGATCAAATAGAACGTTTTTCATTTTTCAATTTTTATTTTAATCGCAATTTTTTTACCCTTCGGGCGGGCCGACTCTCACCGCATCTGCTTTGTTGCAGGGCATTCGCAGTGAAGTACCACGGCTTCATGCCCTGCGCCTCGCATCTGCGGCAATCTCGGCCCGTGAATAGGTCAGGCAAGATAATTATAATATTATCAATAACAGTATTATCAATAAATTTTTTTAATAAATCAACTTTTACCGGTATTGTCCTTGACATTCCCAGGTGCCCCGGATATATAGAAATCAGGGATATCAAAAAAATTATGAGGGAACTGGGATCGAGATTAAGGCGGCTTAGAGAGGATCATCTTCTAACCCAGGATGAGCTGGCCCGCAAAGTCGGCTTGTCTCCTAAATTCATATCTTCAATCGAACGGGGGGACCGTCAGCCCAGCCTGGACTCACTGGTCAAACTGGCCGGTTTCTTTAAGGTCGGCACTTCTTCTTTCCTGGAAGAAGAGGTGAATGTTTTTGACCAGCTGGAAAAAGAACATAAAAACAACAAAGTTCTTCGGAAAGAGCTCGAAGTTTTTAGAAAATGCTGCGAAGATTATTTGAAAATCGAAAAAATGAGCGGGCGCAGCCTTGAGGAAGCACCGGTTTATCAGCACCAATCTCCCGCAGAAATGGCGCGGGACGAACGGCGGCGCTTGGGGCTGGGAGATGAACCCGTGCGGGATGTTTTTTCTTTGGCTGAATTAAATGGTTTAAGAATCTTTCGTCAGAAAGTCGACCCGGCGGTCAAGCTGGCCGGTGTTTTCGTTCATATCGAATCGTCCGGCGCCTCTTTCGCTATGATCAACACCCATCAGAAGCTCGGCCTTCAGGCTGTCACGGCCGCTCATATATATGCCCATTATCTGAAAGACCGCCGCGGAGGACCGGTCATTGACAATCCGGATATCTTCATGGATGAATACCTATCTCTCTATCCCCGGAGGGAGCAATTCGCTTGCTTGTTTGCCGCTTATTTTCTCATGCCTGAAGAAAAAATCCGCTCCATTATTCAAAAAGAATGGGAAGGCCGGGAAATCAGATACGAGCAGGTGGTTTTTCTGAAAAGATATTTCGGTGTCAATACGGATACCATGCTTCGTCATCTCAACCGCCTGCGTATTTTGTCTTATGTTGATTTCATGCAATACCAGAAAATCGATCCGGTCGAATTTGAAAAGTCTTTGTTTAATGACCGCGCCGGCCGGGAGGAATTTCAAGTTTCCATTAAAAAAAAGACGCTTTCATCCGACCGCTATAAAATCCTGGCGGTTTCCGTTTTGCAGGATGAAGGTCAACGGAAGAAAATGAAGAGTGAAGAGTGAAACGGGACGTGCGGCACGGGTCATTTTGAATCCATGATTTTTTCTTGCTTCCCTTGAATTTTTATGTCATCATTTTCATCTGGAATTTACCAAAAAAATGACGATGACGATCCCCGCGTCTCTTTGCTGCGGGAATTCCGTCTCGTTCATTATCCGGGATCTATTTTAATCAGGGAGGATTAACATGGCATCAAAGCTTTCCGGTTTTAAACCGTCTTCACTTTGGGAATACTTTGAGGAATTTTTAAAAATACCTCATTGTTCAGGCAATGAAAAAGCTCTGGGTGATTATATAATCTCCGTCGCCGAAGAGCTCGGCTTGAAATGGAAAAGAGATGATAACGGAAATGTGGTGGTATACAAAGACGCTTCCCCCGGGCTTGAAGGGGCTCCCGGTGTCATCCTTCAGGGACACCTGGATATGGTATGCGAAAAAAATTCAGATGTGGAACATGATTTTGCCGAGGATCCCATCCAGGCCGAAATCGAAGGTGAATGGGTTACAGCCAAGGGCACCACGCTCGGGGCGGATAACGGCATCGGGGGATGCGCCGCATTGGCGGTTATGGCCGCGGATGACCTGACTCATCCTCCCCTTGAATTTCTATTCACAGTCGAAGAGGAAACCGGCCTGACCGGAGCTTCCCAGCTTCCCAAGGACATCTTGTCCGGAAAAAAACTTTTAAATCTGGACAGTGAGGAATTGGGTGAATTCACCATAGGCTGCGCCGGCGGAGCGGATACCCGTATTTTGCTGCCTGTAAAAAGGGAATCCGGTCAACCGGAGCAGGTTTTCCGTTTAAAACTGGCTGGATTCAAGGGCGGCCATTCCGGTATCGACATCCATGAAGGCCGGGGAAACGCCATTAAACTTCTCTCCCGGATGCTATGGAAAGCTTCCCGGAAAGTCTCTTTTCAACTCATTGGCATCGAAGGCGGGAATCTCCGCAATGCCATCCCCCGGGAAGCCTGGGCGGACTTGGCTTTCGACCCGGACAAGAAATCAGAATTGCAACAGACCTTTCAAGAAGAATTTGAAGCGGTCAAAAAAGAATTCCGGGTTCAGGACCCCGGCGCCCGGCATGAATTCGAGGCGGCGGCAAACTCTCGGAAGCCTCCTCTAACTCAAAATATCAGTGATAAAGTTACAGCTCTTTTGCTCACTATGCCTCATGGCGTTATGAGCATGCATCCTGAAATTGAGGGGCTGGTGCAGACATCCACCAATCTTGCCGTCATTCATACCAAAGAGGAAAATATTGAGGTTGTCTGCAGCACCCGGAGTTCAATCGGATCTTCCCTGGAAGAAACCCGCGATGCGATCGAAGCTCTTGGCGGCCTGGCGGATGCCGAAGTCATCCGCGAAGACGGCTATCCCGGATGGACACCGGATCTTGATTCCGAGCTTTTGAAGGCCAGCAAAAGGGTTTACAAGCAGGTTTTTGATGATGAACCGGAAGTGGCTGCGATTCACGCCGGATTGGAATGCGGCATTATCGGTGAAAAATATCCCGGCATGGATATGATCTCGTTCGGACCGACCATCAAAAACCCCCATTCCCCCGATGAAAAGGTCCATATCGAATCCGTGGAAAAATTCTGGACTTTTTTGATCACCCTGTTAAAAGAATTGACCTGACCTGTGCGCAGCTCCTTCTCTTCCGCAGGGGACCGGGACGGCGGGAAAGCCGTGAGAGGACCTTTTTGTTTTCCTCCTCCGCGGTGTGCTACGCAAAGACTTTGGACATAGGCACAGGTATTCATTAAAATGCCATAGCCCGGGTGATGAGCGGGCCGGGATAAGGATAGGTGAGGCTGGTTATGAAGATAACGATGAGGATAGGCATCATAATCATGATGTTCATTTTCTTTTCCTTTGGTCCGCCGGCCGGTCTGAGCCGGTCTCAGATCAAAGTGACGGTCACTGTGTTTCCGCTGATGGAATTCGTCAAGGAAACCGGAGGCGAATGGGTGGATGTTCATTTGCTGCTTCCTCCCGGAGCGGAAATTCATTCATGGCAGCCCAGGCCGAGCGATGTTATAAAAACGGCCTCCTCTCATCTTTTTGTATATATCGGATCCCAGCTGGAACCATGGGCCGGGAGTTTGCTGAAAAGCGTGGGCAGGGATGACTTGGCGGTTATGGAATCCAGTCATGGAGTCGACATGATCCGGCAGCATGACCCTCATGATGACCACCGGCATGAACAGACTGCCGCCGATCCTCATATCTGGCTCGATTTTTCCATCGATAAACAGATTGTTGACCGTCTGGTTCAGGAATTGACCCGGCTGGCCCCGGGCCATGCGGCGGAATTCGAATCCAATGGAAACCGGTATAAGAAGAAATTGGACCGGCTGGATCAAAAATTCCGGCGCGGACTGAAAGAATGCCGGTCCCGGCTGATGGTACTGGGGGGGCATTCCGCTTTCGGGTATTTGGCCCGCCGTTATGACCTCGAGCAGATATCCGTATACGGATTAAGCCCGGAAGAGAAACCGACTCCGGGCCAACTGGTCAAGTTGATAAAAAAAGCGGAAGAAATGGATATCCGTTCCGTTTTTTTCGAAGAATATATAAGCAATGAAATGGCTGTTATGATCGCCCGGGAAATCGGGGCGGAAACTTATGTGTTGAATCCCGGGGCCAATTTGAGCCGGGAAGAAATGAACCGGGGTGTTTCTTTTATTGATCTTATGGAAAGGAATTTGGAGAGTATAAAAAATGGGCTTGGATGCAGACAAGAGAAAGACATTGGTTTCCGTTAAAAATATTTCATTTTCTTATAATCGCAATCCTGTTTTGGAGGATGTGACGTTTTCCATTTATCCTGGGGATTTTTTGGCTGTTCTGGGCCCGAACGGATCCGGCAAAACCACTTTGGTTAAAATTATTTTGGGGCTCCTCAAACCGGATAAGGGAGAGATTTTTCTCATGGAAAAGCCCGCCCAGGAGTTTAAGGAACACTGGAAAATCGGATATGTGCCGCAAAAAGTGACACATTTCGATCCTCATTTTCCAGCCTCCGTCAAGGAGGTTGTTTCGATGGGGTGCCTGGCTGCGAAAAACGCCGGAAGGCCGGTCCGCAGAATGGAGGAAGAGGAACTCATTCAAAGCGCACTGAAAAAGGTCAAAATGGAGACTCATGCGAATTCTCAAATCGGGTACCTTTCGGGAGGCCAGCAGCAGAGGGTGTTTATAGCCCGGGCGATAGTCAATCAGCCGAAAATTCTGTTTTTAGACGAGCCCACTGCCGGAGTGGACATGGAAACTCAGGAAAAGTTCTATGATATGCTGAAAAACCTCAACAACAGTCAGAATATGACTATTGTTCTGATCACTCATGAAACCGGAATGGTCAATAAGCATGTGAAACAGGTCGCCTGCCTGAACCGGAAATTGGTTTATCACGGCACCCATGAAGAATTTTGCCGTTCAGAAGAATTCCGCAAGAGATTGGATGAAGGACATCACGTGATTTCTCATAAGCATTGATTTCATTATTTCAGCTTGGCTGATTTAAAGTCAAGAAAATAAAATAATTGTGAAAATCTCTTCAGGGGCGGGAAATGCTTAAAAGTGATTTTTTGATACAAAAATAGGGTTTAAGGCATTCCTGTGCTTTTTTCTTACCTAAAGCCAGAAAGATCGCAAAACCCGTAAGATCGAAGATCGGCTTTAAAATGAGCAGTAAGAAATATCCTGTTAGAATTAATTTTTTGCCCAAAAAATCTCTTCTAAGCGAAGTGCTCCAGGGAGAGGGAAAATATATGTTATTTAAATTCTATAATTTAACTCAGCCAAGGCAGGACGTGCAGGACAGGACGTGCAGGAGAGGCAGGACGTGCAGGACAGGACGTGCAGGACGTGTAATACCTGAATGGATTCATTCCTGTGTCATGGGGAGGAGTGTGACGAGGTGGTGGCCCATCGTTGTCGTGGAGAAAGAATATGATTTGTACCAATAGCTTGAAAGCCTTTGCTGCACGGTTTATAAATAGGTATAATGAAAAAAATGATCGAGAAGAGATTTCTACCGAAACAACACCTCAGCAAAAAGGAAATGCAGAAGATTATCGAGGAGCTAAAAGCTTATTTTTCGAAGAGAAAACAAGTGGCTTTTGCTTACATCCTCGGTTCTTTTTCAGAGGAAAGACCTTTCAGGGACATTGATGTGGCGGTTTATTTTTATGAGCCTAAAGAGGAGTTAACCCTTGAATCGGATGTATCCTTAGAATTGTCAAGAAAAACCAGATACCCAGTTGAAGTGATTGTCTTGAACAAGGCCCCTGTCTCTTTTCAGCTTTCCGTTCTGAAGAAAGGAACACTACTCGTTAGCAAATCAGAAGACATAAGAACGGATTTTATCGATGACGTCGGCAGGAGATACAGAGAATATTCTCACTTCAGAAACCTGGCTTTAGAGGCGTAATCCATGAAAATATCTGTAGATATGGACCGGATCCTAAAAGCGAAAATGGATCTTATCCGGGTTTCGGATCAAATCGATCAGCTTTTTGGAAATGGAGTCAAGGATTATCTCTCGGATCCTAGAAATGTGCTGTCGCTAAAATATTTGCTGATCGAAGCCGTCGAGGCCATGGCCGATATTTGCCAGCACCTCTTGGCGAAAGCAAAAGGAATCGTTTGTGAAGGGTATGTGGACTGCCTCGTTAAGGCCGGCGAAGCCGGAATCATTACAAAAGCATTGGCTCAAAAGCTGCGAAAGCTCGCTGATCTCAGGAATATACTCATCCACAGGTATTGGATTGTCGATGACGAGAAAATCTACACCCAGACAATGAAAAATAAACAAAATTTGAGGGAATTTATCGACCATGTAGATAATTTCGTCAATTCGTTAAAGCGGTAACCCAAAAGCTTAATCATGCGGCATACGGCTTGATAGGCCTGAATATCCCCCAGAAAGGATCTCGTATTGATTCATTATTTCAGCTCGGCTGATTTAAAGTCAAGAAAATAAAATAATTGTGAAAATCTCTTCAGGGGCGGGAAATGCTTAAAAGTGATTTTTTGATACAAAAATAGGGTTTAAGGCATTCCTGTGCTTTTTTCTTACCTAAAGTCAGAAAGATCGCAAAACCCGTAAGATCGAAGATCGGCTTTAAAATGAGCAGTAAGAAATATCCTGTTAGAATTAATTTTTTGCCCAAAAAATCTCTTCTAAGCGAAGTGCTCCAGGGAGAGGAAAAATCTATGTTATTTAAATTCTATAATTTAACTCAGCCAAGGCATAATCGATAGTAAACCGTTGAGTGATAGAATTGATTTTTGAGTGAAGCAATAATGTGTAAACAGTCGTTTAGCTGCCGGGTTCAGCGAAGATAACCCAGGGAGCGAAGCTTTTCCCGGTCTTTTTCATTGAGGATTACTTTACCTTTTGTTTTTTTTGACCGGTTGCGCTGGATTTGTTCAACCATTTGATTTATCTGATCTCTGAATTTATCTATCAATTCCGGATGGACCCGGGCCAAATTATTACGCTCATCCGGGTCGGCCTCCAAATCATATATTTCCACGGGGGTAAAAGAAGGAGGCTTATGGGAATACGGGAAATAATCCCATTCTTCTTCAGTATAAGGGAAGTTAAAGATGATTTTGTAATGTCCGCTGACCAGCCCCGCTTTTTCGGGAAGCTGATCGAAAATAGAGCAGGAAGTGGAAAAACGGACTTCACCACCCGGCAGTGACCTTGAAGAGAGCGGCGGCAGCAGGCTGGCTCCGTCAATCCGTTTTGGGACCGGTATGTCATAAAAATCCATAATGGTGGGAAATACATCCAGCAAGCCTGTATTATGGGAAAACACCCGGGCCGGAAACTTTTGGTGCGGGAATTTAATCATGAGAGGGACTTTAACGAGCTCGTTGTATAACGAGTGTCCGTGGTACCAGCCTTTGTGCTGATGGAATTCCTCGCCGTGGTCGGAAAGAAAAACGATCATAGACTGCTCATAAATTCCTTCCTTTTTTAAGTAACTGATAAACCGGCTGAAATAATTGTCAAACTCCAGAATCTCTGCATCGTATAATTCTTCAAGCGCTTTTTTCTTTTCCTGAGGAACATCCTTTTTGTACTGATATTTATCCGCGTAATTTCTCAGATTTTTATGGGATGGGGAAGGGTTGATGCGTGTTAAAAATTCCTCTTTGGGGGAAAAAGGCGAATGGACCTGATAGGTGTGCAGAAACATCATCAGCCGCGGAACCGGCTGTTTTTTTAAGTAATCCAGAGCTTTGCTGATAAGGTGCTTGCCGGAGGATGGAATTTCAGCTCCGGAAACGTACTGAATGCCGTCGAATCCGCGTGAGTTTCCGTATTTTGGCTCAAGCCAGGCCCCGCCGTTAAAGTTTACTGTTATAAATTTATCCGCTATCTCCTCAACTAAAAAAGGTTTGTCCGGAGAGATAAAACTGTCTTTCCGCAAATTCAAATTGTATTCGTTTAAGCCGGAGAAAAGAGACATAAAAGACGGATAAGTCCAGGAGCTCTGGGCATAGGCATTTTCAAAATAAACGGAGTCCGCTTTCAATCGATTAAGCGCTGGAGTAAGGGGAACTCCGTTTCTCTTTCCGCCGATTTTGCCGCAGCTCAGATTATCCAGGGCCATGATGAAAATATATTCCCGTTTGGATTCAGGGATAATATCGTAAACCAAAAGGTCGCTGACAATAATTACTCCGGTCCCGCCGGCGGTTATGACAATTTCATCTTTTTTATCCAGCTCCCGGACTTCATGGATGGTTTGAGTGAAAACTCTGTGTTTCTTTTCTTCGGTATGGAATTGCTTGAGTATCCGGCTATTCCGTTTTATGTACGCGGATACGGATAGATTTCTTTGGGAGCTGTAAGTATATAAAGAAAAAGATATTCCTTTTCTGCCTTGAATTTTCGGCCGCACCCGAAAGCTTCCTTCTTTCTGAACCGCTATGCCTTTTCCGCGGGTGATGTTTTTGCCCAGAATGTTCTCCACGGATTCCCCTTTTTCAATCCAGCTGTAAAGGGATTTGTCAAATTCAAGGGGTGCGAACGTCCGGCCGGGCTGGATTTCAAAGGGGATTCTCTTGAAATGACGCTTTTCAGTAAAGATTTTTTCACATGCAGCGAAAAATACTGCAGCACCTAAAAAGATTGAAAGACAAAGTAAAATCCGCCGTCTTTTCCGCATAATGGCTATTATACAAGATTCCAAATTATTTTGTATTTGCCCTCCTTACCCTCGGTATTTATTTATGGATGATTGTGAGATCGTTCCAAAGAGCGGAGGTTCTTAAACGAGTCCACTACCGGAGTGGACATGGAAACTCAGGAAAAGTTCTATGATAAAGATAAGTCCCGGGTCACCGGTTGGATTTTTTTTTGAAGGCAAATAAAATCAAAAAGATCAGAAAGGCCAACAGGACAATCGTTGCGGATGGCGGCCAGTCAAGGAGAATGGAAAGCAGCAGACCGGCTGCGGCCGATATAAATCCGATAACCGCCGAAGCGATGAGCACTCCTTTGAAGTGAGAAGCGAGCTGCAGCCCGCCGGCCGCCGGGATGACCAGTAATGCCGGTATAAGTAAAATGCCCACGATTTTTATTCCCAGGACGATTGTGACCGCCGTCATCACGGTCAGCATCATTTCCAGCCGTTCCACCCGGATTCCGGATACCTTTGCGGATTCCGGATCGAAGGTTATATACATTAAACGGGGATAATTCCATAACAGACCACCGATTACAGTCAGAGTGATGGCGAGTGAGATCCAAACCTCTGAATTCTCGATAGCCAAAACTTCACCGAAAAGGTAGGAAAACAAATCAACATTGAATCGCCGGGAAAGAGTCACCAGCAGCACTCCCAAGGCGAAACCGGTGCTGCTGAAAATGGCAATAGCGGTGTCTCCATATAAACCCGCTGTTTGTTTTATTTTTAATACAGCCAGGGCGGTGAGGATTCCCACCGCCAAAGCAGACAATAAAGGCATAATTTCCAAGAGAAGGCCCAACGCCACACCGGCGAAAATCACATGGGCCAGGCCGTGTCCGATCATCGCATCCCGGCGCAGAATGAGGAAAACCCCTAATAAGGCGCATGAAACGGCGATAAATCCGCCGGCCAGAAACGCACGCTGAATGAACCCGTAACTCAATATTTCAAACATTGTGTGTATATTAAACTTTCGAGAATAGAATGGAAAGCTTTCATCGGTTGGTCAGCCGGTACTGGAGCTGGCCGGAGGCATCATAGACCTCAATTTCTTTAAGTCCTTTCATATGCTCAATCAGATTATCCAGGTCGCCGGCAATGGACACTACCGGAGGATTCTGCAAAATGGATTCAGCCGCCTGAAAAACTATGTTTGAATTGACCAGCATCACGCTTTCAAAGTAATTTTCCCAAAAAGAAGAATTCAATTCGAGAAAAGTCAATTTCGTCAGGTAAGTATTGAAGTTATCCGGAGTGGACAATTCCACAGAAAAATGACCTAAAAGATATGACTTGGCTGATTCCAATTCCTGAACCGGGATTTTTTGTGATTTGATACGGTTGATTTCCTTGATGATTTCGGTCACCGATTCCGTGATGACGTCTTCCCTGACCCGGGCTTTCACATAAAAAACTCCGCTTTGGTTGTGATGATCCATTCCGCTGAAGGCCCAATAGGCATATCTTTTTGATTCTCTGAGATTCATAAAGAGGCGGCTGGTATGAGTTCCGCCCAGCACTTGATTCATAACCAGTAATGGGAAATAGCTATCCGCTTCTTTGGGAGGAATGACGAATCCAATGTAAATAACGGCGCCTTCGGTTCCGGGTGTGTCCGTAAAACTGATCCGGATGTCTTCATTGGGTTCCGGAAAAAGGAAACTGTAAACATCCATCCGCGCCGGCTCCCATCCGCTGAAATGCCGGCCGGCCAAGCGTGAAGCGGTTGACAGGCTTAAATCGCCGGAAAAAATCAAATGGGCGTTATTGGGGCAGTAAAATTTTTCGTAAAAAGACAGCACCTCATTTCTGGTGAAAAGTTTAACGGCCTCTTGATCCAATGCGTATTTGCGGTAAGGATGATGTTCAAACAAAATATTATAAAGGAGTTTTTTTGCTCGTGTTTCCGCGGATGAATTCTCTTCGGTGATGTGGTAAAAAAGCTCTCTTTTCGTGCTTTCAATGTCCCCGCGGGAAAAGTTCGGCTGCAGAATCAATTGGCTGAGCAACTCAATGGCCTGTTCCATATAATCACTGAGACATGACAAAATGAAGACGGAGTGTTCGGGAAAAGTTTCTATGGAAAGAGACCCTCCCATGGATTCGATTTTTTGGCTAATTTCGGAAGATGACATTCTTGAGGTTCCTTTGGCTATCATCTGAGCCGTGAAAGTGGCCAGGCCGGGCATATTGTCAGGGGACAAACTTTCTCCGGTATGAATAACCAGCCTCATTTCCATAAATGGTGAATTGATATTTCTGGCAACGAATACTTCGAGCTGATTGGAAAGAACTCCGCTTTGGATTTCCGGAAGGCGGAGTGAAGGCAGGGGGAGAGGATTCGGCGGTATGGAGCGGAATTTTTCTTGTGACGGCAAGGCGGTGGTGACGTGAAGAGTCAAAAGACAAAAAACGACGGTTTTGATGAATGAACGGAGGGATTTGACCTGAACGTTCATTTTGTTTTTATATCCACCAAAATATAATTTTCGCTGAAATATCTATTCATGATGCCGATGATTTCAGCAGCGGTGACATTCATATAGTTGTTTATATCCTCAGGAAATCCTTCCAAACCGGAATGATTAATATAGAAATCCGTGAGAAATAATGCTTTTCTTTGAGGCGACTCTAAACGGCGGTAATAATGCCTTTTGAACAAATTTTTGGCTCTAAGGAGTTCATCTTCAGGAACCAGGTTGGATTTAAGCCCATTGATTTCTCCAAACAGAGCTTTTTTGCTCATTTCTTTGGTGGCTTCGTTGTTGCTTAAAAGAAAAATCTTATAAGCACTGAATTCATCGCGGATTTCAATTCCGCCTTCCAGGTTGAGGGCGGTTTTGTCTCTTTGGACAAGTCTTTTCCGGAGTCGTGAACTGTTGCCTTTGAGCAGAATATAGTCAATGAGAACCAGAGTGTAAAAATCCTTTGAAAATGTTCCGGTCAAGGGAAATCCAAGGTGAAACCCAGGGGTCGAAACCCGGTTGTTGTTCACTACCCGGGTGGTTATTCCCGGTTCAGGCGGCTGGACCGGTTCATGAGACGGAATGTCTTTTTCAGGAGGGATGGATTCGAAATATTTTCGAATCAGCGGCATGGTTTGCTTCCGGTCAAAATGGCCGGAAACGCAGAGAACGGCATTGTTGGGGCGGTAATAGGTTTGGTGAAAATTTTCTAAGGATTCGGGGTCTATGTTTCTTATGCCGCTTTCTTCTCCGGCGATCGGATGATAGTAAGAATAATCCTTATAGAGCAGGCGTTCAAAAAGAGTCGAGCTCTCATGAAAAAGACGGGTGTTTTGACGCTCCCGGATTTCCGAAATGAAGGCCTTTTTGGATTCTTCAATGCTTAAAGGTGAGAATGAAAGAGATTTCATTCTGTCTGACTCAAGCCAAATAACCAGGGGGAGCTGATTGGATGAGACGGTCTGGTAGAACAGTGTGCGGGTGCGTGTGGTCAAAGCATTGAGGCGGCCTCCCGCTTGGTTGATCATGCGGATATGCTGCAGCCTGCCGACATTCTGAGAGCCTTGAAACATAAGATTTTCCATAAAATAGGCCATGCCGGCCTGGCCGGGAGGGTCATATGCCGAACCGACCAGGTAGGTGACGGCGACCGTAACGACTGGAAAGGAGTAATCCTCTGAGAGGATCACCGTCAAGCCATTTTCCAGCCGGCTCACAGTATAGGAAACGGAAGAGGCACTTTGATTTTGAGCAGGCAAATAAGAAACAGCCGCTGCGAGAAGAATGACGGCCGGTGTGAAAATTTTCAGACGGGCACCTGGTGAAATTTTCCCTAACATGATGATAACATAGTACATTCCTGATGAAATGTCCAAGGGGGAAGCACCGGCCTATGTCATTATCAAAGGCGTTTGGCAATCACCAGCGTTCTGTCATCCTGAGGATCGGATGCGCTTGAATAGGCATTGAGGTCAGAGATGACAGCGTCAATGCAGATCTGGGATGCCAGGCGGGAATGACGTTTCAGTAATTTGATCAGCCCTTTATTCTCCAGTTCCCGTGATTTGTCATCCCGGGTTTCCGTGATTCCGTCGGTAAAAAGGCAGAGGAATCCTTTGGATTGGATTTTCTTCTTTTTTAACGGGTAGACTTGATCCGGAAACATCCCCAGGCAAAATCCTGAGATTTCCAGCGGCTCATAATTTCCTTTGGGATCAAAGAGGAGAGGCGGATTATGGCCTGCATTGATATACTGAAGCTCGCCGGTTTCTTGTTCCAGGATACCGAAAAAAAAGCTGATGAAGCTGTTGACGGCCGAGCTGCGGTGGATGAAATTATTCAGTTTGGCGGTTGATGCGGCAAGATTGATATCCGGCTGAATTTCCGCGTGGAGAGCGGCTCTCAGGGAAGCCATAAGGAGAGATGAGCTGACGCCTTTACCAGATACATCCGCAATCACCAAGCCCAGACGGTGATTGTCAATGGGAATGAAGTCATAATAGTCGCCTCCTACCTGATGACAGGAGCAATTCACTCCGGCAATATCGTAACCTTCCCAAACCGGATTTTCACGGGGAAGCAAGTCTTTCTGAATGCCGGCGGCAAGAGCCAGCTCCTTTTCCAATTTTTCTTTTTCCAGAAATTGTTCAAACAAGCGGGAATTTTCTATTTTCACCGCCGCCAGGTTGGACAATAACGTTAAAAGATGCAAGTCTTCCTGGCTGAACAAATCTTTTGACAAAATTCTGTCAGCATAAATGATTCCGATGATATCCTGATTGTCCCAAAGAGGAACACAAAGCGCACTGCGGATATTTAAGCGGACGATACTTTCCTGGGCTTTGAAACGGTTATCAGCCGCGACATCAGAAATCAGCAGGGAGGAATGCTTTTCGACAGCGGTCTGAATGATGCTCTGGCTGAGTTGGATTTTACCGGAGCGCAGCCTCTGGTCATTGATCCGGATGACCCGGGGAATCAGCTGTTTGGGAAGACCGGCGTAAAGCAAAAGAACACCCCGGTCCATATGAATATGTTCTCCCACCAGGCTCATGATGTATTCCAGCAGCTCTTTCAGAGGGCGGTGCTGGATCAGTGCCTTGCTGACTTCATTGATAATGGCCAGCCGGGCATTTAATTTTATCAAGTCACGGGAATCTTTCTTTTGTGATTCCGTAATGTCCGGTTTTTTCAAGGCCGTCCGAAGATCCATCATGGTGTGAATGCCCGCCGGCGCGGTGGTGATTCCGGAGATATCCACATCCGCGGGAGGTTCCCGGTCAAAAACGAGGCGGGTGGAACCCATCAAAATTTCGTCTCCGGGCTTGAGTTTGGTTCCCCGGCCGGCCTTTCGGCCGTTTATGAAAAGTCCGTTCTTGCTGTGATTGTCTCTAATTTTATAGGATTGGTTGTCCTTTTCTATGAAAGCATGGGTTTTCGAACAGAAAGGATCATCAAGAGAAATATGGTTTTCCGCGCCGCGCCCCAAGGATGTTTTCTTATCTCCGAGGATATATACGAACGGGCTTCCTTTTTTAGGGTATATAAATATCTTTGACATCGTGCCAGTCAAATTATACTCACTTGGATACTTTAAGCGCAAGAGACATTGTTATTCCAAAGCATTGATGATTTGTTTGTATTTTTTCCTTCGCATTTCCGGAGGATATTCTTCAACCAGCGGAATAATGAGGCTCCTTAACTCCTTTTGAAGGGTATTTTCAAGAAGTTCAAATGCATACGCTGCTGACTTTTTGGTTCCGGCCTGGATATTCTGATATGCCTTCATGATATCGTTGTGGGAATAGATCAGCCCCATTAATTTAAATATATTGGACCGGGAATCCGACAAGGATTTTTTCAAATCCTGACGGTCCAGTTTATTCGCTTTGCCCCCCTCTTCTTTTTGGATAAGCATTCTGTAGTGAATTTTAATGAGTTCCAGCAGCTTAGCCTGAATCTTTACCGGTGAGAAGGAAATATCCGGCTTTTCGGAACGGATTTTGTCCAAAGCGTCGATGACAGCCGAGGTGAGTCCGGCATTAGTTTTAGGAAGCAGTGATATGAGCGCATCGGCGGCCTTGGGAGAGCCGATGCCGGCCAGGACTGAGATGGCGGCTTTCCTGGCGTCCGGGTCCACATTGGCATCAAAAATGAGAGGACGCAGATGATCGACGGCTTTGTCCTGAAATTTTGCCAGCGCTGATACCGCGTCTTCCCGTTTCAGGGGATTTTCCAGACATTCGAAAATCGCGAGGATGCTGTCTTCGTTTTTTATACGGGCGGCGCTTTCCATAGCGAAACGCGCCACTTCCGGGGAGGCATCCCGGATGAGGAAGGGAAGTTTGGCCTGCAAGCCTGATCCAGGCGGCATCAATCCGATAATTTTCGCCAGTTCCATTTTTTCGAGATCCGCCTCCCGGTCCTTTCGAATCAGTTGCTCGGCATGGAGGTCAATCACTTTTTGGTAATCGTCCAAAGACATGATTTCATCGATATTTGTGGTCAATTCTTCCGCATTGAACGAGGTTTCTGTTGAAAAAGATGATCCTTCTGAATTGAATAAATCCCCCAGAGATGAAACTTTAGCCTCATCCGTATTTTGAGCGATTATTCTTTTCACGTCTGGGGACATTTTGCCTTGCTGAATCAAATCGTAAACGAACATGGCATATAAGGCCGGGCTGCGTTTTTGACTCTCCAGAATGTCGAAGATCAGCTTGGTGTAATCCATATCAAGAGTATCAGAAACGGATTTTTCAGCCCGGTGCCACTTCCGCTTGATGGTTTGTTTGACCATGCGGATATATTCCCGGCTGACCTGGAGGTTGACAATGATCCATCCCAGTATAAAAACAGCAGAAACGGAGCTGATAAGCCTGATATTGAGATTGAAATGAATGAGAACTATCAGCAGAACAGCGCCGGCGGCTTTGGCGATGCGGTTGAGAAATATATCTATAACCACCTTGGCTTGATACTTTAAGCTGGATGGAATGGGAAGATAAAGAATTTCCCGGGCTGATTGATTGATGGAATAGGATAAACTTTTATCGCTCCCTTTTAACAGAATGGCCGTGATTAAGACGGGGAAAGCCACCAGTCCCAGAGAAAAAACCAAAAGCGACAAGGGATAGATGACCAGCATGCCCTTAACCCCCAGCCGGTTGAAAGAAGGTCCGGTGAGGATGAGTTGAAGGGCAAAAGCAAACAGCATCAGGCCGGCGTTGAACATTCCGAAAAACCCGGTCAGGTTATCCCTCCCCTGAATGGATTGTTCAATGATTCCGTTGAATTGAAAGTCGATCAGGGTGGAAACAATGAGACTCAGAGTGATCATGACGGCCAATAAAGTCAAATAGGAGTTCGTTTTCAAAGAAGTGAATGCGGTTTTCCATCCCGGCTGAATCGATGCGGCGGGGCTTTTGTTTTTCGGGGGCGGCTTGGTTTCATCCTTGGAGTTCCGGGGAGTTGTTTTTTGCCGGAATATTCCCGAAACAATCAACATTCCGGCTCCCAGAAGAACCGAGGAGAATATTAACAGATGGTTGGACAAGGCGGCTCCCGCAAAAAACTTGGTGAAACCCCCCCCGGCGATTCCGCCTAAAATTCCTCCGCTTCCGAAAAAGCCGACCAGCCGCTTGACTTCCCTGGGATTATACACTTCATTGACGGTCAACCAAAAATGCGCCATCAGAACGACCACCATCAGATTGGCCCATACCCAGTAAACCATGGGAAGCCAACGGTATTGATACGGAAACAGGCTCCAGAAAATTACGGCCGTCAGAATAAAAAAGAAAAGACTGAACTGAATAAGTTTATATTTAGAGAAGCGTTTCTGCAGAGAGGTATGGAGAGCCACGACGAGTCCGGTCAATAATGCCGTCAAGAGGTAGGCGTAAGGAAGGGAGTCTTTTCCCAGAGTGTCCAAAAAACTTGCATTGCGTATGGATTTAACAATGGTATGAGGAGCGGTGATTAGAAAGAAATAGGAGAAAAAAAGAAGTGCGGTTTTTTCTTCTCCCGGGTAAAGGATCATAAACCGGGAAAAAAATTTATACAAAAAATTGCGCTTCATTTATGAATCTGCCCTCACCCTTGGATAATCGATTCCTCACGGTCATGGGGGGGGCGTGTATCAATATCGGCAGTCATCCAGGTTAAGAAAAATCGTCCAAGGCATCCTTTTCTGTATCGTGGATGTCAAAAACCTTGGAAAGCATGGTGACCTGGAACACGAGGGAAAGTTTTTGAGAAATGTGAGCTAATTTCAACTGCCCCCCTGCATTGTTTATGGAAATATAACCGGCGAGGATTTCCCCGACGCCGTAGCTGTCAATAAAATCCACATTTTTCAGGTTGAGGAGGATTTTCCGGTTTCCTTCTTCAAGAAGGTCCTTAACCATGTCATGCAGTGAGCTGTCCATGAATTCAGACCGGCGGATTTCTCCTTCAATGTCGAAAATGGATATGTCCCCGGCCTTGCGTATATTGATATTCATATCTTTTTTATCATACTTTTTATCAGAAGAAAAAACTGGTGTCAACATTTGCCGTTCCCCGTTCTTGCTTAATATTTTCAATCTGCTTATAATCATCCATGCAGAGACAGGATATACCGTCTCTTCTATTAAACCCAGGAAGATTCCATTGAAAAACATGAAGGACAGGCTGGCCCGAAGGGGTGTTCTCTCATTATTTTTAGCCTTATGGATCATTATCCCCGCCGCGTCCGGTGATATTCCCTGTGTATGGAAAGATGTGGAGCATATTGTCGCCGTAGGGGATATCCATGGCGACTATGATAATTTTGTTTGCATATTAAAAGGGGTGGGATTGGTGGATGATAACCTCAGTTGGACCGGGGGGGCGGCGCATTTGGTTCAAACCGGGGATGTTATGGACCGGGGATCCGATGCCCGCAAAGCGTTTGATTTATTAAAAAAGCTGGAGACCGAGGCGCAGAAACACGGCGGAATGGTCCATGTTCTGCTTGGAAATCATGAGGAGGCCAACCTGGTGGGGATCGCCTTTGATTATCCGGGTTATGTTTCGCCGGAGCAATTCGCCTCTTTTTTGCCCGAAGCCTACCGTCGAAGGCGGGAAAAACCGGTCCGCAAAAGATACGAAAATGATAACGAAAATCCGGAAAAACCGCTCCAGCAGGCATTGAATGAATACTGGCATGGGGTTATGCGCACCGAAATCGATGCCCGCAGGGCCTATCTGGAAAATTTTTATGATAAATATGGAAAATGGCTGCTGAAAAAAAATGCTGTCATCAAAATCAATGACATTGTTTTTGTTCACGGAGGGATCAGCCTGAAATATTCCACTTGGGAACTGCAGGAAATCAATGATCAGCTTCGAAAAGAATTGAGAGCTGTTTATTACGGAATGAAGTTGGTCCCGGAGATTGTCTATGACGAGGAGGGCCCCTTGTGGTTCAGAGATCTGATTCAATGGGATGAAGACGCTTATATCATCCAAGTGGATGCCATATTATCCAATCTCAGTGCTGAATATATGGTGATGGCTCACACCGTGAGGCGGAACTCCTTGAAAGGAGAGTCAACACCGGAATTAAGCCGTTTCAAAGGGAAAATCTGGGGGATCGATACCGGAATTTCCAGTTATTATGGGGGGGTTTTGAGTGCGCTGTGCATTCGAAACAACGAATTTAAAGTGTGGGTGGGAGAATGACCATGAAAATCACAAAGTCTTCATCATTGGTGTGGATTGTTTTTGTCTTTTTCATTTTCAGCGGCACTGCCCGGACCGAAAATCAGTTCACCTGTACCGAGGACGCGTTGATTTTTTTGGCGAATGCTCCGGTGGTCAGTGTTCAGCCCGATGAAGACGCAGGCCGGACGGAACCCTGGATGGTGGTTCTGGACGACGGGAATATCCGGCATAAGGCCATTTTCAAACACATCGACCGCCCCCGTCCTCACCCCTTGGCGGACTCTTACCGGTATGAGCTTTCTGCTTACAGGCTTCACCGGCTACTCGGTTTGAACTTCATTCCACCCACAACAGTCAGGACTCTTGAGAACAGGACCGGGTCGCTGCAATTGTATATGGAAGGCTGTGTGCCGTTTGAAGAGGCGGGAAAAGATGAAAGCGTGAAGATCAGCCTGAAAGAAATTGAGGAGAGAATCCAGGATATTGTGGTTTTTGATGCGCTGACTTACTGCGGATGCCGGCACAGCAAGGATATTTTGTATCAGCTTTCTACAGGCAATTTATACCGGGTGGACTATTCGGAAGCATTCGCGCCCCGCCGGAGCCTCCCCTCCGAATGTTCCATAAAAGGGTGTTCGCGGGCTCTTTTGGAAAAATTAGACTCCATCAGCGACGATGAAATCCGGAGGGTGATGGAGGCCTGTTTGAATGAACAAGAAATAGACGCGCTGTTGATGCGGAGGCGTTTGATCCTGGAAAAGATAAGGACATCCAAGAGAAAGGGTTGATTTTCATGACGGGATTTTGTGCGGTTTATGGGAATTCAAATGTAATCAATTCGATGGAGAATTATATCCAGACTTTTCAACATGGATTTTCACAAAAACAGTGGATAAAAAAAGGAAACCGGCTATGAAAAAAAAAGGCATAAAGCCGCATTTCGCTGCGGCTCCGGTATTGATTTTAATTGGGGCGGTGGTCCTATTTTCCCAATTTCTTCCCGAAGAAATCAAGGCCAGGCCGGAATGGGAGGATTTTTTGCAATCCGCTGAAATAACCGGTTCAGAACCCATCGGTGAAGGGGTGACCAAGCCTTATAAGCTTTATCTGAAGCGGGGAGATCAGTCGGCTTGCGGGGTGTGGAAAAATCCCGAAGGAATTCAGCAAGGTTATCTGGAGGGCTGGCGTTACGAGATAGCGGCTTACCGGATGGACAAGCTTCTTGGAATCGGAATGATACCGCCGACCGTTGAAAGAGAATTCAATGGCAAAAGAGGTTCGCTTCAGCTTTGGGTGGATGCGGAGTTCAGCCTGCTGGACGTGATGGAGGAGGAAATTGAAATTCCCCGCGAACATTTGGTGCATAACAACCGGATGAAATATATCACCCGCGCTTTCGACAGCCTGATCGCCAATGAGGACCGCACCCAGCAGAATGTTCTGATCACCGGGGACTGGCGCGTGATTTTAATCGATCATTCCCGCTCCTTCCGTTCTTCTCCCGAATTTACGGAAAGGCTGATGTTCGGCCGGGACGGGATACAGGGAGAAAAAATGATCCGTTCTCTCCCCCGGGTTTTGGTGGAGCGGATACGAAACCTAGATGAACAATCCATAAAAGAAGCCGTGGGTTCTTATCTGGATGACACTGAAATCCGGGCGGTTTTGAAAAGAAAAATTCTCTTGCTGGATGAAATTGAAGCCATGGCCTGCCTGTATGGAGAAGAGAAGTTTTATTATTAGGGTTCAGGTTATCAGGCCATTTTTTTCCAGATAGGAGATCACCAAATCAACGGAATCTTTTATGTTCAAAAGACTGGTGTCGATGATGAGTTCCGGTTTATCGGGCTCCTCATAGGGAGCGGAGATACCGGTGAATTCGGCGATTTCTCCAGCCCGGGCTTTTTTATACAGGCCTTTGGTGTCCCGTTCTTCCGCCACATCCAGGGGGACTTTGACGAACACTTCTATGAATTCTTTTTCCTTAAGAAGCCGCCGTGCCTGATCGCGGTCGTTGCGGTAGGGGGAAATGAAAGCGGTCATGGTGATAATTCCCGCATCTGCAAAAAGTTTAGCCACTTCTCCGATGCGGCGGATGTTTTCTTCCCGGTCTTCCGGAGAGAAACCGAGGTTTTTATTTAATCCGTGCCTGATGTTGTCGCCGTCAAGCACATAACTTAAGCGGCCGCGTTCAAATAATTTTTCTTCCAAGGCAAGGGCCAGAGTCGATTTTCCGGCACCGGATAACCCGGTGAACCAGATAACGATGCCTTTTTGATGGAGAAGGCGTTCCCGGTCGGCTTTTGTGATCTGTCCGTCATGCCAGGTGATGTTGGTGGCTTTGGTTTGGCTCATAGGGCTCCTCTCTTCCGTTCAGGATTTGTTTCGATAGTAATCAATAAGAATCTCAGCGACTTCGGGACGGGAAAACTCTTTGGGCGGCATCTCCCCCGTGGCCAGCATTTCCCTGACTTTTGTGCCGCTGATAAGAACACGGTGTTCGGTGGAATGCGGACAGGTTTTCATGGAAGCCATGCCGTCACACTTGCGGCACCAAAAAGTCCAGTCGATTTTGAGAGGGCGTATATGCAGGTCCTCTTCCCCGAAATCATCAAAGATTTCCTGGGCATCGAAAGGGCCGTAATAATCGCCAACTCCCGCATGATCGCGCCCGACAATCAAGTGGCTGCATCCATAGTTTTGCCTGAAGATGGCGTGCAGAACAGCTTCTCTCGGCCCTCCGTAACGCATTTCCATGGGATAAACCTTGAGAACCACCCGGTCCCGCGGATAATAATGCTTCAAAAGAATTTCATAGCATTTCATGCGGATGTGGGCCGGAATATCCCCCGGTTTTAATTTTCCGACCAGAGGATGGATTAAAATGCCGTCGCTGACTTCCATGGCGATTTTGGTGCAGTATTCATGACTGCGGTGAATGGGGTTGCGGGTCTGGAAGGCGGAAACGGTTTTCCAGCCTTTATCACGAAATAACTTGCGTGTTTCCAAGGGGCGCCCGTAGCAGTCCCCGTAAAGCTTGGGGTGAGGTCCTTCACTAAGGGCCTGGACAGGCCCCCCCAGGTAAATTTCTTCCTGGGCATAGATTTTCGCTACTCCGGGATGCTTTTCATCCGCGGTGCGGAAAACATTCAGAGCTTCCTCTTTTTTATCATATTCATATTTTTCTTCCACAGTTAAGATTCCCATCAATTCGCTGGTATCGTCATCAAAAAGAGCGGCTTCGGAACCAAGCGGAATGGAATCCGCCTTGTCCCGGCTTACCGAGAGGGTGATGGGAACGGGCCATAAAACACCGTTTTCCAGCCGCATATTTTGGACAACCGGCCGGTAATCTTTTTCCAGCATAAATCCGGTCAAGGGACTAAAGGACCCCACGGCCATCATAATCAAATCGGATGTTTCCCGGGAAGTCATCCGGATGGACGGCAGGGTTTCCGCCTTCTTACGCTGTGAAGACAGTTCGTCTCCTTTCAGAATAAGAGGATTTAATTTTCCGCCGTGCGGCGGGACCATATCAGAGATCATTTATAAACTCCTTTCTTTTTTAAAAAGACAAATAAACAGTCACCCGGAATGTGATTTTATTCCCTGATTATAAATATCCCAGCGATTTTAAGCGTTTGCGGATCGCTTCGATTTCTTCTTTATTCAGGGAGCCTTCAGGCGGAACCGCGGATTTATCCCGGCTTGAGGAAACCAGGTCCCGAAGAACGTAAATGATAAAATCCGTGACCGAGTTGAACCCGCTGTCAGCGACAATTTGGGATAACTGGATATACAGCACCCTGGGGATTTTGATTGTCACTTTGTCCCGGGATTTGGGTTTGACACTCATAATGCACTCCTATAAGAGTGCTTATTATAAATGCTTATCCCCAAAAGTCAAGCCTGGAAATTATCAGTCCGGCGGGGGGGTTTCATTAGAGCTTATGATTTTGGAGAGGATGAGGACATTACGCCCTTTGTCCCTGCGGTATTCAAAGCCGTTCATAAGTTTCCGGGTAAGGAATACTCCGAAGCCGCCTTTTTTCCCCGATTTGATGATACCCGGGATATCCGGCTTTTCGGCTTTACGCGGGTCGAAAGGCTGTCCATCGTCTTGGACTTCGAAATAAATCCGCCGGTCTTGTTCCCAGGAATGAATCCGGATACGGCCTTTTTTCCTGGGATAGGCGTACCGGATGATATTGATGCAGACTTCCAGTAATGACAGCTCAACACTATAAAAATCTTCCTCTGAGGGATTAAAATCTTTGAGAGTTTTTTTCACAAAAGCCCTCACGCGGTTAAGCTGGGAAATGTCGCTGATAATTTCTAATGTCTGCATGGAATCCGCCGGTTTTTTTGCCCAAACGGGCATAAAACTCAATGTCAGATTTATCATGAAAAAAATTATAAATCAAATTATTCTTAGTGCTGCGAAGAAAAAGCGCTGCGAAGAAAAAATTGAATTCAGTCTGAATTTATGATAAAGTCAATGCTTATTATTTATTAAAAAATTAAGTTATCCGGCAAGAAGATGGTTTGCAGATATGCACATGAGTCTCGCCTTTTGCCGGGTTGGCTGAAATTCAAGAAAAAAACCGGAAGTTTTATAAGCCAAAAGAAGGAGTTTATTTATGAGTAAAAACGGAAGACATTTGTTTACCTCCGAATCTGTGACGGAAGGTCACCCGGATAAAATATGTGATCAGATTTCAGATTCCATCTTGGATGATTTGCTTTCCCAGGACCCGGCCAGCCGGGTGGCCTGTGAAACCATAGTCACCACCGGCCTGGTGATGATCGCCGGAGAAATCACCAGCAATGGGTATTGCGAGTTTCAGAAAGTGGTGCGGGACACCCTGAAAGGAATCGGCTACAACAGTTCGAAATTCGGATTTGATTACGAAACCTGCGGCGTTCTTTCTTCCATACATGAGCAGTCCTCGGATATCGCCATGGGAGTCAATGAGTCTTCTGACCATGAGCAGGGAGCCGGCGATCAGGGGCTGATGTTCGGGTACGCCTGCAGCGAAACCGAAGAGTTGATGCCCATGCCGATCATGCTTGCCCATAATCTGGTCAGGAAACTCAGCCGGATGCGGCGCGATGAAACATTGAAATATCTTCGGCCTGATGGAAAATCACAGGTCACAGTGGAATATGACAATAACACCCCCCAGCGGATAGACGCGGTGGTGCTGTCCTCCCAGCATGATCCGGATGTGGATATGAGCCGGCTGGCAAAAGATTTGGAAGAGGGCGTCATCCGCAGTGTGCTGCCTCCGCATATGCTGGATAATAACACAAAGATCTTCATCAATCCCACCGGCCGCTTCGAGCAGGGCGGTCCATTTGCGGACACCGGGGTCACCGGCCGGAAAATCATTGTGGACACGTACGGCGGAGTGGGAAGCCACGGCGGCGGCTGCTTTTCAGGAAAAGATCCGTCCAAGGTGGACCGTTCCGGTTCCTACATGGTCCGCTATATCGCCAAAAACCTGGTTGCGGCCGGAGTCGCCGAAAAAATCGAGGTTCAGGTGGCCTATGCCATCGGAGTGGCGGAACCGGTGTCCATTATGGTTGACACATTCGGAACGGGGAAGATCTCGGAAGATAAGGTGAAAGAACTGATCCGGGCCCATTTTGATCTCAAGCCGAAAGGCATGATCAACAGTTTGGACCTGCTGCGGCCCATTTACAAAAAAACCGCTGCTTTTGGTCATTTCGGACGGAATGAAAAAGACTTCACCTGGGAAAAAACAGATAAAGCGGAAGCGATCAAAAGCGACGCCGGCTTGTGAAATCAAACGGCCGGAATCATTATTATATTAATAGGAAGGAGTTATTATGGATTACGACATAAAAGACATTAATTTAGCGGATAAAGGTGCGCTGAGGATGGAGTGGGCCGGCCGTTTTATGCCGGTATTGGCACAAATCAAGGAGCGTTTCAGAAAAGAAACGCCTCTAAAAGGCGTGCGGATGTCCGCCTGCCTCCATGTCACCAGCGAAACCGCCCATCTCATGGAAACTCTGAAGGCGGGAGGAGCCGAAGTCCGTCTCACCGCTTCCAATCCCCTCAGCACTCAGGATGATATCGCATCCACTCTGGTTAAGCACCATGATATCCCTGTTTTCGCCATCAAAGGCGAAGATAATGAGACGTATTATAAACATATCAATCAGGCGCTTGACCTGGAGCCCCAGATCACTATGGACGACGGAGCTGATTTGGTGAGCACCATTCATTCCAAGAGAAAAAATTTAATAAAGAATATCATCGGAGGGACCGAAGAGACCACCACCGGAGTTATCCGCCTCCGCAGTATGGCCAATGAAAAAGTGCTGAATTACCCCATCATCGCCGTCAATGACGCCAAGACCAAGCATTTGTTTGATAACCGCTACGGCACCGGGCAGAGCACCATCGACGGGATTTTAAGAGCCACCAATATTCTTCTCGCCGGTTCCCGCTTTGTGGTGGCCGGATACGGCTGGTGCGGCCGCGGCGTGGCGATTCGCGCCCGGGGAGCCGGGGCTCATGTCATCATTTGCGAGGTGGACCCCCTTATGGCGCTGGAAGCGGTCATGGACGGCTTTCAGGTTATGCCCCTGGCCGAGGCCGCGGAAACTGCGGATGTTTTTGTGACGGTCACAGGGGATAAAAACGTTATCGCCGGCGAACATTTTGAGCGGATGAAAGACGGGGCCATCGTCGCGAATTCGGGTCACTTCAATGTGGAAATTGATATTCCCGCCCTGGAGAAAATGGCGGAAAAGAAAAGGGAAATCCGTGACTTCGTGATGGAATACACCCTCAGCGGAGGCCGTAAAATTTTTCTGCTGGCCGACGGCCGCCTGTTGAACCTTTCGGCGGCTGAAGGGCATCCGGCATCGGTCATGGACATGAGTTTCGCCAATCAGGCTCTCAGTGCTGAGTATCTTTCCCAAATCGAAGAAAAGCTGCCCAATCAGGTTTTTGGAGTTCCCCGGGATATAGACGAAGAGATCGCCCGTTTGAAATTAAAAGCCATGGGCATCAATATCGACACTCTGACCGAGGAGCAGAAACGCTATTTGGCTGGATGGGAAGAGGGCACCTGAACATCATAGCCGGCTTCCCCCGCGGCTGCGGTCATTTTTTCTCAGTCATTTTGAGATAGTCGGCGATATTTTCTTTCATATCGGGATCGGTGGCCAAAGGCTCGATTTCAAGCAGAATTTCCCGGGCTATTTCCTGCCGGCCGTCCTTCAGGTAAGCGCCGGCCAGATTGAATTTGAGATTGATATCATCGGGTGAGATTTTTAAGGCCTTTTTATAGCTTTCAATGGCTTGCTCGTATTCCTCGAATCTTTCCGAAAGGACTCCATGCAGATTAAAGGCCATGATGAATCTATTATTGGCTGCCATCGCCCGTTTGACGTAGCTCATGGCTTTCTGGTTTTCTTCTTTAAGCGCATACAGCCGGGCCAGGTTGAAAAGAGGAAGTTCCCTGGAGTGGTAATTTTCATCAGACGCCGCTTTGAGGAATTCCTTTTCGGCCAGATCCAGCAGGCCCATTTCCTGGTAAACAGAACCCAGGTTGTTGTGAGCCTCCGTGAGTTTGGGGTTGATGGATAAAGCTTTTTTCAGGTATTGAACGGATTTGTCCAGATCCCCCTTCATGGAAAAGGCCAAGCCGAGAGCGTTACAGGCCAGAGCTTGTTCCGGATTCAGTTTCAGGGCTTTCTGAAGATGCTCTATAGATTCATCCAACATGCCGTTATTCAGGTAAAAAATACCCAGGTTATACTGGTAACGCGGATCTTCTTCTTTTTGTTTTTCCAGGTTGGGCTGGGTGGAGGCACAGGCCGTCAACGATAAGATAACCAATATGACCATAAGCTGTTTCATTTTCACTTAACCCCCTAAAATAATTTCTCCTCTTTCAATTCCCGGGTCATCAATTCCTGCAGAGCCTGGCGGGGATCCTTTTTCCGGTAGAGGACGTGGTAAACCTGCTCGCAGATAGGCATTTCAATATTCATTTTCTCCGCCAGCTCATGGATGGACCGGGTGGTGGTCACCCCTTCCGCCACCATCTTCATTCCGGACAAGACATCTTTAAGAGATTTGCCTTTGCCGATTTCATATCCCACGTACCGGTTGCGGCTTAGTTTTCCGGTGCAGGTCAGCACCAGATCCCCGGTTCCAGCCAGTCCGGCGAAAGTCCCGGGCCGGGCTCCCATTGTCTTTCCCAAGCGGGTGAGCTCGGCGATGCCGCGGGTGATCAGGGCGGCCATGGAATTCAATCCGAATTCCAATCCATCGGAAATGCCGGCGGCTATCGCCATGACATTTTTAACTGAAGCGGCAAGTTCAACCCCTGTCACATCCTCGCTGGAATAGGCGCGGAAAAAAGGATTGGACACCAGACGCTGAATGGATTGGGATAGGCTCTTATCTTCCGAAGCCACCACAACAGCGGTGGGGTGTGATTCCGCCACTTCACGGGCGAAGCTGGGGCCGGAAAGCACAGCGATCCGGGGAGAAAATCCGGGACCCAAAATTTCCCGCAGCAATTCACTCATCCGCTTAAGGGATTTGTTTTCAATGCCCTTGGTTAAGCTGATGATGATGTGATCCTCGGAAAGCAGGGGTTTGAGACGCTGATACATGTTCCGGCAGAATTCGGAAGGGACCGCGATAAAAACGGCTTCGGCGTCTTGGACCGCCTCTTCCAGGTGAAGGCAAAAATCGACTTGAGAGGGGAAGACGGTTCCGGGTAAGAAGGCCTTGTTTTCCCGGTATTTCCGTGTTTCTTCAAAAACATCTTTTTCCCGGATCCACAAGCGGGTGGGGATATTTTTTCTGCCCAGGTGAACGGCGAAGGCGCTGCCCCAGCTGCCGCCTCCGATTACTGCGGATTTCATCATGATGACTTTTTTCCTAATTTGCGTTCATTTCCCTTGAGAAGCCGTTGAATGTTGCCTCGATGCTGAAAAGCGAGGATCAGGAACACGGCGGCACCCAAATAAAACAGCCTCATATCCCCCCGGAGCAGGAGGGCGGCTCCCGGAAAACTGAGTGCGGCCAATAAAGTCCCCAAAGAAACATACCGGGTTAGTGCGGTTATCAGAAAAAAAATTCCCAGCATGATGAGGAGCACGGGGAAATCCAGGACCGCATAAACTCCGATGGTGGTGGCCATTCCTTTACCGCCCCTGAATCTCAAGTACAGTGAAAAGCAATGCCCCAGGATGGCGGCTAAACCACACATCATGGCCCACTTTTTATCGGGCAGGGCGTTTAACGCCACCAGGGTGGGAATGGCTCCCTTGAGGACATCCGCAAAAATCACGGGAACGGCTTTTTTCCACCCCAGCAAGCGGAGAACATTGGTGGCCCCGATATTTCCGCTTCCGAAACGGCGGATATCCTGTTTTTCACTAATCATATAAACCAGGTATCCGGTGGGGAAAGCGCCCAGAAGATAGGAAAACGAAACCAACAAAATAATCATTTCAGTTGACTTTGATGAAGCCGGCTGTAGACCGGCCCTTCCGGTGTCAAGGTGCTTTCAAAAAGGATAATTTTGGAGACAGGGATGGTGCCGAATTCCACTTCCTGGTATTTTTCGATTTCCGGAACCAACATGGGGGAATTTGTTTTTTTTCCGGCCCGTCCGAGAGTGAGATGGGGATGAAAATCCCGTTTTTCTTTGGAAAACCCCAAGCCGGACAATTCATCGTCCAACTCTTTTTGAATCTGAAGCAGTTCCGGATGCTCTTCCACCCCGGCCCAAACCACTCTGGGGTTTCTTGATTTCACCGGAAATCTTCCCAGGCGCCGGCAGTTCAGGCTGAAACAAGGATGTTTTTGAACAATCCGGTTCATCGCCGCTTTGATTTCATCCGCCTGTTCACTGGAAATATTCCCTAAAAATTTAAGGGTCAGATGTATTCCTTTGGGATCGACCCATTTAATTCCCGGGCCGGCCGGTTTCAAGGTGTGAATCATTGTTTCAAGATTCTCCTTGACTTCAGATTCCAATTCAATCGCGATAAACATCCGCATAAATTATCCTCCTTCGCCGGCACCGTGCATTAAATGGATCCGGAGCATATCCAGGCTCTTTTGACTGGATCGGAATTTGACCGTCTCCCGGTCCCCGTTGAATATGTTTTTTTCAACATGAACTCCATTATCCCAACTTAGAGCCGTATACACAAGCCCCGCCGGTTTTTCAGGAATGCCTCCGCCTGGTCCCGCGATTCCGGTGACGGCCAGGCCGAAATCCGCTCCGGCCGTGCGCCGGATGCCGGCGGCCATTTTCCCGGCGACTATGGAACTGACGGCCCCGTTATGTTTAATCAAACCGGCGGGAACGCCGAGCCGCTTTGTTTTCGCCCGGTTTGAATATGCCTGAACGCCTTGCAGGAAATAATTTGAACTTCCCGGCACATTGGTAATGCGGTGTCCGATCAAGCCGCCTGTGCAGGACTCAGCCACGGCTGCGGTTTTATGATTTTTCCGGAGCAAATCTCCAATCACTTCTTCCAGCGACCGGCCGTCGGAGGAAAATATAGGGTCACCGAGGCGGCGCTGGATATTTTGAGACACCCCGTGGATCTTTTCCCGGGCTGATTCAGTGGATTTCCGGGAATGAGCCAGAATGTGAATATCGATTTGACCGGGGGCCGCAAGAATTGTCAGGTTTATTTCCGGGTCGGCCGGATAAAGATCCAAAATTTTGGTTTCAAGTTCGGATTCGGCCAATCCGGTGGTTTTTAAAACCGTTCGGAAAGAATATCCCTGCCGGAATTTTTCAAGGCGGGGGATGACTTTATCCATGAACATGGGATGAAATTCCTTGGGAGGGCCGGGGAGAAGAACAATGATCCGGTTTTTTTCTTCCAGAAACAGCCCCGGAGCCGTCCCGTTCGGATTGTCCAAAATTTCCGCGCCCTCAGGAATATAGGCTTGTTTTTTATTGACCGCGGACATCGCCAGGCCGCGCCTTTTGAATCGTTTTTCCATGGCGGTTAGAATGCCCTGTTGAAATATAAGTTTTTTATGAAGACTCTCCGCCAGGGTTTCCCGTGTGAGATCATCCTTTGTGGGACCGAGTCCGCCGATGACCACAACCAGGCGGGTCCGGGAAAACGCGGTGCGGAAGCATTGGGCCAAGTCCCCGGAATGATCTCCCACCACTGTCTTGAAGGCCACATCTATGCCCAAATTGTTCAACTTCTCGGTAACGAACAGGGAATTGGTGTCCTGAAAATAAGGCGTTAGAAGCTCCGACCCCACAGCAATGATTTCACAGCGGAATAATTGATAATCGCTCATATGATAATCAGGTATAGATTGATCAAAATGCCGGCGTACATTCCGGCCAGGATATCATCCAGCATAATCCCCCAGCCCCCGGGGAAAGTTTCCGCCCTCCTTATCCAGAACGGTTTGATGATATCAAAAAGACGGAACAAGAAAAAGGCCGCCAAAACCGCAGGCCAGGCGGGGGGCAAGAGGAACAAGGCGATCCATTGCCCCAGAATTTCATCGATCACGATAAAGCGGGGGTCTTTCCGGGAGGCTTCAGCTTCGGTTATGGATGCGGTCCATATTCCCGCCGCGAAAATCAGCAGGCCGAAGGCGGCGTAAACCGGCCATGACCAGGAATAAATTAAATATTTATACAGGAGAATAATAATAAAACTGCTCACGGTTCCTGGCGCTATGGGAAAATACCCGATTCCGAAAAAGCTGGCGATGATTCTGGATAATGTTTTCATGATTTCGCTTTCAGGGGACTAAATGCCCGTATAAATCATATTCATCACAACCCGTGATTTCAACCGGAATAATTTTTCCGCTGTGATCCGTCCGGTCTTTCCCGGTATCCGCATACACCATTCCGTCGACCTCCGGTGCCTGAAAACGGGCCCGCCCGGCTAGAATACTGGGGTCTTCGGCCAGTCTGCCGTCAATCAGAACCGGCATTTTCCGGTTCAAATAAGACGTGTTCCGGTGAGCCGATATGCCGGCTTGAATCTCCATAATCTCCCGTTTTCTTGTTTCTTTTTCCTGCTCTGAGACCGGGTCGCCCAGTTCGTAACAGGAAGTGTGCCGCTCCCGGGAATAAGTGAACACACCTAAGTGATCAAAGCGGGCCTTTTTGACAAATGCGGCCAGGGCCTTGAATTCCCTGTGCCCTTCCCCTGGAAATCCCACGATCAAAGAGGTGCGGAGTGCGATTCCCGGAATTTTTTTTCTGACATTCCGAATAAAAGTCAAGGTTTGAGAGGTGTTTGTTTTTCTCCGCATGGCTTTAAGGATTCTGGGATCGGCATGCTGAAGGGGGATGTCGAGGTAAGAGCATATTTTGTCATCCCGCACGATGTCCAAAAGGGCGGAGCTCACTTCTTCAGGGTATGCGTACAAAAAACGGATCCACTGTAAATCTGAAATTCCGGCAAGTTTTTCCAGAAGGCGGGGAAGGCCGTCCCGCATTCCCAGGTCCCGGCCGAAATAAGTGGAGTCCTGGGATGTCAGGATGATTTCTTTGACGCCTTTCGCCGCCAGCTTCCGGGCTTCTTGGTGAATCGAATCAACAGAGCGTGACCGGTAAGGCCCTTTTATCCGCGGTATGGAGCAGAAGGAACAGGCATGGGAACATCCTTCGGCGATTTTTATATAAGCCCAGCCCGGAGGAGTGGAGAGCAGCCGTGGTGAATCGTGACTGTAAAGAAAACAGCTTTCACCGGGAGAATAGCTCCGTCCTTCAGCCGATTGGACGATATGATGGAAATCTTTCACCCCTGCCCATGCGTCCACCGCCGGGAATTCTTTTTTGAGGGCCGGGGCTTCGGTTTCCACGTAACACCCGCTGACCACCACTCTTTTTTCCGGAAAACGCTGCTTCTCCGCCAGCGCCTTTCGGATGGTGTCCCGGGATTCCGCCCGGGCGTCCGAGATAAAGCCGCAGGTGTTTATGATAATGATGTCACTGTCCCGGATTTCGGGCACCACCCGGTATCCGGCCTGGGTCAGATATCCCAGCATGACTTCACTGTCCACCAGATTTTTGGCGCAGCCTAAACTTATCAATGCGACTTTTTTCATGGGTCCGTTCATTATCCCGATTGAAGAAGGGGCGGCGGTTCAGGGATAGATGCGGTACAGCAGGCGCGGAAAAGGAATGGTTTCCCGGATATGCTTGATTTTGCACAACCAGGCGACCATTCTTTCAACCCCCATTCCGAAACCGGCATGAGGAACTGAGCCGTAACGCCTCAAATCAAGATACCATTCATAATCTTTACGGGGTAGGTTATGTTCCCGGATTTTCCGCTCCAACAGCTTGTGATCATGAATTCTCTGCCCCCCTCCGATGATTTCGCCGTATCCCTCAGAAGCCAGGATATCCACCCCCAGAACCAGATCCGGCCGGTCCTTGTCCGGCTGCATGTAAAAGGCTTTGATCTCGGCCGGGAAATGAGTCATGCTGACGGGGTGCTGATAAATATCGGAAAGCGCGGTTTCTTCCGGAGAACCGAAATCATCCCCGAATTTAATATCATATCCTTTGGCATTAAGTTTTTCGATGGCCTCTTCGTAAGTGATATGGGGAAAGGGCGTTTTCACTTGTTCCAGAGGCTTGGGATCGCGATCCAGGATTTTCAGCTCTTTTTGATTGTTTTCCAGGACACGGTCAATGATATAAACAACCAGGTCTTCGCCCAGCTTTTTGGCGTCTTCCAGTTCGGCGAAGGCCACCTCCGGTTCCACCATCCAGAACTCCATCAGGTGTTTGCGGGTTTTGGATTTTTCCGCACGGAAAGTGGGGCCGAAGCAATAGACTTTGCCGAAGGCCGCAGCAGTGGCCTCATTGTAAAGCTGGCCGCTTTGGCTCAGATAGGCTTTATCTTCAAAGTATTGGGTTTCAAATAAGGTGGTGGTGCCTTCGCAGGCGCTGGGGGTGAGAAGGGGCGTGTCCATCAGGCGGAATCCCCGGCCGTCGAAAAAATCGCGGATCGCTTTAATGGTCTGGGCGCGGATCTCAAGGACGGCATGCTGCTTTTGGGACCTCAGCCAGAGGTGGCGGTTTTCCATTAAAAAAGAAATTCCGTGTTCCTTGGGTGTGATGGGATAATCTTCGGAGATTTGGATGATCTCAATGTCTTCGAGCTCGATCTCATAACCTCCGGGAGCGCGTTTTTCTTCTTTGACTTTTCCCCTCGCCTTAAGTGAAGATTCCTGGGTCAGGCGGCTGAAGGTGTCAAACAGGGGATGGTCTTTTCCCGGACTGTAAACAGTCCCTTGAACGATTCCGGTGCCGTCCCGGACCAGAAGGAACCGGATTTTGCCGCTGGAGCGTTTGTTGTAAACCCAGCCGCGGACTTCGACGGTTTCTCCGGCATGCTGGTTCAGGTCTTCGATATACACCCATTTCATAATGGCTTGATTATAGAAAATAAACAGGGAAAATGCAAAGCTAACAGTCGGCAAGGGAAGACCCGGCGTGCTTTTTTTGATATTTTATCTTATTATTTTAACCGCATGGCAGAAGCAAAGCGTTTTTCACCCTGGAAACTCATCGCCGGAATTATGTGCGCCCAGGAAGAATTCATGGAGGCGGCCAAGGTCATGTTGATGGAAAAATACGGAGCTGTCGATCTGCAAAGCCGGGCTTTCACTTTTGATCAATCGCCCTATTATGAGGAGCAGTTTGGAGATGAGGTGAAAAGGTTGCTGGTGAGTTTTGAAAACCTGGTGAACCCTGCGGATCTCAGTGACATCAAACTGGCAACCAACCGGATGGAAGATGAAATGCGGAAGAAGGCGGGCTCCGAACGGCGGGTCATCAATCTGGACCCGGGAATTTTATCGGCGTCCTCTTTGATTATGGCGACAGCCAAGGATTTCGCCCACCGTGTTCCGCTGCAGAAAGGCATTTATGCCCATCTGGAGCTTATGTTCGGCAGGGGTGATGTCCGCCCTCTGCCGTGGACCTACCCCGATTTTAAAGAGCGCCGCTACCATCCTTTTCTTCTTGAGACCCGGCGCCGCCTTCTCTCCCGGCTCCGGAATTCCACACCCTTCACCTGACCGGTCCGGATGATGATCGGTACGGGGTTTCTTGGTTTTTCAAAAAAGAAGGCCGGGCTATTCCGTTTCTGACATTTCCCGGAAATTCCGGACCATTTCCGGCAGAATGTCCAGCAAGGCGTCCACATCTTCCTGTGTGTTGAAACGGCCCAGAGAAAACCGGATGGAGGATTGAGATTCTTCCTGGTTCAATTTGATGGCTTCCAGCACAGGGGACACTTCTTCGGAGTCTTCACTGCAGGCGGATCCGGTGGAAACGCAGATCCCCTCGGTGGCCAGGCCCAGCAGCAGAGCTTCCGCTTCCAGGCCCGGAAAGGAGTAATTCAGCGTGGTTTTGATGCGGTGGTTTTCATGTCCGTTGAATTTGATATCCGGGATCTTTTCTTCAATGCCGTTTTTGAGTTTTTCCGCTAATGACTCCAGCCGCTTTTTGTCTTTGGAAAGATGGGATACGGCCAAACGGGCCGCCTCACCGAAACCGATGATCCCCGGAGTGTTTTCGGTGCCGGCACGGATCCGTCCTTCCTGGTGGCCTCCGTAAATGAGGGGAAGAATGGGGGTTCCTTTTTTAATGTAAAGAACGCCCACTCCTTTAGGCCCGTAGATTTTATGGGCGGAAACAGAGAGCAGGTCCACATCCAGTTTTTTGACGTCCAGCGGGATTTTTCCGAAAGTCTGAACGGCATCGGTGTGGATCAGCACATCATTTTTCCTGGCGATTTCTATGATCTCTTTCAAAGGCTGGATGGTTCCGATTTCATTATTGGCGTGCATAACGGAGATAAGCGCGGTTTTCGGCGTCACGGCGTCACGTAAGGAGTCCAAATCAATCACTCCTGTTTCGTCCACGGGGACGATGGTGACCTGATATCCTTTTCTTTTCAAATAATCGGCGGTTTCGATAACCGCAGGGTGTTCAACGGACGAAGTGATGACGTGATTTTTATCCGGAAGCGCGTCCATGACGCCGCGGAGAGCGAAATTATCCGATTCGGTTCCGGACCCGGTGAAGATAATTTCGCTGCGCTTGGCCCCTATGGCTTCGGCGATACTTTCCCGGGCTTCCTGGATCATCTCTTTGACTTCCCGGCCGATGGGGTAGAGAGAAGAGGGATTCCCGAAGTGATTCTCAATGAACCAGGACATCTTCTTGATGACGCCGGGATCAAGGGGAGTGGTGGCGTTATTGTCGATATATATCATAGCTCAAACTATACCTTCACCTGACCTGTTCACTGGCGCTTCGCACCGGCGGCCGTCCCGGCCGGTTCAGCAACCGGGACAGCAAAACCATTATAACCCTATCGCTCAGTATTTTGAATAGGCATCCGGAGGAACAGGAATGTGTCCGGTCCGGATATCCTCCCTGAATGACCGGCGTGTTCAGGACAGGAACGTTTTCTTCAGAATATTGAGAACCTCAAATCCGGCACGACGCTGGCCTTCCTTGGCGGCCGCTCCGATATGAGGCGTGGCCACCACATCAAGACGGTCAATCAAAGGAAAATTATCAGTGGGCTCTTTTTCATAAACATCGATTCCAACTCCACTGACTTTACCGCTTTCCAAAGCAGCGAGGAGGGCTTTTTCATCCAAAACCCCTCCCCTGGCCGCGTTGATGATCACCACACCGTCTTTCATTTTGTCGAATTCATCTCGGCTGATCATGTGCTTGGTCATATCGGTCAGAGGCAAATGAAGGGAAATCACATCGGAGCCGGCCAGCAGTTCGTCCAGATCCACCTGGCGGAGATTGAGTTTGGTTTGAACCTCAATGATGTCATAAACCAGGACCGTCATGCCGAAAGCGATGGCCCGGTCCGCCACGGCCAATCCGATCCGGCCGCTTCCGATAATTCCCAGGGTTTTGCCGTAAAGCTCGGTTCCCTTGAATTTCTTTTTTTCCCATTTGTGCTCCTTCATGGAGAGGTTGGCCTGGCCGTGGCTGCGCACAACCCCCAGCATCAGGCCGAAGGTGTGTTCGGCTACGGAGATGGTGGTGGCGGAGGGGGTGTTGGAGACCTTGATGCCTTTGGCTTCGGCTTCAGCCACATCGATATTATCCAAGCCGATTCCGGCCCGGACAATCAGTTCAAGGTTGCCGGCGGCCTGGATGGCGTTTTTAGTGATCTTGGTGGCGCTTCTCACCACCGCGGCATGATAGGAGGGGATAGTCCCTGTCAGTTCCTTTTCATCCATGCCGGTTTTAACGGTGACTTCCAGGCCGGAAAGATTTTCCAGCGCTTTCATGGCGTCCGGGTGAAGAGAATCACAGATTAATATTTTTTTCATGACCAATGCTCCTTTAAAATTAATTCCGCGGCCCCGGCGGATGCCCCTTTCTTTACTGGAAAGTCCAGGTCATCCAGGGCCATTTCCAGGGCCGATAATGCGGTGATAATATCAAATCCGCCGGTGTAACCCAGGTGCCCGATGCGGAAAAACTCCCCTTTATGAGGGGCCTGGGCGCCGGCGATATAAACACGGTATTTGGTATGCATGAGTTCAACCAGGCGGCCGCCGTCGATTCCCGCCGGAACTTTAACTGCGGTCAGAACATCGCCGGGCCGGCGGGAGAGAAGTTCCAGGTCCAGGGCTTGGACTCCGGTCCGTACCGCTTCTCCCATAATGCGGTGGTGGGCGATCAGGTTTTCCAGCCCTATCTTCCGGATGCGGTCCAGGGCGGCTTTTTGCTGCCGGATCAGGGAAATAGCTGGAGTCCAGGCTGAGGTTTTTCGTTTAAGTGCCTCGCGTGCACTGACGGCATTAAAATAAAAACGGGGAAGGGCGGCCCGCTCGATATGTTTCCAGGCCGTCTGAGAGAACGCGATATAAGAGAGTCCGGGGGGCGTCATGAATGATTTCTGAGCTCCTGAAATCAACACATCCACATGCCATTTGTCCATGGGGCAGGGTGAGGCTCCGATTCCGGATATGCCGTCCACCACCAAAAGCGCATTCCGGTCTTTACAGATCCGGCCGTATTCCCGGATATCGAACATGGTGCCGGTGGCGGTTTCATGCAGGGTGGAAAAAACCGCCCGGGTGTCCGGATGGGCCTTCAGCTCTTTTTCAAGCTTTTCAGGTTCAAGGGTGTCTCCCCATTCCAGAGTGATTTCCACCACCGGGATGCCGTAGGCACGGCTGATAGCGGTCCAGCGGCCCCCGAATTTTCCGCCGTTTATGGCGATCACCTTGTCTCCGGGGCTGAGGATATTGACCACAGCGGCTTCCATGGCTCCGGTTCCTGAAGATGTGAGTATATACACGTCCTGCCTGGTCTGGAAGATGTGTTTTAATCCTTCCGTCACGTCCATAAATATTTCCGAGAATTCCGGAGTGCGGTGATGGATGAGAGGCAGGCCGCCTGCAGCCTGCACATCCTCCGGCAGGGGAGTGGGGCCGGGCGAGAGCAGGTAGTGTTTTTTGATCATTTCGTAACCTCTGATGGCATGGTGGATTTACCTGATCTATACCTTAGAAAATCGTTTCTTTGCGGCCATGGGAGCGGGAGATGGATCGCCGCCACGCGGATGTCCCCAGCGAGGACATCCGCTCCGATTCCGGCTTCGCTCTCCTCTCCTGCGGAGAGGAACCGTGCCCGCTCAGCCTTCATGCGGGCCGGCTTATCCATCATCCCGCCCCCATGGCAAAAGTTCAGAAGTGATTTTCATGGTTCGTGGTGTGTTATACTCATGATTAATTCATAAAAAAATGGTTCGGGCGGGGTCCTGAGGAGCGAAGCGAGGGAACTGTTTCTGCATCGTCTTTTCGGTTCATGGTACGTTCTGGCCGAAGCAACTACAGATCCCTCGTTGTTTCACTCCTGACATGCCCCTTGTCATTGCGAGGCTTGCGTCAGCAAGCCGTGGCAATCCCTTTCTGCCTCGTGAAAACGGGGCCAACCGCCAAGACGAAGCCGCCAGGGAGCCCTCGTCGCTCCGCTCCTCGGGACGACATTGAATTAAAGAATTGTCGTCGTCTGCGGCAATCCCGGCCCGTTCATCATTCAGGTTTGTTATTATATTATCTTTCAGGCTCAAATAAAATACTTTTCCCGGCCCGTTCATCATCCAGGCCGGATTATAAATTTCTGAATAATTCAGCCAACAGGGCGGTCCGTTCCAGCCAGGAGGATATCAGCAGATGCTCATTCTCTGCATGGATGCCGTCCCCATCCGGTCCCAATCCATCCAGCACAGGAGCTCCGGCCGCCGAGGCGATCGAGGCGTCCGATCCCCCTCCGGATTTTCCTTTTTTCAGGTTGAGACCTAATTTCGAAGCGATTTTTGCGGCCTGATGGAACAGATGGTCTCCGGCCGGGGTGGCCTCCATGGGAGGGGTTTGGTTTAGAAGGGAGATGCAGACCCGGCTTTTTCCGCTGTCGGTTTCCCGGCTGCGCAGAAAATTTTTGATTTCCCTGGCCTTGGCTTCCGTCCAGAAACGGATATCAAGGCCGGCTGCGGCCCGGGCAGGAACAATGTTGAGTTTTCCGCCTCCATGGATCCGCCCGATATTCACGGTCACGCCGTTTCCGCGGAGTTCCGAAATGCGGTTGAGGGTTTCCATAAGAAGCTCCACCGCGTTGACGCCTTTCTCCGGAGTGGCGGCATGGGCGGAAGTGCCCCGGACTGAAACCCGGACGGTCATGCGGCCTTTTCTTTGAAATTTAACCGCTCCTCCGGGAAGAGCCGGTTCCAGACACAGAACCGGACCGGCTTGTTCTGCGAGGCTGCGGATGAGTTGATCAGACGCCTCCCAATTGATTTCCTCGCTTGAATTGATGAATATCCGGATAGGCCGGGACGGTTTCAAATGATTATCTGTTAAATATTTGATTGCGAATACGGTCATGACCGCACCTGCTTTCATATCCAAAACCCCCGGTCCGAAGATACGGCCTTCCCGGACGGCAAAAGGCATTTTGGCCAAGGTTCCCACCGGCCAAACCGTGTCGGTATGAAGCAGAACCAGCAGGGGGGAAAATGTTTCCGGACCCGGAAGATCCGCCACATAAAGATTACCGCGTTTTTTTTGGGGATAACAGGCAGCGGCCGCCCCGCAATGCTCCAGCTCTTCAATCAAGCGGGCTGAGCAGCGGTCCACCGCCGGCTTGGTTTGGGTGGGGGATTCCAGGTGAACCACTTCTTTGAGAAACTCGATCATTTCGTCCTGGTGTCGAGCGATTTCTTGTTTGACATCCATGGCATCCAGCCTTTCATTCTCATGTTACCACAAGCGGCTTGTGCGGGCGAGACGCATACGCGGGAAACTCCTGCCGGAGGAAATGATTGACAATCGTGTTGATTTTTACAATGATAATTTCATGAGCATATTATCA
Source organism: Candidatus Aminicenantota bacterium (assembly GCA_046483285.1). Classification (GTDB taxonomy): domain Bacteria; phylum Acidobacteriota; class Aminicenantia; order Aminicenantales; family Aminicenantaceae; genus CAYRTV01. The sequence continues at coordinate 10,110 of JAWODN010000085.1, read as the reverse complement.
TTTCTTTTTTTATTGTTGATCGCCGCTGTCGCCGGTTCTATAGGAGCCCGCCTGGCCGGCCGCAGGGAACTGGGATGCCTGACCTCGATCGTGCTCGGATTTATCGGCGCTTTGATCGGAACCTATATCGCCCGGACTCTGGAGCTGCCGCTCACTCCCTGGCTCCGGTTCGACGGCCAGCCTTTTCCCTTTCTCTGGGCCATTCTAGGGGCGGCCCTGCTAGTGGCTTTTTTGAATCTTTTATCTCCCCGCAGGCCATAGCAGCCGATCAATCATCATGAAACCGGCGCACACGTTTTTTCAAACTTATGCAGAACCTTTAAAGAGAGACTGAAGTGCTGAAGATGGCGGTCTTTGCCGGTTGGGGGATTCCCGGGTTGATTTTGTTGATTTTCGCAATCTGCAGCCGGGTCGAAAGAGAGAACCGGGCATTTTTTATTTCACTGGCTCTTTTTTTCGGGTGGGCCGCTCTTTTCTTTTTATTCGGATTTGTTTTTCATGCCATTCCCCGGGAGTTTACGGCAGCCCCGGCTGCGGTGTGGCTGGTTCTTATCTTGTGGATGGTCATGTCCCCGCGCCCGCAGGAAAAGCAGGAGGCTTCCGGCCCGCATAAGCGGACCGATGAGAGGGATGTCATCTTCGCCCGTTTTGACTTGAGAAAAGATACCCCCCGTTACCGGGAGTATTATTCCCGCCGGCCGGAGTTTAAAGAGAAAGACGACCGAATCCGGGTGCTGCCGGATATTTTATCTCCTGCCCATATGGAACGTGACCCGGTCCGGTTTTTCCTGGCTGATTCCGAATTCAGTTTTTTGGAAAATCTCCTGACTCTCGCGGACGGCCCGGTTCATTCCAGTCCGGGAAACGCTAAGGACCCGGAAGAGAACACCGCCTGTATAAAGCAAATTTTTCAATATTTGGGTGCGGATCAAACCGGAGTGTGCGCACTGGATCCGGCCTTTGTTTATTCCCATGCGGGCCGCGGTCCGGAACCATATGGAAGTCTCATCCAGCCGGAGCATAAATATGCAGTGGTTTTCACCCTGCCCATGGATTACGCCGTGATGGCGTCCGCCCCTCAGGCGCCTGTTCTTGCCGAAACCGCACGGAAGTACGTTGAAGCCGCCCGTATCTCGGTTGCCGCGGCGGGCTGGCTCCGCCGGATGGGATACTCGGCCCGGGCGCATATGGCGGGAAGCAACTATCAGGCAATACTGCCTCCGCTGGGCTGGAAAGCGGGTTTGGGAGAAATCGGAAGGATGGGAATCCTGATGACGCCTGATCACGGTCCCCGTGTCCGCCTGGGTTTGGTGACCACCGATTTTCCGCTAAAAACCGATCCGGTCCGGGTTTGGGGGATGCAGGATTTTTGCCGCAGGTGCAAAAAATGCGCGGAGAACTGTCCTTCCGGGGCCATTCCTTTCAGTGGTAAACAGGAAGAAAACGGATCCGTCAAATGGACCATCGACCGGGAAGCCTGCTATGCCTTTTGGAGGAAATGCGGGACGGATTGCGGCCGCTGCATGAGCGTATGCCCATACAGCAAGCCCGCCAACCCCGTGCATAACGCAGTGAGATACCTGGCCGCCCGTTCACGGGCCGCCCAGATTATGTCTCTATGGGGCGATCATGTGTTTTATGGGAAACATCCCGCTCCCCGAAAAATAAAGCCTTGAGGAGATGGTGATGATATATAAAAACAAATCAAAAAAGGAGGAAGTCATGGAAAGCCGGCGGCAGTTTATAAAGAATCTCGGTATAGGCGCAGGCGGTCTGGGTCTATTCGGGATGCTGAACCGGGAAGGATACGCCCGCCTGAAAGCCAAGCTGGATGAAGTCAGAAACGCATCCCCGCAGGAGCTTGCCGGGGATGAACGTTTTTGGTTTTATGTTCAGCAGGCTTTCAATATCGACCGCAGCATCATCAATTTGAACAACGGTGGCGTTCATCCCTCGCCCACCATTGTGATTGATGCGGTGAAGCGGTATATGGATTTTGCCAACGGCGCCCCGGTGCTGAATTCCTGGCGGTATCTGCGCCCCCGCAAGGAAAACATCCGGGAAAAAATCGCCGGGACCTTCGGCTGCTCACCGGAGGAGATCGCGCTGACCCGGAATGTGACCGAATCCATGCAGATCGCGCTCCTGGGATTGGAGCTTGAACCCGGGGATGAAGTTTTGACCACCACGCATGATTACCCCTCCATGAAAAACGCCCTTTTCCAAAGGGAGAAGCGCGAAGGGGTAAAAGTGAAGACTTTTTCCTTTCCCTATCCTCCTGACCGCATTGACGTCATCACCGAATACTTCGAAAAAAACATCACCTCCAAAACCAGGATAATCCTGATTTGCCACATCACCAATCTGACCGGACAAATCTTTCCGGTCAAGCAGATTTGCCGGTTGGCCCGGGAGCGCGGCATTGAGGTAGTCACAGACGGGGCTCACGCTTTCGGTCATTTTGAGTTCAACCAAAAGGATCTGAACTGTGATATTTACGGCGCTAACCTCCACAAGTGGATGATGGGACCTGTCGGGACGGGTTTTTTGTATGTCAAAAAAGAGAAGATCAAGAAAATCTGGCCTTTGTTCCCGGCCCCGGAGCCCCAGGGGGATGATATCCGGAAGTTCGAGCATGCAGGAACCCAGCCGGAGGCTTTGAAACTCGCTGTGGGCGAGGCCCTGACCTTTCATCACGGCATCGGCGCCAAGAGAAAGGAAGCCCGGATGCGGCACCTGCGGAATTACTGGGCGAAAAAATTGGAAAAGCTTTCGGGAGTGGAAATGCTCACCTCCTATGACCCTGAACAATCCTGCGGAATCGGTACGTACACCGTCAAGAATCTGGATATGGGCAAACTCCAGCAGGCCCTTTGGAATAACCACAAAATCTTTGTGATCAACGTCGGCATCCCGGCTCCTCCCGGAAAAGAAGAACAGGTCACCGGGGTGCGGGTCACTCCCAGCATCTACACCACCCTCCGGGAATTGGACCTTTTTGTTGAATCCGTTTCTTATTATGTGAAAAAGGGGTTTCCGTCATAGTTTCCCTTGACCCATTGATTTAAACCCGGATTTTCCGTAAATTAGATAGACAAGAAACCAATGCGCACATTGATTGTTTTTGCCGCCGTCGTCATACTTGCGGCCGTTCTGATTTTTCTGCCCGCAGACGCCGAAGTCGTCTATCCCTGGAACGAGACCTATATTGGGGCTCTGGAGGCGGAAGCCTGGGCGGGGCTGGCCTTGATCCCTGATGAAAAAAGTGCTTTTTCATTTCGGCTGCGGGTGATCAAGGACGACCGGATAGCGGATAAACTGGATCTTTTCTTTCTGGTCTCTGAGGTCGGGCCTAATTCCCCCGACGGCGGCTACGCCCGCATGGCATTTGATATGAGTCTGCCTTTTCTCCCGGAGGAAGAAAGAAACGAAACGCCGGTTTTGAAAAAACCAGCCGATAAATCCGATACTCTGGTGATGGAGTGGTCCCGTACCGATGAGCAGACCGTAGTGGGCCGGATCACCGCCCCAAAATACGTCGAGGTGGAAGTGGTTCACTATTTTCCCTGGGATTTGACCGGACGGTTCCAGCTGTTGAATGACGGGCAGGTGGAGGGGGAAAGCCTGACCGTCAAGAATCACCATTATTTATTTTGGACCCACCGGGAAGACTGGTCCTCTCCGGCCGGAACCGGGCAGGAGGTGGTCCTGTCTTTCTCCCCGGAAAAGGAAAAGGAAATTTATTTTGTCGCCGGAGTGAATGAAAGCGTCCAGATTTTACAAAGCCACACCCAGCGTTATAAAAACAAGAGAATCATTGCGTCTGTTTTAAAAGACGAAGAAAAGAGGTACGAGCAAAGAAGAGTGAGGGTTCAAGGGCTGTTTGAAGGGGTGTCCCGTGCCGTCACCAATAATTTATTCTGGATGACACTGTATCAGCCTGGAAAACACCGCTTGTACACGCCGCCCGGGCGCCGGTGGATTTTCCCCCGCCCTTCGGGAGGAAAGGACCATTGGACCATCTTTGGATGGGATTCCTTTTTCAACGCCCTCCTGCTGTCGGTGGAGAGCGCCGAGTATTCCCGTGATGTTATCCATTCCGTGCTGCAGACTCAATATGAAAACGGCAATATCCCGAACTGGCGGGGACGCTTCAGCGGAACACCCGACCGTTCTCAGCCGCCTGTCGGCTCCTATTGTGTTTTGAAAATATTTCAGAAAACCGGGGATATGGATATGCTGCGTTACGCCTATCCTTATCTTAAAAAATGGCATGCTTTCTGGAAGGCACCTAAAGACGGCCGTTTCCGCCGTGACGGAAACCAGGACGGTCTTCTGGAGTGGGGATCGGATGCGGATCTGGTGCCGGAAAATGTTCCGCCTTGGGAAGAGGGGGTTCCCGGCCGCCAGCGGGCCATGTGGGAATCGGGACAGGATGATCTCCCCAATTGGGATGAGGCCCGCTTCAGTGAAAGTACGGAGACCTTCACCATGAACTGCGTCGACCTCAATTCTCTTTATGCCCTTGATGCTTATTGTTTGGCTCAGATCGCCAATATCTTGAAAAACCGGCCTGACTATCAGATATATATGCGGGAATATTCCCGCATGAAAGAGTTGATAAACGAAAAGCTTTGGGATGAAACCGAAGGGTTTTACTTCGACAGGCATTGGGACGGGACTTTTTCTTATCGAAAGGCGGCCTCCAATTTTTATCCCCTCATTGCGGGGATTCCGGATAACGATAGGGCCGACCGCATGCTGGCTCGCTTGTTGGATGGGAAAGAATTTTGGGGGGAATATGTCATTCCCACCATTTCCCGTGATGACCCGGCCTTCTCACAGCCCAGTCAGCAGTATTGGCGCGGAACCATTTGGCCGCCCACCAATTACCTGGTTTATCAGGGGCTGAAAAACTACGGTTATGATGCGGTGGCCAGCGAATTCGCCGCCCGCAGCGCCGCTTTATTCATGCGAAGCTGGGAAAATTTCCAGTTATGCCCGGAAAATTATGATTCCCGCACCGGAGAAGCCGAAGGTCAGCGCTACCAGAGCTGGGGGCCGCTTTTCGCCTTGATCGCTCTGGAAGAATATATCGATATCACGCCCTGGGAGGGATTCCGGTTCGGGATTTTATATCCGGAAGATAAGGGCGAGGTGGAGCGCATCGCCATTCAAGGTCGCCATTATGATGTCAAAATCACCAGAAGAAACATCACTCTCAGCGAAGAAGGAAAAAAGATCCTTAACATAAACGGCGGCGCTGTCTTCAGGCATTTTCTTTATTCCAAGAACCGGGTTTCTTTTAAAGTCAAAACCCAGGATTCGAGAAAGATAAAGATTTGGTTTCTGACCAAGGGGAAGCACCAATTGCTGATCGACGGCCAGCCCCGGAAAATATTCAAAGGGAATTCCGTCAAATTCGATGTTGATCCTGTGGAGAGTGAGGTCGTGATTCTCCTTCTGGATCAAAGGGATGATTAACGGGCCGGCCATTCCCTGTTCCGCATGCCGCCCTGCGGCAGGCGGTCCTTTATCCTTTTCACCGCTGACGCTCAGACCGGAACGGTCTCTGGATAGCGTAGCCGGCCAGAGTGAGGGTTCCCAGTAAGGCCAGAATCAAAAAAGGATAGTGTATGGCCAGGGCGTCTGAAACCAACCCTCCGATCAGTCCGGCGGCGGCGCCGCTCAGCATCTGGATGTTGGCGAAAAGAGTGAATGCCACGTCCTGGTTCTCAGAAGGCGCCGTATCCCCGGTATAAGCCTGGAGCACAGGAAATAACAGCAGCATAAACATGCCGAAAAAGAGCAGGCTCAAGATCGCTTCCCGCGGCGTCCGGCTGAAGAACAATCCATAAAGCCCCACGGTTGTTCCGGTTAATGATATCCAGAAAACCATCCGGCGGCCCAATCTCCGGGAGAGATATCCGAAAAGATAGGGGGTGATGGTCCCCGTGGTGATCCACGCGGCCATGAAAACCCCGGTTTTCCCCAAAGGGATTTGGAATCTATGGTTGAGAAGTGAAGGCGCAAAATAAACCGTGGTGGCCCAAGCGGATCCCCCCAGAACAATTCCCGGAATGGTGCCGCTGATGTTTTTCAAAGTGCCGGTCCAAACCGGCCACTTGGGGGTTTTTGCTTCCGGGTTGCGAAGATTCACCTTCCGCAGCAAAACGAATCCCGCCGCGCCCAGCGTAAACACACCGGCCGCCCAGATATAGAGGGGATGCTGCCAGCCGTATTTTTCCGCCAGATAACCGACGGTGATAAAGGCGATCAGGATCCCGAAATTCCCGGACCCGCTCTGGACACCCATGGCGAAGTCCAGGGATTTGTCTGCGTGGGTCCGGGAGACGGTGGCGACGCCGATGGAGTGGTAGAAGGCGGCGAAGATCCGCATGCCGAGGTAAAAAATAAACAAAAGCGCAAAAGCGGATGCGAAAGAAATCAGGAATATCGACAGCGATAATCCCATAAAAGCCGTAAAAAGAATCCAGCGGTATTCAAAACGGTGAGCGTTGTGGGCTACCAGAATCTGGCATAAAAAGGTGAGGAGCATTCCCGAATAGGAGAGAATCCCGATATGGGTGTACCGGCTGATGATTTCCCCCTGGCTGTATAAAAGAGGGAAAATCATGGGAATGGCGACGGTGGCGGCGTCGTTCCATAGATGGAAGAGGGACGAGGAAACAAGAACTTTTGTCTTCCTTTTCATGGCAGCCGCTTTTTTTTATGAATAAGTCAAGATACATACTCATTGGGGGGCTGTCAAATCCCTGCCGGGAGGCTCTCTGGCGTCTTTCTGAGGACCGCAGCCTCTTGTCATCCCGGGGAACGAACCAACGGCGGACTCCGGCACGGGGCCCCCCGTTCTCGCTGCCTCGGGCCGGTGACCGTCCAGCCGTGCCGCGACTGGGTGCTGATTTTGAATATAAATTTCACTTGAGTTATGATTAATTCATAGGCCGCGGTGTTAGGGTTGTATAGAATTCAGGTGCGGCTGACAGGTTAAGAATTTGCCTGTGAAAGAAAACAATACCGGAGGGATGAATGAAAATGAAACTGTCACGGCGAAATTTTATTAGATCCGGGGTGGGAGCCGGCGCAGCCGCTCTTTTATCCCCGAGGGGATTGAAACTTCACGCCCGGAATCAAGAGAGCCGTTATATCGCCGTATCCAGCCAAAACGGCATGCCGGCAACAGAAAAGGCCATGAGGCTGATGAAAGAGGGAACGGATCCCCTTGAAGCGGCCATCGGCGGGGTCAACATTGTGGAGAATGACCCGGAGGATATTTCCGTGGGATACGGCGGCCTGCCCAATGAGGCCGGTGTGGTGGAACTGGACGCATCGGTAATGCATGGTCCCACCCATAACGCCGGCGCCGTGGCCGGTCTGCGGAATATCAAAAATCCCTCTTTAGTCGCCAAGCTGGTGATGGAACGGACCGGGCACGCCCTGCTTGCCGGAAAAGGGGCCCTCGAATTCGCCCGCGCCCATGGGTTCAAGGAAGAGAATCTTTTGACTGAAAATTCCCGCAAAATCTGGCTGCTGAGAAAAGAGCAGCTCTCCGATCAGGACTACTGGTATCCCCCCAAGTCCGAAGAGCTGGACGAGGACATCCGGCCGGCCGTGGAATCCCATGGAACGATCAACTGCTGTGCTTTGAATGCCGCCGGGGATCTGGCCGGTGTGACCACCACCAGCGGCTTCTTTTTTAAAATACCGGGAAGGGTGGGGGACTCTCCCATTATCGGGGCCGGGCTTTACGTGGATAACGACGCCGGGGCGGCCGGATCAACCGGATTGGGGGAAGCCAATATTCTGACCTGCGGCAGTCATATGGTGGTGGAATTCATGAAGGACGGACATTCTCCGGAAGAGGCCTGTCTCCGGGCTTTAAAACGGGTGGCGGAAAAAGCCCGCTTCTGGCCGGAGCGCCTGGATGAACAAGGCCGTCCCCGGTTTCAGTTGAATTACTATGCGGTGAACAAGCGGGGGGAATACGCCGGAGCTTCGATGTGGAGCGGGAGGCGCTTCGCGGTCCATGACGGCACAGCCAACCGGCTGAAAGATTCAGCCTATCTGTTCAAGCGGGAAAAGTCCTGAGTTCGGAACCAAAAGTGACTTTTGTGACGCCGCTGATCATAAAGCCCCTCGGTTTTTGCGGGAAATCTCCCCGGAGAAGGGTTTCAGTCTTCAATCACAAAGACGGCGTAGCCGTCGCGCTCCAATTGACCGGCCAGGGATACGGCCGCCCTCCGGCTTTCCGCCCGGATTCGAACCCGCCAGTAAACCCGGTGGCGGGTTGGGTATCGCTCGAGATAGGCCTCCCGGTATTTGCGCTGAAGGCGGGAGAGAAGCGCCTGGGCGTTCTGTTTCCGGACAAAGGATCCCGCCTGAACGGCGTACCGGACTGTGGGGAGTTCCGGTCCGTCCGCATTTAAAATTTCCAGGTGCACCGGAGCGGTGCCGCTTCCGATCATATCCAGAACCCGGGCGGCCGCATAGGACAGGTCGATGATCCGGCCCTTCACGAAAGGACCCCGGTCATTGATTCTCACCTCCACAGAACGGTTGTTGTTGAGATTCGTCACCATGACCCGGGTTCCGAAGGGAAGGGTTTGGTGGGCGGCCGTCAGGTCATGCATATTATAGATTTCCTGGCTGGATGTTTTTTTACCGTGGAATCCCGGGCCGTACCAGGAGGCGACCCCGGTCTGCACCGGGCCCGGAGGACCGGTCCGGATGGTGGTGCAGGAAGCAGCCAAAATCAAAGGAAGCAGCATCGCGGCGGTCCGAATGCTTTTTTGATAAAATCGCCGCCGTCTTTTGGCCATTCACTCAGCCCTTCCCGTGTCCTTCGCGTTAATCTTCAAGTACTTGGACAGCCGTTCTTTCAATAAGATGAATGCTTCTTCCGGGTCGGAACTGTATGTGAATAACGACAAATCTCCGGGGGATATGGTCTTGTTGTCCACCAGGGCCTGGAAGTTGATAATTTTTTCCCAGTACTCTTCTCCGTATAAAAGAATCAGAATTTCCTCCCGGTTGATTTTGTCCGTCTGAATCAGGGTCAGGGTTTCGAAAATTTCGTCCAGTGTCCCGTAACCGCCGGGAAACGCCACGATGGCTCGGGCCTTGTTCACCAGCCAGAACTTCCGCATAAAGAAATAATGGAACTCGAAGGCCAGTTCCGGGGAGATATAAGGGTTCGCTTTCTGTTCATGGGGGATGGAGATGTTCATGCCGATGGATTTGCCCCCGGCCCGGTGGGCGCCTCTGTTGGCGGCTTCCATGATGCCGCCGCCGCCGCCGGTGCAGATGACGAAGTTTTTCCCCCTGGCCTTGAGATCGATCGCCCACTCGGCCAGGCGGAATCCCAGCTCCTCCGCCTCCCAGTAATAATTGTACAAGGGGGCCTTTTTATCGTCGGCATCAATTCTGGCGGATCCGAAGAACAGAACCGTATTATTCACCTTGTTGTCTTTCAAGCGGCGTTCCGGTTCCAGATATTCACTCAGAATACGGATGGTGCGGGCATATTCGGACCTGAGAAAGTCGAGGTTCTTGTAAGCTTTGACCGGGTTATTGTTCTTCATGTGTCCTCCGTTCTGTGATATGGCTCCATTGCTTTATAATAAACATCCCCGCCCGCGGTGTAAAGCGGTTTCCCATCTCTTATTCACAAGATGAACCGTTCCTCCCCGCGGCGCGCTTCCGGGCGGCGTAGACAGCCGGAATGACACCTTGAAAAGCCGATTGAGTTCCCCCGGTTTTTGTTTTACCATATACCTGATTGATTCACTAAACGGAGGAGAGACGCGGATGTCTTCAGATCTCACATCATTAGCCGGGATGCGGTACCCGGGGCGGATCATCATCATCGGCCTGGACCGGCCGGCGGAAAAACTCGTCACCGTGTATGCCATTACCGGCCGCTCGCCGTCCAGCCGGTCCCGGCGTCCATGATGGCCCGCTTCTCCAGGGCCGTCCGCTTGCTGTCCAGGACCGCCGGGAGATTGCTGCGCAGCAGCTCCAGCGACTCCGACATGTCCTCGACGAACTTCCGGCCGCCCCCGGCGGGGAAGATCAGGGCCTTCGGGTGCT
>JAWODN010000075.1:0-14411 GCA_046483285.1 Candidatus Aminicenantota bacterium | reverse complement strand
CTGAATGTGCTCACCAGGCAGTGCTTCAATCGAAGAATCGATAACATGGAAAAGGTCCGATCAGAAGTCCTGGCTTGGCAGAATTATAGAAACAATAAAGACTCCAAAGTGAACTGGCAATTCACAACGAAGGACGCTCGCATCAAATTATCACGGCTTTACCCGACAGTTGATGCTTGACATGACACTAGACGAAATGGACTATTTTTGTTATTTTCGAAATAATAGGTCAAGTTGAAGAATAAAAAAATGAAATTCACCACCATACCATTAAAAGAAATCAGCATCTCCGACGAAAGATTTAAAATCGCCCCGGAGATCCGGCTGGAGACCCTGCTGCTTTCAGTGAAACAAGCCGGGCTGCTGAATCCTCCTGTTCTTGCCAGAAGGGATGACAAGAACGTCATCCTGTCCGGCTGGAAGAGAATCGCAGCCGCCCGGAAACTGAGCTTGGAAAGGATTCCCGTCTTCTTCTCAAATGAAGAAAACGACCGCAGGGCTTTTGAGATCCCGGTGTATGAAAATCTTTCCATCCGCGAATACACCGCCGTCGAAAAGGCGGAAATCATCGCCAAGTTCAAAGGATTCGGGGCGGATGAAGAGGAGATAAGGAAAACGTATTTGACACTGCTGGCCCTCCCTCCCCGGCCTCAGACGGAGGAGGCTTGCACGGCGATCAGCTCATTTGATGATGAGATAAAGAAAACCGCTTTTAAAAAAAACTTCGCTTTTCCGGTTCTGCAAAAAATCGCCGCATTCAGGCCGGAGGAAAGAAAACGTTTGCTTCCTTTGTTATCGGGGCTAAGCAAAAACAGCCAGGTGGAAGTCATGGAAAATATTTGGGACATGATAGGCCGGGACGGCGGCGGCCTTCAGAAGATTTTTGATTCCTTGGGAATTCAAAGAATAATGAGATCAGAAAAACTTTCCCCTCTTCAGAAAAGCGAAAAAACCCGCCGGGTTATCCGGGAAAGCCGTTATCCGGCCCTCAGTTCTCGCCGGCGGCGGTTCTCAGCTGCGTTAAAAAAAATGGGGCTTCCTGGAAACATGAGCATTTTGACCTCCAAAAATTTTGAGGAAGAAGGCTTAACCCTGCATATGACTTGCCGGACCCAGCAAGAATGGGAGAACAATATCAAGGAAATGAAACGTCTTGACGGGGAAGACGGCATCACCGTTCTTTTTGATGTTTTAACTGATGATGAAAAATGAAGAGAAGATAGAAAAAATTTATGTGCTGAAATCCGCCCGCAAATACAGCTTGACTCAGAAAATACTGAAGAAGCTTGCTGCCGTGCCGGTTGAGACCATAAATCATGAAGAAGAGCTCCATGAGATAATATCCAACCAGGCCGACCCTATCGGAGCGGGGAAGAAAAATTTAGTTCTCAAGGTGCTGAAAGGGGATTTTGTCAAGCCCTGTCCCTGCACCCCCTTTTATTTAGGGTGCAATTATTATGTGATACAGGCGGACTTGAACTGCCCTATGGACTGCACCTATTGCATTCTCCAGCTGGTCCTGAATCAGCCGTGGCTGACGGTTCATGTGAATACGGAAGATATGTGGGCCCAACTGGATTCATTTCTGAAAGCAAATGACCGGTATTTGCGGATCGGGACCGGGGAATTTGGGGATTCACTGGCATTGGATTCTCTGATCGGCCGTTCCCGGGAATTCATTGAATTTTTTCGGAAAAGGCCCAAAGCCTGGTTTGAATTGAAGACCAAAACCGTGAATATCGAAAATATCCTGAATACCCCTTCAGCTGAAAATATTGTGATCGCCTGGTCTTTGAATTCATGCCGAATGGCGGCCAAGGAAGAAAAGGAAGCTCCTGAAGTTCAAGACCGGATCCGGGCGGCGGAGGAGGTGATTAAGAAAGGCTTCCGGGTGGCCTTTCATTTTGATCCCCTGATAATATATCCCGGGTGGGAAGAGGGATACCGCCGGGTGATTGATCTTTTGATGACCCGGATCGATTACAGAAAAATCGCCTGGATCAGTCTGGGAAGCCTCCGTTTTCCTCCGGATCTTAAACCGGTGATTCAGCAAAGATTTCCGGAATCCCGGGTGGTCTATCAGGAAATGATAAAAGGGCGGGACGGCAAGCTGCGGTATTTCAAGCCGTTAAGAATAAAATTATACCGTAAAATTGTCTCTTGTTTCGGGGAAAAAAGAAAGGCCGTCCCCTTTTATTTTTGTATGGAAAGCCGTGAAATCTGGAGGAAGGTGCTGGGAGAAAAAAAAAGAGGCAAGGAAAAAATTGAACAATTTTTATCCTTGCCTCCCAGATAAATCAATTGTTGAGAAACAATTAATCTATTCGTTCCGCTTTTTGTTCTGCGATGAGTCCGATGTCCTCGACCCCTGCGCCTTTCATGATTTCAATAAGTTCGACGATAGCTCCGTATTCCAAGTCCTGGTCGGCTTTTAAATAGAGTTTTTTATCGCTGGCGGCCATCATGGCGTCTTCCAGCATGATGAGAAGCGTGTCTTCTTCCACTAATTCTTCATTCACGTACAGAGTGCCGTCTTCTTTGATATAAAGGACCACGTCAGGATTTTCAGGCATATCGACCCGGTGTGAAGCTGTGGGCAGCTGAACATCCACACCTTTTTGGACCATCGGCGTCACCACCATAAAAATGATTAAGAGGACCAGCAGAACGTCGCACAAAGGAACCACATTGGGTTCTGCATCCTTGCTCGCATCTCTTTTACCAACTGAAACACCCATTTGTTTACCTCTTTTCTCTTTATTTTACGATAATGGCTTAAAAGAGTCAGGCCCTCTTTCTGGAGAAAAAGTCGACGACTTCGGATGTGGTGTTTGACATTTCCGCGCCTAAAATTTCGACTTTATTGTTAAGGAAATTATAGACCCACAAGGCCACAATCGCCACAAGGATACCGAATCCTGTCGCCACCAATGCCTCGGCGATACCGGCGGCGACGGCACCGATTCCACCGGAACCGGTCAGCGCCATTCCCCGGAACGCATTGATAATACCGATAATGGTCCCAAAGAGACCGATAAAAGGGGATGAAGTGGCGATTGTCGCTATGGTGTTCAGTCCCCGTTTCAGCTCTTGAGTGAACATAATCGAAGCCCGGTCGCATCCTCTCACGGCGGTTTCAATCTGCTGTTCAAGGCTCAAGCCGGCTTCCTCGCCTTCCATGAATTCTCTGATTCCGGCAGCGGAAACACGGGCCACATGACTTGCCCTGTATTCTTTTTTAGAGGCAAGATTCAGGGCCTCCTGATTTTTTCCGGCTTTGAGCAGCTCAGCGATCTTGGGAGCGATCTGTTGGGATTTCTTCTTGGATTTCGCGTAAATGATCTGCCGTTCAATGAAAGTGTAAATGGTTAGGATAGAAAAAAACATCAAAAGAACCGCTACTACTTTAACCGGTAACCCCATTGAGTGCCATATTTCTACGAGTCCAAATTGCATTTTAAGTACCTCCTTGTAAATTATAGAAAGCCATCATCGTAGCTTTTCTTACTTAAGTTTAAAATTGACTGTTACAGTGAAAATCACGCCGCGGGGGCGTCCATTAATAACCATAGGTTCATAAACCCATTGACGGACCGCATCGATGGCAGCCTGGTCGAGAAGAGGGATGGATCTAAGAGTTTTGACGTTTTGTACCCGGCCGTAAATGTCGGTGGTCGCTTCAAGAATAACAATTCCTTCCACTCGGGCCTGACGGGCGATTTCAGGATAAACCGGCTCAACCCGCTTGATCAATTTAGGCGGGGAGATTTCCCCGACGGCGCGGACAGGGGCTTCAACTTCACCTACGGCTCCGCCCAGGACTCCGCCCACGACTCCTCCCAGGACTCCGCCTTCGACTCCGCCCTCGACTCCGCCTTCAACTCCGCCTTCAATTCCGAAGTCGGAAAGTTCTTCTTCTGCCACATCGTCGGGAATGTCAACAGGAGCCACCATCTGTCCGGGTTCGATTTTGGATTCGGCCTGAACCGGTTTAATGCGCTTGGCTGATTTGGAAGAAGAAGATTTTTTGGCCGGCGGGGGCGGTGGGGGCGGCGGGGGCGGTGGGGGCGCGAGAAATGCGCTGTACACTTCAATTTCGGGAAGGTCTCCGGGGTTCATAAGAGGAAACACCACAGCTGCGAGAATAAGGGCGGCATGAAGAAAAAAGGCAATGGGGAAAGCGATGGCCTTTCGGCCTCCTCCTTTGTCCGTTTTAAAGAAAGATTCGCTGAACATGGCATGACTTTCTGCGTTTTTTTTAGGCGTTGTTTTTTCAGGCATTTTTTACCTCTTTAAAATTTAATTAACACTTTGCAGAATCATTTCACTTCAACCGCAAGTATAAAGGAAAAACAATCTTTTTACAAGCATAAAATATTATTTCCCCAGACCTTTTTTGGGTTTAAATAATATTTTCCAAAAATAGAGGGTGGTGCAGGATAAGTAAATGGAAGAATACGTTCCCACAACCACCCCGATCATCATTGTGAACGCAAAATCGTTAATGACTTCGCCTCCGAACACAAACAAAGTGGCGACAGTGAGGAAAGTCGTTCCGGAAGTCACAAAAGTCCGGCTCAAAGTCTGGTTGACGCTGGTATTGAGAAGGCTTTTGAAATCCGCTTTGCGAAGCAGTTTGATATTATCACGGACCCGGTCGAAAATGACGATGGTGTCGTTTAATGAATATCCGACCAGAGTCAAAATCGCGGCGATAACCGGAAGATTGAGTTCGCGGTTGGTCAGGGAGAAGATACCCATGGTGATTAAAACATCGTGAGCAAGGGTAAATATGGCGGAGACTCCGTAAGCATACTGGAACCGGATCCCGATATAAATCAGCATTCCCAACAGGGCCCAAATGGTAGCCTGGGTGGCCTTCCGTCTCAGGTCGTGGCCGATTTGAGGCCCCACGGTTTCTTTGCTGAGAACGGCGAAATGACTGAGAAAAGTCTTGTCTTCCAGATAGGAGATGACCTCCTGGCTCAGCCCGGCCATTTCACTGAGTTGAGAATAATCCTGAATGAGGCCCTCCAGCTGCGCGGAATTGCGCAAGGAAACGATTCTCTGGGACAATTCTTCCGCCCGGCCGGGGAACTCGGGCTGCAGCAGTTCCGTTAAAAAACTTTCGTCGATGCTGTTCAAATCGGGAAGGTCCCGGGCGATGGCGCTTTTTTCTTCTTCGTTTCGCATGGCGTCCACCACCAATTGCGCCACATATTCATGGGCTTCCATTTCCTCTGCGGATATCTCTTCCGCCTCTTCCTTATAAGTCCGGATGATATATTCCCTTCCGCTTTGTCCGACTTCCTGAATCCGGCTGCCTTCCACCCCCACATTCCGGAGATCTCCGCGGATTTCAGCCACGGAAACCTGGTCCCGGAAAATCATCCTCACCATGGTGCCGCCCGCGAAATCAATTCCGTAATTGATACCGGTGCCCACGGTGATATTGATCAATCCGGTCAAGATTATCAATCCCGAAACAGCGAGGGCGATGTTTTTATATTTCATGAAGTTGAAATTTGGATTTTTGATGATCTGCATTTTAGATACTCAACTTTTGTCTTTTTTTGGTTTTTGGAATAGTCAGCTCGAAGATCAACCGGGAGACAAAAACGGCAGTGAACATACTGGCTGAGATTCCGATAATCAGGGTGATAGCGAATCCCCGAATCGGTCCGGTTCCGAATTGAAACAGGAATATGGCTGCGATGATGGTGGTGATGTTGGCGTCCAGAATCGTCCGGAAGGCCCGGGAGAATCCGGAGCTTATGGCGCTCCATGTGCTTTTTCCCTGGAACAATTCCTCCCTTATTCGTTCAAACACCAGCACATTGGCGTCCACAGCCATTCCGACGGTTAAAATGATCCCCGCGATACCGGGAAGGGTTAAACTGGCCTTGAAATAGGCCAGCGCGCCCATAAGCAGAAGGATATTGAGGCAGAGGGCCACAATGGCGTTGATGCCCGCCATTCTGTAATAAAACCCCATGAACAAAAGAACCAAAACCAGGGCGGCCAGTATGGAAGTCAGGCCTTTTCGAATGGAGTCGGCTCCCAACGAAGGCCCGATAGTCCGGTCTTCCAGGTAGCGGATGCCGGCCGGCAAGGCACCGGCCCTCAAGACCAGCGCGATGTCTTCGGCTTCTTCCATGGTATAGCTTCCGTGAAGAATGGTGTTTCCGGGGGGAGGAATGCGTTCGCGTATGTTCGCCACCTGCTGGATTTTGCCGTCTAAAACAATGCTCAGCGGTTCCCCCACATTTTCTTCAGTGAAACTGGCGAAACGCCGGGCGCCGTCGGGATTAAGGGAAAATGAAACCGCCGGGTTGTTCCATTCGTCCGTGGTTCGGCGGGCGTTGCGGAGGTCGCTTCCCACAATCGCGGCCACCTCGCTGACCAGATAATATTCTCCCCCGGTTCGCTGAGAATCCCCCTGCATCACTTCCATTCCGGCGGGCACCTCTCCTCCATGTTCGGCCAGCAGGGTCTCCCGGTCCGGTGCCGGTCCTTCCAGCACCAGGCGGAACTCCAGCTTGGCCGTGGTTTTGAGGATTTCTTTCACCCGTTCCGGATCTTCCACTCCGGGCAGTTCAACGATGATTCTGCTTCCTGTCAACCCCTGCCTCTGGATGGTCGGCTCTGTCAGCCCCAGCTCATCCACCCGGTTGCCGATGGTCTGCAGAGACTGGCGGACAGCCTGTTCTCTCAAGTAAGCCAGAACTCCTGATTTCATGGTCAAAGTGATGCGGTCGTCGGCGGGGCGGTAGTCCCACTGTTGAAATTTTTCGTCGATGAGCTCTCTTATCCGGCCTTGGTGCTCCGGGTCGAAGCCTTCAATAGTGAATTGACCCACTCTGTCCGGGGTTTTGACGAGGGTTTCAAAATTGATGTCACTTTTGTCCAGTTCTTCCCTGAACCGGGCCAATTCCTGATCGGTTTCAGTGATGACGGCGTCGTCTGTCACCACCTCCAGAACCAGGTGCATGCCGCCCCTCAAATCCAGTCCCAGCTGGATTTTTTCACTGGGAGGGTAGGACAGGTAGGCGGCCAGAGCGATAACAGCGATCACCAGGATGATCTTCCAGCGAGTTTTCTTAGTCATTTTTTAGCCCTTCATATTATCCTGAATTATTCACAAAAACATGGCCATGTCGCCTTTTTTTTAATTATCGGGAGGGCCGGAACTTATTGTTTCTATTGTTTCTCAGGTTTCTTATTGGTGATGACAGCAACCGCGTTTTTAGAGATATCGACCTTGGTATTGGCGGCGATTTTCAATTCGATTTTATCGGGCTGAACCCCCATGACCGTGCCGTGGATGCCGCCGGTGGTGACAATCTTGTCACCGGGTTTGAGCTGTTCGACCATTTCCTGATGTTTTTTTTGTTTTTTCCGCGAAGGCATGATGATCAGCAGATAAAAAATGACGAAGACGAGAATAAAAGGAAGCAGAGCGGTGATGAAGCTGCCTCCGCCGGGGGGGGCTCCCTGGGCCTGATCCAAAGATGCAAAAAGACTTGTCATTAACATTGTTTTATATCCTCACTTTCCGTGTGGTTGTGCGTCAAAGTATGAAGTGTATGCGTTTGAATAGAGTGCCTAATTTTTCTGAATATGTCAAGGTAAAAATAGAGGTTGTGAATGGTGTTCAGAATGGCGGAACTGATTTCATTCCGCTCATACAAATGCCGGAGGTAGGCGCGGGAATAACGGCGGCAGGTGTAGCAGGAGCAGTTTTCATCCAGCGGCCGCGGGTCTTTTTGGTATTTTTGATTTTTAATGACGATCCGGCCCCGGCTGGTGAAGAGGGTGCCGTTGCGGGCGTTCCGGGTGGGAAGGACGCAGTCAAACAAATCGACTCCCCTGGTGACAGCCTGGACGATATCACGGATATAACCGATACCCATGAGATAGCGGGGTTTGTCTTGAGGAAGGAGCCCGCAGGACCGTTCTACCACCTCCAAAAATTGAGTTTTCGGTTCTCCGATGCCCAAACCTCCCAAGGCGTACCCGTCGAAACCGGTGTCCATCAGGTCCTCGATGCTGCGGCGCCGCAGGTCCCAGTGCACACTCCCCTGGCAGATGCCGAAGAGCAGCTGGGAGGTCTTTCGGGAGAGAAAGCGGGACCGGGACCTCCGGGCCCAGCCGGTGGTCACCATGACCGCGTCTTTCATTTTATCTTTGTCAGCCGGATAAGGAAGAAAGTAATCCAGCGGCATCAAAATATCGGTTCCCATTTTCATTTGAATGTCCACAATATCTTCGGGGCGGAGAAATATTTTGGTCCCGTCCAGGTGGGACGCGAACCGGACACCGTTTTCTTCGACTTTGACCAGCGGAGAGAGGCTGTAAATCTGGAAACCCCCGCTGTCGGAAAGAACGGGCTTGTCCCAGGACATGAATTTGTGAATTCCTCCCAGTTCCTGGATGACTTCTGTTCCGGGCCGCAAAAAAAGGTGATAGGCATTCACCAGCATAAGCTGCGCCCCCAATTCAGACAGCATGTTGTGAGGCAGGCCTTTGATGGTTCCCTGGCTGCCTACCGGAGCGAAAGCGGGCGTCTGAATGGTTCCGTGGGGGGTTTTTAGCACTCCGCTCCGCGCCGAGGTGTGTTTATCCTTATATTTTATTTCAAACATTTGTTTTCTTTCATCCTTCCGGGCCCGTGTTGTTTGGCAGAGACCGGTCTCACGGCTTGGAAAACCGGAAGTAAATCACATCCCCGTCCTGAACCCGGTATTCCTTTCCTTCAAGGCGGACGTCTCCACTGTCACGCGCGGGTTGAAATCCTTCTTTTTCCATCAGTTTTTCCCAGGCGATCACTTCCGCGCGGATGAATCCGGCGGCGATATCAGAATGGATCCGCCCGGCGGCTTCCAAGGCGGTGGCGTCTTTTTGAATGGTCCATGACTTGACTTCATCCTTTCCGATAGTGAAGTAAGTGATAACGTTCATGAGGTCATAACAAGATCTCATGAACCGTGAAGCGCTCAGTTCCTTGAGGCCGTATTCCTCCATGAATACGGTTTTTTCTTCGCCCTCCAGCTCGGTGATTTCTAATTCTATTTTTCCGCAAAACGCCATGATTTTGGTGTTTTTCCGGGAGGTTGTTGTGATTTTTTCCGGGGTTTCAATCAATTCGATATCATCTTCGTCCACGTTTATCACATGAAGAAGAGGCTTTTGGCTGAGAAAGGCGAAACTGCGGAGCAGTTTTTCTCCGGATTCAGGCAATTCCATTTCGCGCACAGCCCGGCCTTCTTCCAAGCTGCGTTTAATCCTGTCCAGCAGTTCTTTTTCCTGAACGCCCTCCGCGGTTTTATCGCGCTGCAGTTCTTTTTCGAGTTTTTCCAGGCGGTTTTCAGTCAGCATGAGATCGGCCAGAATCAGTTCTTCCTCCATGGCATGGATATCATTCTCCGGAGAAATCCGGTCTTTGGGATGGGGGATTCCCGGGTCCCTGAATCCTCGCGCGACGTGGACCAAGCCCTCCGTCTTGCGGAGCACGTTCAAGTAGGAGGCTTCCTTGATTTCTCCATAAGCGGCGCCGGCCAGGTCGATGTAGTCCATGACCGCGGGCTTTTTATTTTTTTCCGGGTAAAGACTGTGGATTTTTTCCAGGCGTCGGTCCGGGACCGGACAGGTCCGCAGATGCGGTTCTTCCTTAACCCCGGCGTAGCTTTTGGTTTCCACCCGGGCTCCGGTGAGGAGGTTGAACAGAGTGGTTTTTCCGGTTTTGGGGTATCCAAATAAAGTGAATTTCATTCAAATTATTATATAAATGCTTTTGTGAAAAGGCAAAAAAAAAGACCGCCCGTTGATGAATTATGTTTTTTCGGGTATATTAAGCCGTTATCAGCCAGTATCAGCCAGATTTAATCACGGACAGAAAAAAATGAAACAAGAACGGCAGGATAAGAAGAAAAACAAAAAAAAGAACAAGAAAAAGACCCGGGAAAAAAGTGTATTCCGGGATTATTTTGAACTGATTGCGGAAACCGCGGTCTTTGTCTTTTTTGTCATGACCTTTGTGGTGCAGGCGTTTCAAATCCCCACCGGTTCCATGGAGGACACCCTTTTGGTCGGTGATTTTCTGCTGGTGAACAAATTCGCTTACACCGAACCGGTCTTACCCCTGGAAAAACATATCCTTCCCAATAAAGAATTGGAAAAGGGCGATATCGTGGTGTTTAAATACCCTAAGGAATTATCCAAGGATTTCGTCAAGCGCCTTATCGCGGAAGAGGGGGATACGGTTGAGATCATTGACAAGCAGGTTTATGTCAATGACCAGCCGGTAGAAGAGGAATACAAAATCCACAAGCACGATCAGGTATACAGCCGCAACGATAATTTTCATTACGATGATTATATCCGGGACAATTTCGGTCCGGTCAAAGTGCCTCCGGGACATGTTTTCGTGCTGGGGGATAACCGGGACAACTCTATGGACAGCCGCTACTGGGGCTTCCTTCCTGCTGATAATATCAAAGGCCGGCCATGGCTGATTTACTTTTCATACCAGGCGGAACGGGATGCTTATTTAAGATCATCCCTGCGCGACCGGCTGAAAAAGATGATTCAGTTCATTCCCCGCGCCCGTTGGAACCGGGTTCTCAAAGTTATCCGCTGACCCGTCCCCCTTCCTCCCCGTCTCACCTTCTTATCAACGCAACAAACGCAATCAACTCTTCCTTTTCTCGCTTTAAACCTTTCTCGCGTTTTTTTTAACGCAACAAACGCGAGTAACGCAATAAACGCGAGTAACGCAATAAACGCGAGTAACGCAATAAACGCAAAAAACGCAATCAACGCAATCAACGCAACAAACGCGAGTAACGCAAGTAACGCAAGTAACGCAGCCTCCGTCATTACTTCCGGACGGAAGCTGAAAGGCGGGCCGTTTTTTCATTGTCTTCGCCGGGGGGAGGGATGATTTCCATCTCTTCATAGGACGTGATATAGATCACCGGATTTTCCATTTTAAAAGACGACCGGAAGACCGAACCGTTGACGATGCCGTCCATATCTTTCCCCACAGGGAGCCCCAAGTAATGCAGCAGGGTGGGGGCCATATCCACAATTTTCATGCTCTCTATGTTTCGGCCGGGTGCGATGTCTCTGCCGTAAAAAAAGGCGGCTCCGTCCGGAGAATCTTCATGATAGGCCGAGATGAGAAGATCGCCCAAAAAGAATTCAATGCCGCGCCTCCAAACGGGAAGGGGCTCGATGCCGTGAGTGGAATAGACCACCAGCAATTCATTATCTTTTTTTGCGGCCAGGTATCTTCCCAAAATTTCGTCATAGAACTGATAATACCGTTCAATCACGCTGCTGTATTTATTGATATCTTCCTGGTCGACTTCACCGAATAATTCCGGAAAGCTGAATTTATAAAAATATTTTTCAACCAGGTTCAACCCGCTGAGATTGAAAGAAATCAAATGGGGCTGGACCGCATCCCGTTCTGAGCTGACTTGATCCAGCACTCGGGTGTCGGAATAAAAGGCGCGCCTGATGATGTCGGATAAATCGGAATCGTCATCCCGAAGGTCGCTGTAATAGCGGTTAAACAATATTTCCCACGGCTCGGAAATTTTCTCAGGCGGATCCAGGGAAGTCAGGTCTTTTTTCACAAAAGGTGTTTGATTGGATGAAAATATCTCCCAAATGTCTTTGGTCTTCAATTCCGGCTCAAAAGAAGAGGTTTCCAGAAGACCGATGCGGCTGAGCTGGAGAAAAAATATGTAACGCGGGGCCACGCTGAGTGTTAATTGGAAAGGGGACAAATGCAGTTTTTCCGAGGATAACCATCCATGTTTATACGGCCATTTTCCGGTGCTGAAGGAACCGTTGAGGATGAGCGGCTCATTCGGAGTGAAGCTTTCCAGTGTTCCCCAGCCCCCTTCATCCATCAGCCAGGAAAAATTGGGAAGTTTTTCCTGGTTGATCAAGGGAATGATAAAATCGTAACTCAATCCTTCCATTCCGATGGCGGTGAATCTTTTTTCTATGGCGCCGAATTGAAGCTGAGCGACTTTTTTGGGCGGTGCCGGCATGGGATAGGAATGTCTTTGGACCACCGCATAGGGGACGCAAAAAATAAAAAGACAGAAGTACAAGATCATCCAAACCGGGCTCTTCCTGTAAATGAAATACACGAAAAACAGAATGAATCCCGCGCCGAACAGAAAAAGAAGGGAAAGAAACTGGTTTTGAAGCAGCCGGGCGGCCTCCTGGCTGAAGAGGGATTCAAAACGGCTGCGGTTTTCCTGAAAAAGCACCAGAAAGACAGCCAGAGTGACGGTGAGGCTGATCAGGAGGAACACGGGAGACACCGGAGCGATTTGGATATTTTTTCCCGAGAAAAACTGGACTATGAAAAAAAAAAGGAGACAGAGCAGAGTGGTCAGAAAACCGTATGTGATGAAAAGATATGCCGTGGTTTGGAAAAAGAAAGAGAGCTCAAAAGAGGTATGAATATTCAGATCCAGAATTAAAAGAGCCAGCAGCAGGGAAAAAAACAATCCGCAGAGCGCGGAATTGAGCAGAACTTTTAAGAATTTCATATTCTGATAACCTGATTATAAAAAAAACAGCACTGTTTCTTTATGACATTTTTCCCCGCAATTTACAAGCCTGACCTATTCATAAAAAAATGGCGATGCCCCTTTGTCATTGCGAGGCTTGCGTCAGCAAGCCGTGGCAATCCCTTCCTGCCTCGTGAAAGCGGAACCCGCCGCCCATACGAGGCGGTCAGGGATCCCTCGGGGCTTCGCACCGCGGAATGACACACTCAAAGGCACGGCGCGCCCCGGAATGACACCCCTAAAGGCACGGCGCGCCCCGGAATGACACCCCTAAAGGCACGGCGCGCCCCGGAATGACACACAGCATGTCATGGCGAGCGGCCGGAGGCCGTGCGGTTATCCCTTTCTGCCCCCCTTGTCATTGCGAGGCTTGCGTCAGCAAGCCGTGGCAATCCCTTCCTGCCTCGTGAAAGCGGAACCCGCCGCCCATACGAGGCGGTCAGGGATCCCTCGGGGCTTCGCACCGCGGAATGACACACTCAAAAGGTCTTGTCATGGTTCCTGGTGTATTATACTCATGATGAATTTATAAAAAAAATGGCTATCCCGGCCCGTGAATAGGCCGGGTTTGAAAACCCTCTTGACCCGATTCCGGCAATGGCATAAGATAATTCCTGATGAAACCTCCGGTAATCGCTCTCTTGACGGACTTTGGGGAAGAGGACTTTTTTGTTCCCGCCATGAAAGGCGTCATCGCCGGCATCAACCCTGACGCCCACATTGCTGATATCACCCATCAGGTGCCTTCCCACAATATTCAGGCGGGCGCGTTCATCTTGAATGCGGTTTTCCGGTATTTTCCGGCGGATACGGTCTTTCTGGCCGTGGTGGACCCTGGAGTGGGCACCCGCCGCCGGATCCTTTTGGCCCAGGTGGAAGGCTATTCTTTTGTGGCGCCTGATAACGGTCTTCTCAGTTATGTGTTCGACGGGGCGGAGCATCCCGAGGTCCGTGCCGTCACAGCCGGCCATTATTTTCTTCCGCAGACCGGACGGACATTCGAAGGCCGGGATAAAATGGCGCCGGTTGCTGCATGGGTGTCCAAGGATGTGGAGGGTGATAAATTCGGCGGAATGATCGACGATTTCCATTGCTTTCCGGTGGACCGGCCCCGGATCAACGGGGATTCCGTAACCGGCAAGGTGGTTTATCAGGACAAGTTCGGCAATCTGATCACCAATATAGCCGCAAATGACCTGCAGGCCCTGGCGCCGGACCCTGAGAGCCTCCGGATCCGCAGCGCCGGCAGGGATTTTCCCTTTGTGGAAAGCTATGGTGCGGTGGACAAGGGCTGTCTTTTGGCTCTGACCGGAAGCCTCGGTTCTCTGGAAATCGCCGTCCGTGAAGGTTCGGCGGCTCAGGAGACCGGACTCAAACCCGGTGATCCGGTCTCAGTCGAAAAAAAAAATTGATTGATGACTCCATGACTTTCCCTATGAGTGCGGCTCGTCCAATCCGGATGATGAAAGGGCCTGTGTCGCCGCGGATGCGGGGCTCGTGGCGTTTTTTATGAATAATTCAAGCGGGCTCACCGGAACCATCGAATCCATTGTTTTTTTTTTTTTTTAACTTATCAGGATGTTTCTTATCACTTTCAATATCTACTATATCATTTACAATATAATTGACGGAGGAGGTTAGACAGAGTAAAATAAATCCAATAATTAACGGATACCAATATTCAACAAAGACAAGATATAAGAATTAGTCCATGGATAAACTACTATTATATTTGCTCACAATGAAGATATTAGAACTTTTTTCGGGAACTGAAAGTTTTAGCAAGATTGCTAAAGCAAGAGGACATCAAGTATT
>JAWODN010000061.1:0-14939 GCA_046483285.1 Candidatus Aminicenantota bacterium | reverse complement strand
ATCCAGGGGGGGACCGTGGTCACCAGCCGATCTTCTTCCCGGCAGGACGTCCTCATCCGCGGCGAACGGATTGAGGCGGCAGGCCGCTTCCCCGGACTCCGCCCGGACCGCATCATCCCGGCCTCCGGCCTGCTGGTGATGCCCGGAGCCGTTGACACCCATGTTCATTTCAATGATGAGTTCATGAATACGGTCAGCGTGCATGATTATTATTCCGGAACCCGGGCGGCCGCCTTCGGAGGAGTGACCAGTATCGTTGATTTCGCCAATCAGTCCGCGGGAGGTTCCCTGCGCGGCGCTTTTGAGAACAAAAAAAAGGAAGCCACGGGAAAGGCCCTGATCGACTGGGGGATTCATCCGGTCATCACCCGCGCCTCCCAAAGCACCTTAAAGGAAATTCCCGAACTGGTTCAGGACGGAGCTCCCACCTTCAAATGCTATCTCACTTACCGCCGGGAGGGCCTGATGGTGGAAGAGGATGAGCTCCGGGAGATCATGAAAACACTCCAGGCCGCCGGAGGGATGCTGATGGTGCATGCCGAAGACAATGATATCGTGGAAAACGGCGTCTCCCTTATGCTGGTCCAGGGGCTGACCTCCCCCATTTATCACGCCCGCAGCCGCCCCCCGGAAGCGGAAAACCGGGCCATCGAATGCAGCATCCGCGCCGCACAGGACACCGGCGCCCGGCTTTTTATCGTGCATATGGCCACGGAAACGGGTCTGGAGATGGTGAAAAAGGCCCGGAGCCAAGGCGTGAAGGCGTCCGCGGAAACCTGCACCCATTACCTGATATTCACCGACAGACAGCTGGAGCGCGAAGACGGCGTTAAATGGATCTGTTCTCCGCCTCTCCGGGACGCATTCATTCAGGAGCGGCTGTGGGAGGGGGTGCTCGACGGTTCCATCGCCATGGTCACTTCTGACGACGCGGCTTACTCCTGGCAGGCCAAACTCATGGGTTCGGACCGTTTCGATCTCTGCCCCAACGGAATCCCCGGAGTTGAGGTCCGGCTGGCCCTTCTCCATTCGGAAGGTGTGGTGAAGAGAGGCATGCCCCTGCCGCGCCTGGTGGAATTGACCTCCGGCGCTCCGGCCCGGCACTTCGGTTTGACCCGGAAAGGCCGCCTGGACGCCGGGGCGGACGCGGACGTGGTGCTTTTCAATCCCGAAGCGGAGTGGACTATGAGTCAGTCCAGCCTTCATATGGCTCCGGATTGGTCGGCTTATGAGGGGCTCCAGGTTAAGGGAAAAGTCGAGAAAGTGATCTCCCGGGGAGAGCTGATTATTGACCAAGGAGAATGTCTGGCACGTCCAGGCCGGGGACGCTTTCTTTTCCGAAGCCAACCATGACAACAGACACACGCCGTCCCCACGTACGCAGGTCAGCCGAATATGTCTGAAAAAGATAAAAACTCCGTATCTTTATATTCCGGCGCCGCTCCGGAAGATGTGGCCCGTGACCTTCAGCCGCTGGTGGACTTTCAGGAAGAAGGCATCTCTTTGGACACCTTGACCCGGCTGATTCAGGAACGGCTGATCCCGCATTTTATGAATTACGGCCACCCCGCTTTCCAGTCCATGTTCAATTTTTTCCCTGAAACCGCCGCCCGGAGAGGGGCGGAAACAGCCCTGGCTTACAATCAGGGAGTGACCAATTGGCAGGTGTCTCCGGGAGGCGCGGTTTTGGAGGAGATGTGCGGCCGGGCTCTCTGCCGCCTTTTCGGGCTCGGGCCGGAAGCCGGCGCCACTTTCATGTATTCCGGAACCTACGCCAACCAGGAAGCCGTCTATCTGGCGCTGCACCGCAAGGCCGAAGAGCAGGGATTTGATTTAAACCTTAAGGGCCTGAGCGGATTCAAAAATCCGGGCAAATTGCGGCTTATGGCTTCCCGCGACGCCCATTTTTCAGTGATTCATGCGGCCCGCATGCTCGGGCTGGGTGAAGACAGCCTGATTTTTTTGGATGTGGATGACCAGCGGAGGCTGGACATAAATCATTTTAAAAAAACAATAGAACACCTCAAGCCGAACCATGATATCTTCGCCGCCGTGGCCACAGCCGGCACAACCTCAACCGGGTCGGTCGATCCCATCGCCCCCGCCGCATTGGTCTGCCGGGAAAACCGCATTTGGCTGCACGTGGACGGGGCTTACGGCCTGGCATATGCCCTTATTCCCGGGCTTAAGTCTCTATTTGCCGGCATCGAGCTGGCCGATTCGGTTTCCTGGGATCCGCACAAGCAGTTCGGCGTGCCCATTCCCAGCTCCGTCCTGTTCACCCGGCTCGGTGGAGACTTGATGAGGCCGGCCGTGTACGGGGAATATTTCAACCGCCGGAAGGATCCGCACCCCAATCCCGGACTGAAGTCCCCCCCTTCCACCCGGCCGCTGTCGGCCCTGCCCCTGGCCGCTTCTATCCGGCACCTCGGCCTGAAAAAAATCACAGAGCGCCTTCAGGCCCCCCTGGCCGCCGTCAAGGAGCTGCACCTCAAGCTCAGGGATTATCCGGATATCGAATCCGGGCATAAGCCGGACACCGGTATTCTGTGCTTCCGGGTGAAGCCGGAGGGGCTTCCTTTGGACCAAGTCAACCGGATCCAAGAGTTCATCTATGAAAAGATCATGGCGGAGGGCCGGCGCACCGTGTCCATCACCAAGCTGGACGGCAGGGTTTATCTGCGGCTGGTCGCCCTCAGCCCCGGCGTGACCTGCGGCCACCTGTGGGAAACCGTCAACCTGGCCCGCTCCCTGGCGGATGAAAAAATCAATGCTGGATAAAATACTGGACATCACCGGTTTGATCGACGGGCTTTTGTGGGGCCCCTGGACCATGATTTTTATCGCCGCCGTGGCCGTTTTTTTCACCGTCAAATCCCGGTTTTTCCAGCTCCGCCGTTTTGCATTCATATGGAAAAACACCGCCGGGACCATTCTTTCCCAAAAGGAAAGCGGCGCCAAAGGCATGATGACTCCATTTCAGGCCACTTCCACCGCCCTGGCCAGCACGGTGGGTATGGGGAATATCGCCGGGGTGGCGACCGCCCTGTCCATAGGCGGGCCCGGCGCCATTTTTTGGATGTGGATTTTGGCCTTGCTGGGAATGATGACCAAAACCGCGGAAATCACTCTGGCCGTCCACTACCGGAGCCGGGACGGGGAAGGGAATCTCACCGGCGGCCCCATGCACTACATACGCAAAGGCCTGGGATGGAATTTTCTGGCCAAAATTTTCAGCATTGGGATTTTGATAAACGCCGTCCTGAGTGCCTCGCTGCTCCAGGCTCACACCGTGGGCCGGGCCTTCCTCTCCTCTTACGGCATCAATCCTTATGTGGTGACCGCCGGGATGTCGGTCATCACCGCCTTGGTGATCATCGGGGGTGTCCGCCGCATCGGCCGTTTTTGTGAGAGGCTGGTGCCCGGCATGTCTTTGCTGTACATTGCCGGAGGATTTATTCTTTTTTTCATCAATTACCATAAAATACCGGAAGTGTTCAGCAGCATTTTTCATTATGCCTTTGCGCCCGCCCCGGCTGCCGGCGGCTTCGCCGGAGCCGCCGTGGCCGCCACTCTTAAGATCGGGATGACCCGGGGCATGCTTTCCAACGAGGCCGGTTTGGGAACCGCGCCCATGGCCCACGCCACCGCAGAGACCACCCATCCCTTCCGGCAGGGCATATGGGGAGCCTTCGAGGTTTTTATCGACACCATGGTGATCTGCACCATCTCCTCCTTTGCGGTTCTTTCCACCGGGGTTTTATCCGGCGGAGAGTCCGGAATCGAACTGATCATCGCCGCGTTCTCATCGGTTTTTCCGGCAGGACTTTCCGGGGTTTTTATTTCAACAGCCATTTTAACCTTTTGTCTATCGACCCAAATCGGTTTTTTCATCTATTACCGGACGGCGGTGGTGGATCTGTTCGGAGAACGAATTCTTGCCTGGCTTAAATGGTTTTACTTGATCCCCGGAATCATTTTCGCAGGCGTGGCGGACGTGGACAGGCTCTGGGTCTTCGCCAATATTTCCGTGGGGGTGTGTTCCCTTCCCAATCTGGTGGCGGTGGTGGCGTTAAACGGCGTTTTCTTTATTCTCATGCGTGATTTTATTTCCCGAAAAAACCGGTATGCCTGCGGGACAGGCAGAGGACCGGCCGGATGACCCGGCTTATTCCCGGGCCGGGACTGCGGCCCTTTTCTTACCAACAAGCCGGGTTAAGAAAGGAGTTATAATGATATGAAAAACAATCGCTTGAACATTGACAGGGTTTCATTCAATCTGGGTATGATCAATTGTTTTGTGGAAATGGTGGCCTGCGGCGTCAAAAGGCTGGCCATCAGCCCGCCCATCCGGCCGGAGGACTACCCGGCCACCAGCGAGGGTTCGGCCCGCATTGTGGAAAATTTCGGAGTCAAATCCCACTTGGATAAGTCAATGCTTGTCACGGACCTGCAGCCGGCGGAATTCACCGCCGGCAAATGGTCTATTCTGTATTACGAAGACGAAGGGACCCTTTGGGCTTATCTGGATTTGAAAAAGAAAAAAGAGAAGCTGGAAAAAGCCGGGCTCTACCATGGCGAAGAGAGGAAAGATATCACCCGGGCTTTCGGCCGGCTGCTGAGCTATCCGGAAGATAAAATCGAGCTGAAAATCGCGGGAAAATCATATCCCGCTCCTTTTATGCTGATCGATTGAATCCACCCGAATCCCGGATGATGAGCGGGTGGCGTTTGTTCCGTTTATTGCGTTTATTGCGTTTATTGCGTTTGTTGCGTTCGTTGCGTTTGTTGCGTTCGTTGCGTTTGTTGCGTTCGTTGCGTTTGTTGCGTTCGTTGCATTCGTTGCGTTTGTTGCGTTCGTTGCATTCGTTTAGTTTATCCGGTCCATCTGGGTCTATCTAAGTCTTCTCCGCTCCCATGGCAACAACAAAACCATTTTCTAAGGTATAGGTCAGGACTAAAAACCATGCTTATCACTGATAAAAAAAAGATTGCAAAAACAGCACAATTTTTTTATGAATTCATCATGAGTATAACACACCGCGAACCATGAAAATGATCCCAATGTCATTCCCGGAACGAAGCGACTTTGAGTGTGTCATCCCGCGGTGCGAAGCACTTTTGAGTCTTTCATTCCGAGGCACGCAGTGCCTTTGAGTGTGTCATCCCGCGGTGCGGAGCACCGTGGGATCCCTTACTGCCTCGTATGGGCGGTGGGTTCCGCTTTCACGAAGCAGGAAGGGATTGCCACGGCTTGCTGGCGCAAGCCTCGCAATGACAAAGCGGCATGTCGTCTCGGGGAACGAAGCGACTTTGAGTGTGTCATCCCGCGGTGCGAAGCACTTTTGAGTCTTTCATTCCGAGGCACGCAGTGCCTTTGAGTGTGTCATCCCGCGGTGCGGAGCGACGAGGGATCTGTAGGTGCTTCGGCCAGGACTAAAAACCATGCTTATCATCGATAAAAAAAGATTGCAAAAACAGCGCAATTTTTTTATGTATAGATCAGGCTTGCCTGGCCTATACACGGGCCGGGATTGCCGCAGATTTCGGATTGCGGCGAGAAAGCCGTGGCACTTCACTGCGACGAGCCGCAAGCCGGAAGATGCGGTGAGATCCGGCCCGCCCGAAGGGTAAAAAAATTGCGATTATAATAGCAATTAAAAAATGAAAAACGTTCCATTTGATCTTACACTAAAAAGCATGTTTATCATCGATAAAAAAAAATTGCAAAAACAGCGCAATTTTTTTATGAATAGGCCAGGCTATGAAAATTTTCATCATTAATCCCAACAGCGACGACAGCATGACCGAGGCCATTCTGGGGACGGCGGCCTGGTTTTCCTGGGACGATTTCGAGGTGGTCTGCCAATCGGCTCCAGGAGCCCCGGCCTTTATCGAGACCTATGAAGACGCTGCGGCGGCAGCGCCCGGGATGATCCAGCTGGTGAAAGACCATCATGAGGCCTTCGACGGATTTGTGGTGGCCTGTCACAGCGATCCCCATTTGGATGTGATTAAAGAAATATCCCGGAAACCGGTGGTGGGAATCGGAGAAGCCTCCATGAAGCTGGCCTCCATGCTGGGGCACCGCTTTTCGGTTTTATCCGACAACCGGCATTCCATCCCCAACAAGGAAGCCCTGGCCCGCAGTTATCACCTGGAAGGGGTTCTGGCATCCGTCCGCGCTCCTGAAGACAATATGAAGGGTTTGGATGAAGAAGAAAAATATTTCCGCACCGCCCGCCGGGCCCTGGATGAAGACGGAGCGGAAGTGATTGTGCTGGGATGCGCCGCCCTGACCGGAATGGACAGAACCTTGACAAAGCGGCTGGGAGCCCCGGTATTGGACGGAGTGTCCTGCGCCCTGATGATCCTTGCCGGATTGATAAAATGCGGCCTGTCCACCAGCAAAATCAGGCGCTATAATCCGGAATGAACAAAAGTCCGGCAGTCTGACCCATTCGTTCGAAAACAACAAAAATAGTCCATTTCGTCTATCTGGTCTGAGAAAAGCGGGAAAGGCGAGACGGGCGAGAAAAGCGAGACAGGCGGGGAAGCCGCCATGGGCGGGGGCGATGGGCCGCCGCTTTTTTTTGCTGATCCCCTTTAATCTTTATATAACAATGTGATAGAATAAATTTGTAAAGCGGCTTCATGAAAATGGACAATAAAGACATCACAATCACGCGTTTATGGGATTCCGCGCGCCCGCCTGAGAAAACCTTTGACCCCGAACAATACCGGCATCATCCGGAACCGGTCCGCCGCTATCTGAATCATGCCCTCGCCCCGCTTACCCCCTTGGCAAACGCCGTTCGCCTTGAAATGCATGGGGAGATCAAGCTTAAGCGCTGGGTTCCCTTTCAAGCCGAGCAGATCATCCGCTGGGACCGGGGAATGATATGGCGGGCCAAGGTGAAAATGGCCGGATTGCCGGTTAAAGGATATGACCGGTTAATCGACGGTCAGGGGCAGATGAGATGGAAACTCCTGGGGATTATTCCTGTCTTAAATGAAGACGGTCCGGATATCTCACGGTCCTCCATAGGGAGGATGGGAGTGGAAGCGGTATGGTTGCCGTCGATTTTCTGCCGCCAGGATATCGAATGGAGCGCCCAGGATTCTTCCCGCATAAAAGCGAGCTACCCTCTCATGGGAGAAACAATTAACGCGGATTTGGCCATCGCCTCTGACGGGCGGTTGAAAACCGTCAAAATCAAACGTTGGGGAAATCCCGGAGACGGCAAATTCAAATATGAAGATTTCGGCGGCATCGCCGAATCCGAGGAAACATTCAGCGGTTACACCATCCCCACGGTCATTCGCGTCGGGTGGTACTTCGGCAGCGGCCGTTTTGAATCCGAAGGTGAATTTTTCCGTGTTGTCATCAATGATGTCCGCTTTTTTTGAATCCTCATATCGATGCCCCCGCCGCTGGTGACCGGCCGGTCTTATCTCACCCCAGCCCGCCCCCGCCATAACGCTTGATGTGTGTGTAGACCTCGGCCCAGCTTCCGGCCCGCGGGGGTTGGATGTGTTTATTGGAGCTGTTGGCAAAGCAAATGGTGTGC
This sequence comes from Candidatus Aminicenantota bacterium, assembly GCA_046483285.1. Classification (GTDB taxonomy): domain Bacteria; phylum Acidobacteriota; class Aminicenantia; order Aminicenantales; family Aminicenantaceae; genus CAYRTV01. The sequence continues at coordinate 7,368 of JAWODN010000061.1, read as the reverse complement.
AGACCGGCGGCCCTGAGCTTCATGACATTCTCCGGATTATCTTCAATATAAATATCCGCACCGACCTGGTCCTTCTCCTTCATAAAGCACAAGTCCCAATAAGGAATCCCGTTGTCATCCAGCCACTCCACGGTCTGCTGCACCGCGGCGGCATGGAAAAAACTGATAAACAGCCGGTGAGATATGATCCGGATGCGGTAGCCTTCATCCGAAAGTTTCCGCAAATACTTCCGGGCTCCGGGAATAATTTTCTCGGTCTTGAATAAATCCCGCTGGGTGACCGCGAACCGGTGAAGGCTTTCATAATCGCGGACGCCCCACTCCTCCAATCCATAAGAAACATCAGCCGTCAAATCAGCCGGACCGCATTCGAACCATTCCGCAGTGATCTCCCGCATGCGTCCGTAGAAATCCGCACACACGCCATCCAGATCAACGCCCAGCACTGGTTTCTTTCCCCGGTCATTCATTGCGGCCTCCTGTGTGCAGATGCCGGCCCGGTTTTCACCGTTGGCGGTGAATCACACAGGTGCTTCGCATCTGCAGCCGTCCCGGCCCGCGAATCAGACGGGCCGATATTATCTTCTTTTATAGCGCGGGGAAAATAAAAATTCAAGAAAACCGGATTTTACGGGACATTGACTATCAAAAACTCATTTGTTAAGATTCCTCAGAGTTACGGTTGAAATATAATGCTCACATTTCACGTTCAGCAAGCTGTCAGGGAGCCGGGCTGTGCCTGAAAACCGCGTGGTGGTGACGGGATTGGGAGCGGTCACTCCCATAGGCACCGGGCTTGCTGAATTCTGGCGCGGATTGGCTGCCGGGCGCAGCGGCACCGGCAAAATCACCCATTTTGATTCCTCCGGCTACACCTCCCGAATGGCCGCCGAAGTCAAGGATTTTGACCCCGGCAAGTGGATCGACCCCAAAGCCGCAGGACGCATGGACAGATTCACTCAGTTCGCTATGGCGGCATCACACATGGCCTTCACGGACGCCGGATTGGATGAAACGGCATTTGATAATTTCCGTGCCGGCGTCATCATCGGATCGGGTATCGGCGGATCAAAAACCATCGAAGACGGCCAGGTCCGGCTACAGAAAAAGGGCCCCCGCTCCATAAATCCATTTCTGGTATCCAAGCTTCTTATCAACATGGCCGCGTGCATGGTTTCCATCACCTTCCGGTTAAAAGGCCCGCTGTCGGCGCCTTCCGTTGCCTGCTCCACCGGCGCCAACGCCATCGGGGATGCCTGCCGGATCCTCCAGCGGGGAGATGCCGACATTATGCTGGCCGGAGCGTCGGAAGCTTGTATCACACCCCTGGCTTACGGCGGATTCTGTGCCACCCGCTCCATGTCGCGCAATAATGATGACATGGGAAAAGCCAGCCGGCCTTTTGATAAAAACCGGGACGGCTTCGTCATGGGCGAAGGATGCGGTATCGCCGTGCTGGAAAACCTCGAGCATGCCTTAAACCGCGACGCATCCATTTATGCGGAAATCGCCGGTTACGGGAATTCGAGCGACGCCTATCATATCACCGCGCCCGACCCGGAAGGAAACGGCATGATCCGCGTTATGCGAAAGGCTCTCGAAGACGCCGGCATTTCTCCGGAGGATGTCGATCACATCAACGCACACGGCACCTCCACTCAACTGAATGACAAAACCGAAACCTCCGCCATCCGCGAAGTTTTCGGAACCCACGCGGCCCAGGTCAAAGTCAGCTCGATTAAATCCATGATCGGTCACCTTATGTCGGCTGCCGGAGCGGTTGAATTTGTTGCCATGGCTCTCACCATACGAAACAATATCATTCCCCCCACTATAAATTATGAGGAACCGGATCCGCTCTGCGCCCTGAATTTGGTGACTCATAAAGCCCAGCCCGCAGAAGTCAACACGGCGATCAGCAATTCCTTCGGCTTCGGCGGAGGAAACGCGTGTCTTGTCCTGAAGGAGCATCCATAGTCCAATGAAAATACCCCCGCTTCGTATCGGAAATATCACTGTCAGACTTCCCATTATCCAGGGAGGCATGGGGGTGCGGGTGTCTATGTCCTCTTTGGCTTCGGCCGTGACCAATGCAGGCGGCATTGGAACCATCGCCAGCGTGGGGCTCGGGGATGTGGAAAAGTCAAAGCAGGATTTCGAGCGCGTCAGCCGGGAAGCCCTGGAAGAGGTTATCCGGGAGACCCGGCAGCTGACCAAAGGCCCTTTTGCCGTTAACATTATGGCCGCTCTCAGCAATTTCAAAGACCTGGTCAAGACCTCGGTCCGGGAGGGGGTTAAAATCATTGTCTCCGGCGCCGGTCTTCCTTTGAAACTGCCGGGGGATGTCGCAGATGACTCGGTGAATTTGCTGCCTATCGTCAGTTCCGGAAGGGCGGCCGATCTCATCTTGAAAACCTGGGACAAGCGTTTTAACAAAACCGCTGATGGAATCATTCTGGAGGGACCACTGGCCGGAGCGCACCTGGGATTTTCACATGAACAGCTTCAGAACCCTGAGGAGCACTCTCTGGAGAAGCTCCTCCCGGAAGTTTTGGCGGTTATCAAGCCGTATGAGGACAAATACGGCAAAAAAATCCCGGTGATCGCCGCCGGCGGGATTTTTTACGGAAAAGATATCGTGCGCATGCTCAAACTCGGCGCTTCCGGGGTCCAAATGGCAACGCGTTTTGTGTGCACCGAGGAATGCGACGTGGCACCGGAATTCAAGCAGGCTTATCTGGACGCCGGCCCGGAAGATATCAAAATCATCAAGTCCCCGGTTGGAATGCCGGCGCGGGCGATACAAAATAAATTTCTCAATGATTTAAAGTCCCTGGGGAAAATCCCCATTCAATGCCATTACCGGTGCTTGATAGCCTGCAAAGTGAGTGAAGCCCGTTACTGCATCGCCAAACGGCTGGTTAATTCATGCGAAGGCCGCACAGACGAAGGCATCATTTTCTGCGGCAGCAACGCCCACCTGTTGAACCGGATCGTCACGGTTAAGGAGCTCATGACCGAACTTGCGGCGGAGATCGAAGCTGCCTGACGAGCGGGAGCACACCACCTTCGCCGGGCCGCATTTGCTGCGGACACCGCCAACCCGTGCGCGTCCGCCGGCGGGTTCATCATTCAGGCTGTTTTAATTCAATCTCAACATTTTTGTTATCCGCTGAGATATAGTTCAGCACAACACCCTTATCCGGATCACATTCCAGGAACAATTCATTGCCGGGCAAATAATCCCCGGTCGCTTCAGCCAGCTCTTCATTCGCCGCCCGCCTGTTCATTAAGTCCACCAGGAGGTAGGTTGTCTCCGCTCTTCCCTTAATCTCTGCGGGCATGGAAATCAGAATGGCCCATTTTTTATCCTTCGAGACTTCCATAAGCTGCAGCACCGCCGAGACATCCCGGTATATGGTGATAACTTCCCCGCCGCCGGTTTCCGCCAGCAGGGTGTTTTCATTTTCATTTATATACACTTCGCGGATTTCCGGTGATTTCCGGCCGCCGCCGGACATGAAACGGTCGTTAAAAAAAAGCTCGGATATGCAAATATCATCATATTCGGTGCCTTCAATGATATCCGTAATCTCCAATTCCAAAATCAGCCCGCTGCCGGCTATTGGCATATTAAAATCCGCCGCGAATTGAGAGCGGCACGCCTTCATGAAATTTTCCAATGAATCTTCAGGAAAATCCAGCGGAATATGCTGCAGCCCGGCCTCGTCTCTCAAAGTGAATATCCGAACGTCCTCATATCTAATGGCTTTATAGAGGGCCGCTTTTTCAGAAACATAGCCTTCCGGATTTATTCCTCCCCAAAGGGAGATTTTCACCGCCCGGGGCCGGGCGTTTTTATAATAAAGATCGCTGCTTTTTCCGTAACCCGGATAAATATTCAGAATGACGGCATCCTCAGGCATGCGGAGGAACAGCCGGGGATTCTTCTTTTCACTCCCGGAATCAGCCGCCCAGCAGGTGGCATAGTCGGCATCAAATAAATTTGACGGCGGATAGTCCGGATTACCGGCTTGACTGCGGCTGACCGCCGTATAATCCAGGGTTTCTATCAGCTCAATATCAACCCACCGGTTTTCGGGCTGAGCGAAAACCAAGGAAGCCCACCAAAGACCCAGCAGGAGGGCTCCTGCGGCTTTTTTGATTTTTTTCATCCTGACACGACCGTCTGTCACTCTGACCACCGCCTGTCACCTCGGGAGAAATGAAGGGTCCCTGCGTGCGGCTGTTTTGAGGAAAGGGTGCCGCCGCTTCCTTGGGGAATCCGGCAGGGATCTTCCGCCCGCACTGCGGCCGCGGGATGACCTGTTGCTTCGTTTTCCGGAAAAAGACATTTTGCCATTTTCTCAGTACATATTATAATACCGGGAAAACCCATTTGAACAGGGTCCCGGCCTGTTTTTTTAAAGAAAGGGACCGGGAACGCCCCGTGGACAGGTCATGCGGGGAGACCCTTTCCTCGCGGCCGTATCAAATCAAATGCGTTAATATGAGGGAATAATGGAAGTTCCTGTTCTTAAAGATGCCATCATCCTCCTGGCGGCGGCTATCGGTATTTTTTACATCAGCCACAGGTTAAGGCTGCCCGCCGTTACCGGTTTCCTGCTGACGGGAATTCTTATCGGCCCCGGGGGAGTGGGCCTGATAAAAGACACCCACAGCATTGAAGTTATGGCGGAAATCGGGGTGGTTATGCTCCTGTTCACTATTGGCCTTGAGATTTCTTTTGAAAAGCTGGGCGCTTTAAAAAAGAATTTTTGGATGGGCGGAGGCCTCCAAGTCTGCATTACCTCCCTCCTGGTTATTGGGATCCTTTATTTTTTCAATCTCCCGTTTCATGAAATGCTCTTCTATGGTTTTTTGGTTTCCCTGAGCAGCACGGCCCTTGTTTTGAAAATCTATTCCGACGCCAATCAGCTTGAGTCGCCCCAGGGCAATATCTCTCTGGGAATCCTCCTTTTCCAGGATATAAGCCTGGTTCCCATGATTGTCATCACTCCCCTGCTTGTTCGATCCGCGGATTATCCATTGACCACCGTCCTGGCAAGGTTTTTCTTCGGTATTCTGGCCGTCATCGCTGTGGTCATTGTCGCCAGGCATCTCATGCCGAAGATGCTTTATTTAATAATCAAGACAAGAGTCAGAGAAATTTTCCTTATCACCACCCTGTTCTTGTGTCTCGGCATGGCTTTTCTGACCTCATCGCTGGGTTTATCCCTGGCTCTGGGTGCCTTCCTTGCCGGGATCATCATCTCAGAGTCCGAATACAGCCACCAAGTCACTTCGGAGATTATGCCCTTTAAGGACGTTTTCACCAGTATCTTCTTTATATCGGTCGGACTGCTCCTTAATCTCAAGTTTGCCTGGAACGAAAAATTCACCATACTTTTCCTGGTGATAATCATAATATTATTGAAGGCCCTAATTATTTTTTCAGTCGTAAAAATCATGAGATACCCCACCTCGATCGCTATTGTCAGCGGCTTGGGACTGGCGCAAATAGGAGAATTTTCCTTTGTCCTGGCAAGCGTAGGCAAAGTCTCCGGCCTTATCCCCGAAGAAATATTCCAGATTTTCATTGCTTCTTCCATCCTGACCATTCTGCTGACCCCGTTTTTCTTTCAAATCTCTCCGGTTGTTGTGAAAAAAGCGGAAAAAATCTTCAACCGGAAGCAAAAACCCGTTCATGACGAGGGCAAAGAGGATGAAACTTTAAAAGACCATGTCATAATCGGCGGCTATGGATTGAACGGACGCAATCTCGTCAGGGTTCTTAAAGACACCGGCATCCCCTATTATATCATCGAGCTTAATCCTGATACGGTAAGAAAAAATCTTAAGAAGGGTGAGCCGATTATTTTCGGTGATATCAGTTCCCGGGAAGTGCTGAAGGCTGCGGGGATCAGCCGGGCCAGGGTCATCGTTTTCGCCATATCCGATCCAAACGCCATAAAGACCGCCGTTAAAACCGCCAAAGAAATGAACAAAGAAATTCATATCATTGTCAGAGCCAGGTTTATTACTGAGATCGATGAGCTGTACAAATTGGGCGCGAACCAGGTGATTCCAGAAGAATTTGAAACATCCATCGAAATTTTCGCCCGGACTCTGGAAGAATTCCATGTCCCCAGAAACATCATTGACGCTCAGATCAAGGTCATTCGAAGCGAATGTTACGGAATGCTGAGAAGGACCGACGAATCCAGAAAATTCAGGGATGAAATCGGCGATATCCTTAAAGCCGGAACAACGGAAACTTTTTTTATCGGCAAAAATTCCCCGGTGGCCGGAAAATCAATAAGAGAGCTGGATTTACGGCAAAAAACCGGAGCTACGGTTCTCGCCGTTGTCCGGGGAGAAAAATCTTTCACCAGCCCCCCTCCGGAGCTTGAGATAAAGGAAGGAGACACCCTGGTTTTGGTGGCCAACCACCAGGATATGGATAAAGCCTTTAAGTTTCTCATGTGAACCGCCGTTTGAATGAATAAAGGGAATAAAGGGTGGAATAAAGGGTCGCACCGCAGCAAATTATTCATTACAAAAAATTTAGCCCACTTTTAAAACCATAAAAACCTTCTTAAGTGAGATTATTGGGGTGCTGAAATCGTCTTTTATATAAAAAACATATAAAATGGCAAGAGCTCATCGGCATTATCTGCCTGGATACATCTGGCATATTACTCAACGGTGCCATAAAAAAGAATTTCTACTCAAATTCAAATATTATAAGAAGAGATGGATGTATTGGCTGTATAGAGCAAAACAACAATTTCACATATCTATCTTTAATTATATAGTGACATCAAATCATATTCATTTACTTGCTTTGAGCGATGGAAAAGAAAATGATATTGCAAAAACAATGCACCTGGTCTCCGGAAGAACAGCCTGGGAGTTCAATCATAACAGAAACCGAAAGGGTGCTTTCTGGGAAGACCGGTATCATGCAGCAGCAGTGGAAACAGATGATCACCTTATTCGATGCATGATTTATATTGATATGAATATGGCCCGGGCAGGAGTTGTAAAGCATCCAGGAGAGTGGCCTCACTGCGGATATCAGGAGCTTATGGGCACGAAGCGAAGATACACACTGATCAACAAGGAGCGCCTTATGCTGTTGTTGCATACAAAAGAGAGCGATTTTCAGAAAATATATAATGAATGGATTAATGAATATTTAGGACAAAAACATTTTCATAAAGAAAGCTGCTGGACAGAAAGTATAGCTGTGGGGAATGAGGACTTTGTTGAAATAATTAAAAAAAGATTGGGAGTTAAGGCCAAAGGGAGACGTATAGTAGAGAAGTCAGGAACCTTTAAGCTGAGAGAGCCAAGGACATCTTA
>JAWODN010000147.1:0-17446 GCA_046483285.1 Candidatus Aminicenantota bacterium | reverse complement strand
TTCCAGTAATTAACATAGGCGATATATGCTGTTTTGGATACAAGGAACTTGATATGCTGTTTAACATTCAGCTTGTAAGCCCGAAGGCTTTCCACTCCCAATCTTCTTGCTTTCTCCATACGATGATTTCCATCAATTAAGTTGTATCTTCCTGGTGCTATTTCCGCCAATATAACCGGTTCTGAAATTTGCACTATATTTATATGCTCTTCGTTTATGGAAGAAAATTCTCTCGGGAAATCATCAACGGATACTTCTTCGGAGGCAAATTCAGAAGGGTTTGCATAAATGAATTCGAGCATCTTAGTTATATTGAATTCGAATATTCCATTACGAAACATTTCGTCCCCGTCATCAATACGGCAAGGCGCGAAATCTTTATCAGCTCTTAACAATCTATTCATGCTGTTATTCATTGAACTTTTACCTTCGCCTTTTAATTTCTATTTGAGATTTCTCCCAAAAAATTTACGATCCCTTATAAGTTTCCAACTCCTGAGAAAGGTCATCATAACATTCTTTGAGTTTTCTAATTTGCTCGCTAATATCCTTGCTGATCTTAAGATCTGAATCTTTAATTTGATTCTGTTCTCTTTTCACTTTCTCTAATTTTTCATAAATGATCTCAAAATTATATTTTTGTTGCTTCATAACGCTCCTTCCCCATTATATTTCAGAGATTATCTAAAAATACAAAATGGTAAACAGAAATCCCAATTTTTCTCTCCTTACTGAATTGTACAAAATCCCAATAGAATGATTCCAGATAAAAATATAAGCAAAAATACTTATAATTGGAGATTATAAGTGAAATTGCTTATATATGGTGGTGAGGAGCAGCCGCTTTTGCCTATTGAGCAGAAGAACTCGAATGGGTGCTCATTGAAAAAAGTGGCGGTGATGTATAGGTTGCCGAAGCCGTGGGCATCCCGGTTGAGTTTGTTTCCATGGGCAGCGGCTGTAAGCAGACGATAAACAGAGAGTTGAAAAGTTATCTATTGACTTGACGGAACAATTGGATAATAATACCTATACTTTTTGATATGTATAGGTAATTTTATCATGGGCAAACAAAAAAAGAACATCCGCCAAGCCCAGATCGACAAGGCACGCGCAATTTTCAGAAAAAATGGCGGCATCCTCCGCACGGCACAGGCCCTGCGTCTTGGCATCCATCCGTCCGTGCTCTACGCCATGCGCGACTCAGGGGACCTGGAGCAGGTGAGCCGGGGGGTCTATCGTCTCGCGGGCACTTCGCCGCTGGGCGATCCCGACCTGGTGATCGTCGCGACCCGAGTCCCGAAAGGGGTGATCTGCCTGATCTCTGCTCTGTCATTTCACGAACTTACGACACAAATCCCCCACGAAATCCATCTGGCCCTGGAATCAATTTCCGGTTCAGCGTCTTTAAAATAAACCATAGAGGTTTTTAAGTGGTAATCATATTTTTCATCAACATCATATTTGCGTTTAACACAGGTAAACAAATCCTCGAATGAATGCCGAGGAAGGAAATGATTTTTCAGAATCTTTATTAAAACCTGTTCCAGATTTCTGATGTTTTTTTCCCAAATCACCATGTTATTTTATCATGAATGAAACGGAAAAGCACTTTCACTGCAAAAACAAGGCCTCTCGTCTCAGGAAAGAGGGTAAACATGTATATATTTTTCGTTCAATGAGCTTCATTTCAGGATTTTCATACAATATCCATAAACATTTCCGGTAATATTGATTACAGGACCGGTCAATTCTCACGGATAAACGGATTCACTATGCGAACTCCCTGCACCTCTTGCCCATGGGTCATATCCTCGGTATATAATAATTTTGCTCTTCCATGGACTGCAGCTTGAAGGATCATTGCATCCCAAAAGGAAAACTTATGCTCAATATGAATATCAATAGCTTTGAGAACAGAAGCTTCATCGTTAACAACGACTTCCCATTGAAAAAGGTCTTTTATTATGACTTCGGCTGAATCTGTATCTATAGGATATTGAATTTTGCTTGTAACATTTACAAAAAATTCCTGCATAACTTGTATACTTATTATTCCTCTTTTGGAATTCCACAATTTGACCAATATTTCTTTGGCCTTAAGATTTTTTTGACCCGCTGAAGCATCATAGGCATAGATAAGAATATTGGTATCCAAAAACACTTTATTTTCGTTCATGAAGTTTATCTCTTGAAATGCCTATTTTTCCTTTAGTCCCCATATTGAAACCTTTGTCAAGAAGCCCAAGCTGCCGGTCTCTTGCCTTCTTATAACCTGATTCTTTTCTCACTTTTTCTTCTAAAGCCTCCCGCATATAAGCGCTTAATGATTTATTTTCTTTGACAGCCATAATCTTTGCCTTCTGTATTAGACTTTTGGACAAATACAGCGTAATGTTCCGGCCCTCTTTATTTTTATTGTTATTCACATATATATGTGTATCACATTTGTATGTGCAAATCAAGGGAATCTGTATTAAAAGAATTTCCAGCTCCCTGGGGACCGTCAGATTGCTCTCACTATTCAAAGCCCATTACCCCCTTCTTGACCCTTGATTATACCTGTGATAAGAATGAACCGGGATGAGATCTCAGTGAAAGGCTTGAAAAATGAATGAAAAATGTCTGCCTGGACTTTACCCGAAAGCAGGCTCGGGAGAAGACGCCCCGGAATCGGAAAAAAAAGTCTACCGGTCCTTAAAAGACGACCTGCCTTCAAATTTCTTCGCCTGGCATTCGTTAAAGCTCCGCACTTCACAGGGACAGTTCGCGGAAACGGATTTTCTCATTGCCGACCCCAATCAGGGGCTGCTTATTCTGGAAGTTAAAGGCGGCAAGATCAAAAAAGAAGGAGGCTGCTGGTATTCTTATGATAAAAAGCTCAAGCGCCCGCCCTTAAAACAAGCTTTACGGTTCCGCAACGCTCTGCTTGATCTTTTTCGAGAAAAGAACATCAAACCCCCGGGAATAGGCCTGGCTTTATGCCTTCCTGACACCCCTTTCACCGAACAGCCTACCCAGGCCGACCTAGAGGGACTGGTAGTCGGTGAAAATGACCTCCCCTATCTTTCTGATATCCTTCCCGATCTCATGGCGAAAATCCCGGATTTCGGCAAACCCGGAAGCGGTTGGATTAAAGCCGTCCACACCATGTGGTGTGAGTCCTGGGTCCCGCAAATGAATCTGTTGACAATTTCTAAGGACCTGGTCAAAAAACGCCTGGAACTGGGCAAGGAACAGTTCGATATCCTCTGCATGGCTCTCGAAAATGACCGGGTCCTGGTCCAGGGCGGCCCCGGCACGGGAAAGACCATCCTGGCCCGGGAGCTGGCCAAAAAAGAAGCGTCCGAGGGAAAACGGGTGCTGCTTTTAACCTTCACCCTGGCTTTAGGCTCGAGTCTGGCGGGTGAATTTCCCGAACCAGATGTCAACGCCTCCTCCATCGGCAATTTCGCCCTGAATCTGCTGCGGAAAAAGGGGCGGACAATCGAGGAACGCTACGAGCCTGAGTTCTGGAAAAATATCACCTGGGAGGCTGCCGTTGAAGGGTTAACCGGCCGCGACAAGCTCTGGGATACCGTAATTGTGGATGAAGGCCAGGACATGGGAGAGTACCAATGGGACCTAATCCGGGAATGCGTCCGGGATGACAGACGAATCTGGGTGTTTATGGACCCGGGCCAGGGCTTTTGGGAAGACCGGACCATTCCTGAAGCATTAAAAAAGGAATTTGCAAAATTCAATCTTACCAAAGCCTACCGCTGCCCGCCCGGCATTCAGGCGCTTGTTGACAGTTATGCGGGCAAAGAAGTCAGTCCGGATCCCATCCGGAACGCCGCAGGAAACGGCCTGCTCCGTATAAACAAATGCCCGGAAGATGAAGTCCAACGCCATGTCGGCGGTACTTTAAACGAACTTATCGGCCAGGGCTTTAAACCCCATGACATCGCTGTCCTCTCTCTCCGCGGCATGGGATTTAAAGAAAACATCATGCACCGGAAGGAACTGGGCGGCCATCCGGTCAGAAAGGCGACCGACCCGGACGCCAAAAGCCACATCGTCTGCGACAGCTTCCTCCGTTTTAAAGGCCTGGAAAGGCCGGCCGTTATTGTCACCGACCTGCGTTATGTCTCGGATAAATACAGTGTCCGCATGAATATCGCGGCCAGCCGCGCAATGAGTGTGTTGCGGATTGTCGGTGCGGAACAAGAAATCGAAAAGGACGCATTGCTGAGGAGGCTTTCTTGATAACAACCATAACATCTATATTCATGATTCTGCACGGCCTGGTACACGGGCTTTATTTCGGACAAAGCGCCAGACTTTTTGAGCTGCAGCCCGGCATGGTTTGGCCTGACGGCTCATGGGCCTGGCCTAGCTGCTTCAAAGTAAAGACATACGCTCTCCGGCTTGGATACTCCACATCCGGATACGGCTTTCTCTCAATCACGTCCAATTTTTTCAATCCGGCCTGATGAAGACACCGCTGCCCCTCTTACTTATTTCTTGACTTAACTTTTTCAAAAATATACATTTCGCTACAAAGGATGGACGGCCATCAAATTATTTCCATTGGAATTAGCTCATATAATCGGAGAAGAGCCGGAAAGGATGAATAAGAAATGCTGCGTTCTGCTCATTCAATCAAAACATATCCGCTAATTATATACTTTTTCTTGGCTTTTGCTATTTCATGGGGTGCAATTTTCGTTTCCGTCGGACCTAATGGGTTTCCTGTAACGGAAGACCAGCTTCCTGTCCTCATCCTAGCCATGCTCCTTGGTCCAAGTCTGGCAGCAATCATATCAGCAGGCCTGATTTCTGGAAAGCAGGGCATTCGAGATCTCTTCTCCAGCTTACGGCGGTGGCGCGTGAACTTAAGGTGGTACGCTGCCGCCCTTCTGACTGCTCCCCTTTCCACGCTGGCCGTGCTTCTCCTGCTGTCGCTGTTCTCTTCCAATTTCCTCACTGCTTTTTCAACTTCGGCTGACAGAATCACTCTAGTGATCATGTGGATTGTAAGCGGCCTCTTCGTCGGCTTTTTCGAAGAGCTCGGTTGGACCGGTTTTGCTGTTCCGCGCATGAGGAAAAAGTACGGAGTTTTACCCCACAGGACTGATCGTTGGTCTCTTTTGGGGCGCCTGGCATTTCCTGGTAAATCTGGAAGCTGATACTTTTTCGGGAGCCCTTCCCTTGGCACTCCTCATTGCCCGGCTTTTCACCTGGCTGCCGGCCTACAGAATACTCATGGTATGGGTCTACGACCGGACAGAAAGTTAATTTATCGTGACCCTTATGCATGTGAGTTTAGTTGCCGCAACAGGAATCCTTGATCCTGTGATCGCAGGAAAAGACCTCTTGATTTTCCTCCTCGTCAAAGCTGCTGTATTCTGGATTTTTGTCGCCATTATACTATTATCCAGAAAACTGAAAGCCCCAGTGGTTTAAATTTGATTACACTTACGACACAGAATAACCAGAAAGAAAGCGCACCTTGTGATTGCCTCTGCGCGCGGTTGGCGTTTATGCGCAGATGCACACTTTCTTGAATTCTCACATAGGCTCTGATAGTATCAAATTAAACAGCGCTGCCGATGAAAAAAAACAGTTCGCAGGCGATATCTTATTCAGCTTCTCTACAGGCTTTACAACGCTGGCCTAGCTGAACATTGAAAGATTAAAGGCAAAAAAATAAGGAGTATAAACCGATGGCTTTTTCAGAATTTGAGCGTCATTTGATAGAAAAAGAAGTCGGCGGCTTTTGTTCTCGAAGGGTCCCGGAACATTTAAAAGATAAAGTCCGGCTCGAATACGATATTGATAATCAGAATGTTATTATTTATGAGGTCCGCCCTTATTGGAGAGACCCCAAAAAGCACACGAGGGTCCCAATTGCCAAGTTAACCTATGTTAAAAGCCGGAATATTTGGAAACTCTATTGGCAAAGAGCAAGCGGAAAATGGGAAAGGTACGAAACAATAGAATCAGAAAAAGTTTTGGGTGCATTGGTCCAGGAAATCGACAAAGATCCGCATGGCTGCTTTTTTGGGTAAGGCCGTGTGTCCATAATTTTTATCTATGTTTTACAGCTTATTCTTAATTCGATCGCGTATACGTTTCTAATTCCTGGGCGGAATCATCATAAAATTCTTTAAGCTTCCTGATTTGCTCGTTTATATCCTTGCTGACAGTCAAATCCGAGTCACTGATATGGTAAACAGAAATCCCAATTCTTGCTCCAATGATCAGTTTATTGCTTGCCGTCAGCGGCAGTTGTTTCCAAAATGGAAACAGCTACTTCTCGTGCCAGTTCTCCTGTCTGATAAATCTTTCCCGAATGTTTACTTCTCTGCGCCATACGCAACCCCATTCCCTTGACCCATAATTTTCACTGTGATAAGAATGAACGGAAAATGAAAATCTAATTCCGTCTACCGCCCCGCGAGGGCCAGGCGTTTGAGTTCCTCGGAAGCCGCGGCACCCTTGCCGTGTCAAACTCAGGTTTGACTGGCTTCAACAAAAAACCGGCAGCCATTCATTATGAGGCTTCTCCACCGCGAATGCCAGCTTCAGGTGGTCGATGATGCGGTCGACGACGGCTGAGCTTCACTCAGCGTCGGCTAGAGGCAACGGTCTGGCCGGTTTTAATGACGGTGAGTTCGAGTGTCGGGTCCTCAACAGGCCACTCAAGACGAAGCTGAACTTTGGCGCGGCCGTCGGACTGCATATCGAACTTCCAGAAATAGAAGTGCGTCTTCGCGCCGTCAACCGTGAGACGGAATGTGGTCATGGCGTTGTTCATGTTTATCTCACCGTGGACGTCTTCAAGTTCGAACTCTAAAATGACCTTGCTGACCATCCGGAGGGATCCTGCAACTATCCGGGTCGAAACCGGAGCAACTAGAGCCGCAATTTCGGCGGGTCTCTTGGGCATGGGAACGCCCTTCTCTGTAAGGAACGGATGTATCAGGCTCACGAAACTCTGTTCGCCATTCGGGAATTCATCGCTGACCGGGCCGGGGTAATAAGGATGCTCGCCGTCGAAGTCGAATTTGATATCCTTGCGCCAGTCGGTTCGGGTCGGCTTTTTATAAGGCTCGATATCCCAGATGCATGGAGAGTTGTAGGAGACCCATTTGACCAACGGGTTTTCCCCGCCGGTGTAAGGATTTTCTCTCGCGATCACGGGTACGCCCAAGCCCCAGGCAAGCAGGTCGTTCTCATCGTCCCAATCCTTAGCGAATGCGTAGTCCGGATCGGTCTGTCCGAGATCCCTGAGGAGCTTCCAGTCTTCCAGAATGACTCTGTAGGCCGGGTCCCCGATTTTCGCTTTACCTCCGTACCAGAGGTTGAGGTCGCCGTTGTGATACATTCTCTTGAACGCCTCGACACCGTACGGATCATAGCGGTTCCATTCATACCTGTTGGAAATAGGGGTCCAGGTCGGGTCGATTTTACCCTCGAACTGTTCGCGCATGGTGCCGTGGAAGAACGTATTCCCCGTTGCGATATATTCGCCTCTTTTGCCGATGTACACCGCCACGCCGTCAACACTGTGGTATCTGAGGCCGTTTACGGGAGCGATGGCGGTCACGTAGGCCGCGGTTACGTCATTATAGATGTTTTGTGCGTATACCGGCAAAGCGCTGTCGACGCCGTGTCCGCCTTCGTGAAATACGAGTGACTCGTTTCTGTATCGGCTTAAATTATAGTCTCTGAGGACGCCGACGTCCTCGGACTGGAACCGGCGTCCGCCCCAGCCTTCGATACGAAGATTTTCGCCGACGTCGTCACCGCCCATGGAGCTGGAGGCCGGCTGCCTTCCGTTGTGATGTCCCATTACAGAACCCGCTGCGATCTTCATACCGCCGCCCTGCTGCGTAAATCCGTCGGCGATTCTCTGGCCTGGATTGTCATAAGTTACCGGACCGTTCGTGAGGTTTTGTCCGCCCACCGTTACCGTTCCGTTGTCCCAAGAATAAGCAGTGGCTCTGTTTGAATTGCCCTGGGTATGGATGAAGCTCGGGTTGTCACCGCTGCCCGTAGCGAACGCCTTGTCGAAGTCGGCTCCGCCTGAGCTGGTCGGATAGGTTTTGCGGCTGTTGTTGGTCAGGAGGGTCTCATATTGATGACCCGCCGCCATGGCGACGTCTTTCGCGGTAGGCTGCTCTTCACCCGCGCGTGTGTACATATAGTAAGGCTTTTCGGCCACCGCAGATTCGAGGTAGACATAAACGCCCGTAAGAGCGGATCTGTAAACATGCCCGATCCATGGTTTGAACACAGCTTCGACCTTGCCCTCCGCAAGCTCGTTGCCGTCCCAGTCAAGAACATCGTTACCCCCGCCCACATAGGCCACTTCAACCTTGCCTGCAAGGCCCGCTCCGTAATCTCTGATCGCGTCTTCAAGGCCAACATACGTGCCCATTTCGAGGGCATGTTCGCCGACGGGCTGGTCGTTTGCAATCCAGCCGCCGTTATCGATCTTGCGCTCGTCAATGTCCTTCCGCGTAAAGCCCTGGAAAGCAAGACCGTAAGGGTTGCCGTTGTCCAAATCGGTATGGTTTCGGTAACTCCAACGATTATTAGCACCCCGAAATCTCTCTGCGGCTACCAAGCGGATGCCTTTCCAGAGATAGCCTCTTTCCGGTACGACCGAAGTGAAGGGAACCTCCTTGTCGTCAAGATAGATCTTGAAGTTGGCGCTTGTCACCGCCGTTTCGCTGCCGCTGTTTTGCATGACCGCGCTGATGGTGCTGATTTCACGGTTGAAGTAGACATGAACCTCATTTTTGGATACGACTTCAGCTTTCTCAATCTTGAGAGGTTCATAAGCGACACCCTTTGCGCCGTCGGACGTTTCGGGAAGGCCGAAATTATCCGGCTGATTTCTCCACCACCACGGTGTATTGACCTTGGAGCCGTCCGTGGAGCCGCTGGAGGTTTGTCCCGCGCCTTTTCCCGCCCAATAGCACCATTTTCCGTGGATACCGGATAACGCCCAATAAAGCGGATAGTCATAGTGATAGACTTCCATACGTGTGTTGATGGGGAATGACTCGGACTCGAATTCCTGAGTTTCGGGAATAAATTCCTGGAACGCCATCGCGCCGTAAACATAATAATCTTTGACGCTTTCCATCATTTTCGTTCCCGGCCACATCCCGGCTTTTTTGGCTTTGTCATAAGCTTCCTGAAGGTGAATGTCAAAGCGGTAATCGTCCGATTTGTTGAGCGCCGTCAACGGATACTTCCGGCTGCCCTGGACGACCGCAAGCTCATAGGCGATGTCGAAGAACGCTTCACCGAAATAGAAATGGTCCGATCTCGGACGGGCGGATTCTTCGCTGTTCTCGGCGGGGGTTCCGTCAGCCTTGATGGGTGCGTCATGGCGCATAATGTCGTCGGATGTTCCGACGATGTAAGGCTTGACATATTGGCCCGTTTTGGGGTTGAAGTTGCCGGGAACTTCGGTGGCTTTAATCATTCTCCGGGTGAAAGTATCCGTGGTTTCGCCGTGTTGATAAAGTTCGCGGTATTCGGGCGCTTCATAAACCGACTGAGTCGGGCCTACGATCAAGGCTGTGTAACCCGCATAAATCATCGGCAGACACAGATATTCGGCGCGGCCAAGGAGTTTGTTTGTTCCTTCGCCGACCATTCTCGCCACATATTCGTCCGTATACTTGGGCTGTTCGGCATCCGTGAAATCGTACTTGCCTCTGCCGAAGTTCTCAAGTTTGTCGCCAAGAACAGACATGTCATCACCGTTTCCGGCCTTGCGCGAGGCATGGGTCCAGAATCTGGACATATAACCCTGAGATCTTTCAAGATAGAAAGAGCACCATGTCGGAACCTTTGTCGTCCCGCTGGCCTTGACGGCAATTTTTGACGCGTTAAGAGGTCCGATGGTGTCTTCCGTGCGGTCATATTCGGCGTTGGCGTCGTTTTCGCGGCATCGGGCACGGATTTGGCCGATGTCAAGCGCGTTTTTCAAGCGCACGTTGACAACAGGTTTATCGGCATATTCTCCGAAAGCGAAATAGGAAAGATATTCCCATTCAACGTCTTTGCCGTCGATAAGAATGTCAAATGTCGCCTGCGCGTCGGCACCGTTCAAAACCGCGCTGGAGAACTCAAGCTCGAGGACGTCGCCGGTGATAAGGCGGACGTCGCCGAGGTTGCCCTGGACGACTGTTCCCGCACTTGGGCCGCAAGCCGTTCCCACAATCAAGAGCACAACCATGCTCAACATCGACGGAAGTCTTGTGGCGGCAAGCGATAAGCGTTTGGTCTTTTTCATTCTTAAAACCTCCAGGATAATAATGGGCCTCGTTTATTCTGACGATAAGGCGCTCCGTCCCGGGCTTGACTCGCGTTCGAAATCGGCGTGCCTTCTCATCCCGACCATATCCATGACGATAGTCAAGCCCACAGGCGATGTCAAGTTCAGCGGCGTCCGCCGATAAACGGGCCGGACCGCCCGGATCCCGGCCCGCTTATAATCCCCGCAAGAGAGGAAGAAAAACCAGCACGCTCTTGACTTATTTCTTTAGACTCAATTAAAGTGCCGTCTCCGTAGCCTTTGAGATTATAAACGTACTTCTGCGTTAGGAATCTCCCGTCTTCTCTATGAGGGCCAATATTCCATATAATCGCAACTTCATCTATTTTGCGGATAAGAACATTATCTGTTCTGAATTTGATCTTAAATTCATCACCGCTTCTTTCAATTCCAATGACTTCTGCATCTTCAAGCAGAATTTCTTTTAGAATATTACTTAATATTTGTTGAGAAACTTTAACGATACCAATTGTCTTATCATCATCCGACAGATCAAAGAATCCTTCATCCGTATACTTATTCTCCCCGACTTTGACACACCCTTCAAATGGTTTCTTCTTGTATTCCGTCATAATGGCTCCTTCCTTAAGTTCAATCTAAAGGCCAAAAAGAGCCGTCTAAGAAAAATCCTTCAGAGAAAAGAAAAAATGAAATGATTAAAAATACATGATTTTATTTGGTCAGACCATGGATCGTCTTTAATTAAGGGTGAAATGAATATAGGCAAAAAAGCCTATAATTGGCTAATATAGGTAAAATTGCCTATATTTATTGGATCGGATTTTACTGATGATCAATAAGGAATTGGGGATTTAGTCACGGACAATGATTAACAAGATGAAAAGTGCAATAATTAAAGCCGAGGTGCAGCTATGACTGAAACAAACAACCTCTTCTCTTTTAGTGTTTACACAATGCGGAACCGGCAGGATCTGGATTTTGTTATGGCTGGAGGAGGAAAAGCCGAGTTTAGGGAAAATAAATCCTGGGCAACAGCTCATAAATTATTTGAAGAAGCGATAGCTGATAATTTACGAATGCCGATTTTTTTCAGTGTTGCGGAAGTGAAAAGCGGATTGATTTATTTTGCTTTATTAGATGAAATTATAATTGAAAATGATGGATCTACATTATACAAATTTTCAGAATTGACCCAACTTCCTTATGCCAAGCCTCTGTCTTCTTTGACACTTAAAAGTACAGGTGAAAAATTATCCGATCGATATATCCGCCCATATGCCATATGTAAAACACCACCGGAATTGTCATCTTGGCTTAAAGAATCCGGACTGCCGGTCATTAAGAAAAAACCAATGACCGGACGAGAACCTGTCCATGATAATGGGAATCCAATAGGACCCACTTTATTGGAATTTTGGCAATGGTCTGCATCGGATTTAATCAGCAATGCAACCCGCGGTATCCTGGCAGAGTTTCTTGTCGCCTCCGCTCTCGGACTCACTGAAGGCGTCCGTTCTGAATGGGATGCTTATGATTTACAGCTTCCCTCTGGACATAAAATTGAAGTCAAATCATCCGCATATATTCAATCATGGTACCAGCGAAAGCTATCTCAAATCACTTTTGCTATTCCGGAAACACGGGCATGGAGCCAACATGATAATATTCAGGAAAAACAACCTAAGCGCCAAGCAGATATTTATATCTTCTGTCTTCTTGCACATAAAATTCAGGAGACCCTGGATCCTTTGGATGTCAGCCAGTGGCGGTTTTATGTTGTTCCAACATCACTCCTCAATCAACATTGCGGCCATAGTAAAAATATTGGATTATCCGGGCTTAAAAAAATCGGAGTTAAAAGCGTCACATATAGAATGCTGAAGAAGCGCGTGGGATATGTTGTGGAGAAGGTTGTTTCTAGTAAGCGTTAGTTTGTTAATTTTTTTCATCTGACCAACATTAGGGTTGACAGGCGGCAAACACCTCATCATTTCCACTATCCAAATTCTTTTACTTAACCAGTTCCAAACTGTCTATGAATGTCTGCATCGGAGTGCAGCCCTGATAACGTTTATCTTGATACGTACGGCTCTTATTGTAGGAGTTAATCCATTCTTCAAAATCTTTCTACAGTTCTTCTGTATCTGAGTAGATCTTTTCCGGAATGTCACCCGGGTGTAAAGAGGCGCATACCTTTATACAGTAAATCGGCATATACTTTGTCTGTGATATGGTCATTTTGCCCCTGCCTCTTTACTCAACATCAAAAGGTCATCATCCAGACCATGCCTCAGGATATTAAGACGCGGTGAAAGGGACGCCACATGTTCAGCTGAGATATGTGCCAATCGGAAGGGAAAGATGCTCGGGCTGTCGAGAAGGTCCTTTATGGCGGCCGAGCCATTCACCCTGGCGTAGAGAGATGCTTCCACCAACCAGGTAATGAGCTTGGGGTCTTCAACCGGATACTGATCGCCTTGCTCATAGATGCCTTTATCTCCAGTTTCTTTCAAAACCCCCCAATCTATGAATGAACGAAGCACTCGCTGAGTTGCTCGTGATACTGTTTCTCGTTCTCCGTAATCCTCCCTAATTCTTCTTTGAATGTGCACAGATGCGACAGTTTTTTGAAGGTTTAGAATTCTGCCTGTATGGGCGGCCACCGCACTCCAGAAGGGATAGGAAGCTTGTATCATTCCCCAATGAACAATAATACGATCCTTTTGTGATAAAATTCCGAGTAGTTTCAATCCATAATCTCGTAATGCCTTTAAATTGGAAGGAACAGTAAGCCACGTTTTCAAGAGGATTGTTATTGTCTTTTCTCTTGATCCTCTTACGCCAGGCTTTCCTCCTGACAGTTTATCTTTTAGAAGTTCATCAAATATTTCACATATAGTATCTTTATCATTTCCTGCTAATATTAACTGAGACATTTTATCGAGCCAATTCACAGAAATAATTCGATCAATACCAATTTGTAATTTTCGATTATTCATTTTTCATTCTTTGAATTTGAATAAAAGGAACAATAACTTCTTCAATAGAAGCACCACCATGCCCGACAAGGCTTTCGGTCTTGCGAACGAATGCTTCACGAGGCGGGGCAAGAAGTGGCAGATAGTCCTCCGGCAACCCGATGGGCGGCCACTCCAGAGCATCTGGGAATCGTTCTGTAACTTGACGACGTAATAAGGAATCGGAATAAACCCGAGATCGCACTCCACGCAGGTCCGCCACGGCTCCTTCGGCGGGCCGGCCGCATCCTGTCGCTTCAATATTCCCGTGATCCGACGACAGGTAGACACGGAACCCATTCTCTAGAAGGAGGTCGAATAATTGCACCAAGAACATCCCTTCGGCCCACTGGCGAACCTGGTTGTGCATTCCCGCAGCGCCTAGCTCCATGCCGTGCATGATCTTATCTACTTTATCGACAACCAAACCGACCACCCGAGTCTTGGACCGAGCGATGATCTCCTCCACGCTTTCCAGGGTGCCGTTCCCAAGCCCTTTAGCGTATGCGACTTCCTGCTGCGTCAATCCCTGGTCGACCCAAAATTGCGTCCATAGGGCCGGTTCTTTTTCAGTGGTGTTGATGCTGCTCGGAAAATAGATAGGCGGTTTTCCTGCAAAAGCCGCCTGGCGCGAAACAGACGTGATGGTCGGTATCCAGGCGAATACCACGTTCTCACGAAAGCGGTAATTGGCTCGCTTCCTGGCGATTTCTTTTCGGATGACAATCCACTGATCCAATGCAAGGCCATCAACCAGGACAAGCGCAGCCTTGTGTTGTTTTGAGTCGCTGATATGCCGGGAGATGAATCGGGGAATATGATGGAGCATGACCGGTGGGGCTGGGGGCAGGTTAATCAACCCTGCATAGCGTTTTGTCAGCCACGGCACGAGTGCGCCATCTATCTGTGTTTGAAGCGCATCCATCTGCTGCCGCGCCGGTTCCGGCAGCGCCGCCTTCGAATCCCATGCCAGCGCCAAAAGCTCCGCCCAGGTTTTGGCAAAGTGGAACCAGTCGTTATGCCGTGTGTCCTCATTCGGAATATTGGACGACAAAGTATCGAGGAGTCCCTCTACACGCCTTTTCTGGTCTGCCTGCTCGTCTGTTTGGATGCCGATCGCAAGCCAAGACTTGGAAAGTGACGCGGTCCGATCATTCGGAACCGCCTCCAGCAATCCTTCGACAAACAGGTTGTCGATGTAGACTCGGATGTCATCATGGTCGAAGGGTAAATCTGCAGGGCCGGGATATTCAAAGCTATACGGTTTCTTCTCCTCACGAACACCATTGTCCGGGATGGCTGCCCGATCTAAAAAAATGGGCCAACGTTCCTGGAGAAAAGCGTAAAAAGCTTCTCGATCCGGGATAATCGTTTCGAGCGGCCATTTCTCAAAACCGCCCTGCCGGCGGAGCACTTGAATAAAGCGCTCATCAAGCAAAGCTGGAATGCGCTGCTCTCGGTAGTGGCGGCGCAGCAGTGTCCGCAGCAGATCGGACGGCTTACGGATGAGCTCTGGAACAATCTCATAGACATGGCGCAGAATAAATTCCTTTGTAGAGTTATCTCCCAGCACGCCGGGGGAATAATGCTTCTGGGCTTCGTAGAGCGCATCCAGAGCCCCACGGTCCAAGGCAGCCACAATGGGATAACTCAGGTTGGGAAATATCTCTCCAAGATTGAATGACAGTTGACGACCGGCTTGAAGCAGATCGTATGGCAGGCAGCCGAGATCGCTGGCTGCAGAATGCAGAACGACCACCAAATCCGTCTGCTCGCCCTGGTCCCATCGGGAACGAAACTTGGATTCATAGGCATACCGAAAGGCGACATGATTCTCGAACGGAATCAAGTCAAAACCACGCTCGCGTATGCCTGCAAGAACACCTTCTTCTCGGAGCAGACCGTCCGGATCGGCAACCAAGGTCAGCCGAGAGACATTGGGGGTGAACTCTCTCAGAATCTGATCGCGCCAGTTACTCATGGGCCCCTCCTTCAACCCGGACGACGAGAAGAGGCACCATTTCCGGATAAACCTGAGCCTTGCGTTCAAGTTCCTCGTTCCACGAGCGTTCTTCCTGCCGCAGCAGGTTCAATCGATAGTCACGGACTTGGGGCAGGCCGATGCGTTCGATGATTTTGCGTCGGGCGGTAAAGGCATATTCGCCTTTTTCCCTCTCACGCGCCAAGCGTGAACGGTGTTCTCGAACAAGCTCATCATAGATGGATCGGCCATGCTCTTCGGCGAGCTTCAATAGCTGGTCAAAAGCATTTCTGGAGTCTTCGGTCTCAAGACGATCCCGGACAAAAGGCGTTGCACTCAACAGCCGGTCCCACAGATGTCGAGCGGTGGCTGTAAAGACTTTTCCTCCATCGGCAAGGAAAAGCGGCATGATGCGGTAGCGGTTCCAGTCCATCGTGGCAATGCCGATCTGCCAGAGGGACCACAACCCAGTGACCTCCTTAGGGATATCGGGTATCGTTATTATCGAGATCGGTTGTCCCGGTACGAATCGCGGCAGCCTTATCGCCAAGTCCCGAATCCGCGGGTCTTCCAATGTCATATGCCGGGCTGTAGGTGCCTGTTCGGCCTCCTTACCGTTGAAAACGACTTTGGTTAGTTCATCACCATCCGGCCAAGTCAGATTCCAGATCCGCCCGTTTCGTTCGGCCTTGCCGCCATGAGCCCTGAGATAACTTACTGTCATGCGTTCAACCCAATGGGGTAAGGGATGCGCCATGACGTGTTGGGCTTCGGATGGTTCCAGATCCTCGGTGGCTCCGAGTATTGAAGAGCTCTCCTGGGTATCCCGGACCTGCTTCTGTAAACGGTTAATGACCTTATTAACGGAGTTATCAACGTCATCCGGATTGAGAATCGCGTCCACATACAGATCATCGAAGATCTGTCCGGCCTGGGCCGAATCGAGGACATCGCCTGTCTTGTCAATACCGAACTCCTCGAAAATAACAGCCAGCTTTTCCTCGAGCACCTCAAGGACACGGTGTTCCACCGACTCCTCAAAAACAAAATTCACGGCGCGCACCACGTGTGTCTGGCCGATACGATCCACCCGGCCGATGCGCTGTTCAAGCCGCATGGGATTCCAGGGGATATCATAGTTGATCACCACGTGACAGAACTGCAGATTTAAACCTTCGCCGCCTGCGTCGGTTGAGATAAGGATGCGGGCCTCCTCGGCAAAAGCATCCTGCACTTTATTGCGTTCCTCCATGGTCATGGAGCCGTTCAGAAAGACTACCCGGAAACCACGCTCTGTTAGGAACTGGTGGAGCATCTGCTGGGTTGGAACGAACTCGGTAAACACCAGGACTTTCAGTTCCGGATCGCCTTCTTCAGCCTGCAGCTTGTAAAGCCAATCAAGCAGCGCTTCGGCCTTAGCGTCCGCACCCGCCTGAATGCACTGAGTAGAGGCTTCCAGAAGCAGCTTCACCTCGGCGCGTTCGTTTTTCAGAGCTTTCAGGCGGGTGGTTAAAAGTGTCTCGATCTGCTCCTGACCGTCGAGGTCTGCCCACTCGTCTTCGGAGTATATCGGAAATAAGGTCAACTGCTCATGCGGTGCTTCGAGAGCCTCCAGCCGGCGTTCAAGTGTAGTGCGGATAGCAGTCGTGCTCGATACCACCAGACGCTGCATCAGGATCATCAGAAAACCGATGTAGCTGCGCTTCTCGCGCATGGCCTGGTTGTATCCCTCCCGTACGTATTCGGTGACCGCTTCGTATAGAAGCTGCTGGTCCCGATGCGTCTCTCCCCAGGAGACAGAAGCAAGCTCCGTCTTCCGGGGTTTAAAAAGCGGTTTTCCCTCTGCGGTGATGGCGTGGCGTTTTCCAGTCCGAATCACATAGGGCTGAACCCGGTCCCGGGTTACATTGTCCACATCGGGAAAAGCCTGGGCGTCAAGCAGGGAGACCAGCCGATGAAATGCATCGGATTTCCCCTGGTGTGGGGTCGCCGACAACATCAGTAAATACGGTGCGGCTTCGCACAGGCCCTGGCCCAATTTGAACCGGGCCACCTGATCAGTGCTGCCTCCAAGCCGGTGGGCCTCATCCACGATCACCAAGTCCCATCCCGCCGAAACCAGGTCCTCAAAGCGTTCGTGGT
>JAWODN010000119.1:0-74374 GCA_046483285.1 Candidatus Aminicenantota bacterium | reverse complement strand
AAGGCAGAACCGGTTCCCCAGACGATTCGGGCTCTCTGGTGATCATGTTCAGCCATCCCATGATCCCTTTGGAGGCTATAGATGAAAGGAAAGACCCTGATTTCATACATATTTCTCCGCGGGTCAAAGGAGATTTTCATTGGCTGAATCCAAAAACCCTCACCTTCATCCCCAGAAAACGGCTTCCCTACGCAACGGAATTCCAGGTGACTGTGGCTGAAGGGACCCAATCCTTTCAAGGCCGCTGCCTGGATAGGGACTATATTTGGACTTTTCAAACCATCACTCCGGATTTAATCCGGCACGACCCTTCGGATAATCAAAAATGGACCCCTTTGGATTCAAAAATATGGCTGATATTCAATATGCCGGTTTCACCCGAACAAGCCCGTTCCTGCATATCCCTGCTGCCGGCCGGAGAGACGGGAAAAGAATTTTCCCTTCCTTTTTCACTGAAGCACCCCACTGAAAAACAACGGCAAGAGCATCACATTGAGGAGTTCGAACCGGACCAGGTCTTGCTGATGGACCCCCATGAACTCGCTCCCGCCCAAACGTACTCCGTTGAAATCCATTCCGGTCTTCCCTCCCGGGAAGGCCACCTGGGGATGCTCCAGTCCCGCAGTTTTTCATTCACCACATATATGCCGTTTGAATTCTCTGAATTGATCACCGGCCGCCCGCACAATCCGGACGACAGCATCAGATTGCATTTTTCCAATCCTGTTTCTTACAGCGGCTTAATCGAAAATTTAAAAATTTCCCCCCCGGTTGATATTCCTGAATATTACCTCAGCTGGAACCAGGCCGAACCGCTGCTGTATATGTCGCTTCCTTTTGAACCGGAAACCGAATACACGCTCTCTATCCAACCCGGCCTGCAAGATATATTCGGAAATCAGCTTAAGCAAAAAGTGACCAGGAAATTCAAGACATCCTCTTATCCCCCGTCCCTGGAAATAAACACAGGAAACGGTTTACTGGAAGCGTACGGAGACCGTATATATCCTATCCATTCCATAAACATCTCTCAGGTTCTGATCCAGGCTGCCCGGATTTCAGCGGATAAAGTTATTCCCCTGCTGACAAAAAAAGATATTTTCTGGTCCAGGAACCCTTACAATCCCGGCAATTTTTATGAATTCGAAAAAAACGTCTCTCTCAACCGAAAGCAAAATATCCGCACATCCACTCCCTTCGAAACGGACCTCCTGCTTCAGGGTGATCCCGGCTGGATCTTTCTCCAAATCGACACCCGATCCGAAGAGGAATGGAACCGTTTTCCCAAAGCCCTTCTTCAGGTGACCGGCCTCGGAATCACCGCAAAATACTCGCCCTCCAAAAACCTGATCTGGGTGACCACGCTTCAAGACGGGCAGCCGGTACCGGACGCCCATGTGGAAATCCGGGACGATGCCAACCAAATCAGGTGGGACGGCCGTACCGATAAAAACGGCAAAACCGAAACCCCGGGCTGGAGTGAACTGGGCATCAAACGCCCCGGGCGCTGGAATTCCCCCCGGCAATGGGTCATGGTTTACAAAGACGGTGACTCCGCGTTCACCAATTCCGAGTGGTATTCCGGAATTTCCCCTTATGAATTCGGAATCAATTATGACTGGTCTCCTCCGGCGGCTGACATCCAAGGCTATATATACTCTGACCGGGGGATTTACCAGGCCGGAGAAAGGGTGCACCTGAAAGGAATCATCCGGGAGAATACCGGCCTGGGATTGGTCATCCCGGATTATAACAACGCTGAATTGGAAATATGGGACCCGCTTAATCAAAAAGTCCTGGAACAAACCGTATCATTTAACCGATATGGAACTTTTTCCCTGGATTACTCCAGTCCGGCCGGTGCTGCTCTCGGCACCTACCGTGTTGTGGCCGAGCTGCCGGAGACTGAAAATGATGTTGATTCCGGAAAACGGTTTTCCGGAAACTTCCGAATGGAAACGTTCCGCCCCGCCCAATATGAGCTTCATCTTAAAACCGGACAGGAAAGCTATGTTTTCGGGGATCGCTATCATGCGGCGGTTCAGGCGAATTATCTCTCCGGCGGCGCCATGTCCGGGCAGGATCTGGAATGGCACTTGAGACTGAGCTCATCCCGGTTTTCTCCTCAGGGTCATGAAGGATATGTTTTCGGAAACCGCTTGAACTGGTGGGAAGACTGGGACCGGGATGACAGCCGTCTGCTGTCTTCCGGAGAAAAAAAACTGGACGATCAAGGCAGGATGGAAATCCATCTCGATTTAAAGCCCGAAAAAGAAATGGATTCGGTGACCGCCACTCTGGAGTCGACCGTAAAAGGCCCGGACCGGCGACAGGTGACCAGCCGGATTCAAACCCTCATCCACAGGGGACGCTATTATATCGGATTGAAGCCCTCTTCCCTCTTTATCCCCCAGGAACAGGATTTGAAACTGGAGGTCATTGCGTCATCGCCGGAAGGCAGGCTGGTCCCGGGAAAAGACATTCACGTGCAGCTGATTTCAAGAGAATGGCACTCCGTCCGCAAATCCACCATCGGCGGCCGTTTCCGCTGGGTCAGCGAAAAAAAGGATACTCTGATCGACACCAAAAAGGTCAAAAGCGGAAGTAAGCCGCAAACCATCATTTTTCAGCCGGATAAATCCGGCTTCTACATACTCAAGGCCGAAGGGCGGGACAAGAACGGAAACACCGTCACCACCGCCTCCTCCGTCTACATAACGGGAAAGGATTATATTCCCTGGAAAAGAGATAATGATGACGCCGTCGAAATCGTTCCGGACCGCTCCCATTACCAGCCGGGAGACACCGCTGAGCTCCTTATTAAATCCCCTTATGAAAAATCCCTGGCTCTCATCACGGCCGAAAGAGAATCGATTCTTGAAAGCCGGTTGATCGAAATTGAAAGCAGCATGCATAAATTCCGGCTTCCGGTGACCGCCGAACATATCCCCAATG
The DNA here is from genome assembly GCA_046483285.1 of Candidatus Aminicenantota bacterium. Taxonomy (GTDB): domain Bacteria; phylum Acidobacteriota; class Aminicenantia; order Aminicenantales; family Aminicenantaceae; genus CAYRTV01. The sequence continues at coordinate 71,419 of JAWODN010000119.1, read as the reverse complement.
TGTTCGTTTCCGTCATACTGATCCAAGGGCGCACGGACCCGGCTCAGGGCAAAAATCAGAACCGCTCCGATCTCGGCAAGCCCTCTTTTAAACTGGGATATTGTCAATTGAATGTCGATCCTGCGGAAAAAAGACTCCACATCAAAGCTGAAACCGGCCGCAAAACTTACCAGCCGGGCGATAAAGTGAAACTCAATTTCAAGGTTTCCTCACTTGACGGTGCGGGAAAGCCGGCGGAAGTGTCCGTGGCCGTCGTGGATGTCGGTGTTTTGAATCTGATCGGTTTCCAAACACCGGATCCCTTTTCACTGTTTTACCGGCACCGTCCGCTTTCGGTTCATACCACTGAAACCCGCCACCAGGTGATCAGCCGGATGTTTTTTGGTGAAAAAGGGGAAAACAGCCCCGGGGCGGCAGGTGAAGCCGGGGCTCCCGGCTACGCTTCTTTGTCGGAGATTTTACTGAGAAGGGATTTCCGTCCGCTTGCCTACTGGAATCCGGCCTATCAAACCGGAGAAGACGGGCAGGGTGAGGTGGAATTCGATCTTCCCGACAACTTGACTAAGTTCAGGGTCATGCTGGTTGCCCTGACTGAAGATTCATGTTTCGGCCGGGGAATGACCGATTTCCAAGTCACCAAACCTTTGCTGCTGCGGCCGTCCATCCCCCGCTTCTCCCGGTTGGAGGATGCCTTCAAAGCCGGGGTGGTGATTCAAAACAACTCTCCATCTCCCGGAGATGTGATCCTGCAGGCCGGCGCCCAGGGCATATCCATGTCCCGTCCCGGCCAAAAACATGACCTTTATCTCCAGCCGGGAGAGTCCCGGGAAATCCTCTTTGATTTCAAGGCGGATCAACCTGGAAGGGCACGTTTCACCTTTAAGGCGGCCATGGGATCATACAGCGACGGCCTGGAGGCGGAAATCCCCATACAACAGCCCCGGCAGACGGAAACCGCTGCCGTTTTCAATCAAACCGAAACTTCAGCCGCGGAAATCATTCAGCTTCCCGAAAATGTCTACCCGCAATACTCCCGCCTGGATTTTTACGCCTCTCCCTCGGCGTTATCCGGCATCAAGGGCGGTCTCCGGTTTTTACGAGAATATCCTTATCTCTGCCTGGAACAGCAAATATCCTCCATCCTGCCTTTCCTGGTTGCCGGGGATATTATCCGTGATTTTTCTCTTTCTCCGCATTCTCCTGAACATAACCGGCGGCATATCGAGGAAACATTATCTCTTATGAAATCTTACCAACAAAATGACGGCGGCTTTTCTCTTTGGCCCGGCTCGCACCTGTCCTCCCCTTTTCTAAGCAGCTATGCGGCTTTCTGCCTTATGCAGGCTGAAAAATCCGGATTCCCCGTGCCGGAGTCCGGTCTTTCCAAAGTTCTGGATTATCTGAGCCGGGTCGCCCGCGGCGAGGAGCGGTTCCAGAATCACCCTTACAGCCGGCAAACCAGCCTTTCCGTGCGTGCTTTCGCCCTTTATCTTCTCGCTGCCGCCGGCAGGCCCGAACCCGGTTATACGGAAAAATTATTCGCTGAACGAAAAGATCTCTCCACTTTCGGAAAAACCATGCTTTTAAAAGCCATGCACCATGAGCAGGATTATCCCGAGGCGAAAAAGCTGTTGCTGCAGGAGTTGATGAATAAAATCAAGGTTTCCCCCACCCATGCCTATTTTGAAAACGATGAAGGAGCCCGGGGAGCCTGGATTTTTTCCTCCGGAATACGAACCACCGCCCTGGTCCTGCAGACTTTATTGGAGATGGACACACAGCATGATTTCTTTCCCGCTATGGTCCGCTGGCTCGTCTCCCGCCGGGAAGCCGGGCGCTGGCCGAACACTCAGGATAACTTTTTTGTGTTTTACGCACTGAATCAATACTACCAGCGCTATGAAGACACCGCTCCCGATTTTGTCCTTGACGTCGGTCTGGAAGAAAAAAATCTTCTGAGAAAAAAGATGAAAGCCGCAACCGATACCGTTCGAGAGGAAATGCCGCTGCCGTCATGGCCGGCGGGGACGCGTAAAAAACTGAGGATTGATAAATCCGGGAAGGGAACCCTGTATTATGAGACCAGAATGCATTATGTCCCCCATCAGCCTGCAGGACCCCGGGACGAAGGTTTTTCCCTTCAAAAACAATTTTTATCTCTGGACGGCACGCCGCTGACAGACCTTAAAACCGGGCAATTGATTATTGTCAGTTTGAGAATCATCACGCCTCAGGAAAGATTATTCGTGGTGGTGGAAGATCCGGTGCCGGCCGGAATCGAAGCGGTCCATCCTGATTTCAAAATTGAGAGTCAGGAAATGCAGCGCAAATTACGGCAGTGGATCCTTCAGATTGACGAAGGACGCCCTCATTGGCGAGGATTCAGCCATACGGAAATCCATAACGACAGAGTCCGTCTCTTCGCTGACTCCCTGGCACCGGGAATCCATTACCACCATTACCTGGCAAGGGTCTTGCTGCCCGGTGAATACCGGCTTCCAGGGGCCAAAGCGGAAGAAATGTATACCCCCGAAGTGTTCGGACGGAGTGAAGAAAAAATCATAATCATCAAAAAATGACATTATTCAGGAAGCTTTTTGTTTCGGCCGCGGCCGGCCTGGCCGTCGGCCTGGTTTCTTTATATTGGCCGGTTTCCGAATCCTCTCTTTCTTCCCAAAATCTGGTTTCTTTTCGCATTCTCGACCGCCACGGCCACGTTCTCAGGGAAGTCTTATCCGGCCAAAGCGGCAGCTGCCGCATGCTGCAGCGGGAACAGATACCCCCCGAAGTGATCATCACCACCTTGACTGCGGAAGACAAATTCTTTTATATCCATCCCGGTGTCAATGTTTTTTCCATCTCTCGCGCCTTATGGCGGAACATCACCCAAGGCCGGATTGTTTCCGGGGCGTCCACCATCACTCAGCAATTGGCCAGAAACATCCACGCCCGGCCGTCCCGGACGATTCTGTCAAAAATCCAAGAAACCTGGACCGCCTTAAGGTTGGAAAAAACTTTCACCAAAGACTGGATATTAACTCAATACTTGAACCGCATCTATTACGGGAACCGGGCTTATGGTATTGAAGCGGCCTCACAGACCTATTTCGGAAAACCCTGCCGGGACTTGACCTTGGCCGAAGCGGCTTATTTGGCGGCGCTGCCCCGGTCGCCTGGACGTTTTCATTCTTATCTCGAAGATCCCCGGATAATCAAGGCGCAGAAACAAATTCTGACTAAAGTTTTTCAGGCCGGCCATATCAGAAAATCCGCTTACAGGCGGGCTCTGCGCCAAATACTCAAATTGGAACCGGTCCGGGAGCGGTTCCTCGCACCGCATTTCTGTGATTTCGTTCTGGCTAATGCTGGGTCCGCAGACAGAACCTCCGGCCGGGATATCCGGACCACCCTGGATTATGAACTCCATCAAGACATTCAGCACCTGCTCAGAGAACACATCAACTCACTGGCTCCGCACAACATCACCCAGGGTGCGGCTGTGGTCATTGATAATTCCAGCGGGGAAATAATCAGTATGGTGGGATCACGGGATTTTTTCGATGATTATCATCAAGGTCAGGTCAACGGCGCGGTTTCCCTCAGGCAGCCTGGTTCGGCATTGAAACCTTTCACCTACGGCCTGGCTCTGCAGCAGGGAATGAGCGCAGCGGAAATCCTCTTTGACCAGGCCATGGAATATTCGACGCCCACAGGGCCTTACCAGCCGGTCAACTTCGATCATAAATTTCACGGCCCGGTCCGCCTGCGGCAGGCCCTGGCCTGCTCCTATAACATTCCCGCTGTCCGGCTCACCGAACGTTTGGGGGCGGAACGTCTCTATTTGAAACTTAAACAAGCCGGCTTCACCTCTTTCACCCGCCCTTCTTCTCATTACGGTGTTGGTTTAACACTGGGCAACGGGGAAGTCACCCTGCTGGAACTGACCCAGGCCTATTCTTCCCTTAGCCGGGACGGGCATTTCCAGCCTGTGAAATGGCGCCTGGATTCACCGGCAAATAAACCCAAAGAGAGGAGCGGCGTGCCGGTCTTCACCCCGGAAACCGCATACATTTTAACCCACATTCTCTCCGATCCCGACGCCCGCATTCCGGCATTCGGCTACCGCTCTCCTCTCCGCCTGCCTTTTCCCTGCGCAGTCAAAACCGGAACCAGTAAAGACTTCCGGGACAACTGGGCCGTGGGATACACCCCTTCCTACACGGTGGGGGTTTGGGGGGGCAATTTCAACGGGGAACCCATGCATACCGTTTCCGGCGTCACCGGATGCGGAACTTTATTCCGGGACATCATGCTTCGGCTTCACCGGGAAAACCCGCCTCAGTCATTCAGGCAGCCCGAAAATCTCATCCGCCTGAGGATTTGTCCTGAATCCGGATTACGGGCGTCCGTTTCCTGCCCGGGCTTCATGGAAGAAATTTTCATCCCCGGAACCGAGCCGAAAGGCACCTGCCGCAGGCATTCCCCGTCCGTGCAAACCGGAAGTCTTTCCCGGTTTCCGGAAACAGACCGAATCCGAATTGTCAATCCATCTCATGGAAATATTTACCAAATCGATCCGGTGCTCAAGCGGGGATATCAGACCATTTCTTTGGAGGCCTTTGTTCCGCTGGAAACAGAAATTCTCTCTTTTGAATGGCTCGCCGACGGAGAAATTTTAGCCGCATCTTCCCGTAACTTTAAATTCAGATGGAATCTGCAGCCGGGTCTTCACACCCTCGGTTTCAGGGCTGAAACCAAAGCCGGAATGGTCAAAGACACGGTGACCGTCACCGTGCTCGACTAACCCGGTCCCCTCCATGCCCCGCAGCAAAGTGCCGTTACGAGGACTTCGGCGTTTGGAATACCTGTTTCAGAACCGTTTTCAGTTTGTCCTCATCGATAGGTTTGAGCAGCACGGCTTCAGGCCCGGTTTGCCGGGCCTGGCTGATGGTTTTTTCATCAGCGAACCCGGTGATATAGATTATAGGGGTTTGAAATTCTTTCCGGATTTTTCGGGCGGTTTCGATCCCATTTATTTTACCGTTCAATCCGATATCTATCAAAGCCGCATCCGGCGGATCGTTTCGGCAGCATTCCAAAGCGTCTTCCCCGGTGAACACCGCCCCGGTAACCTGGTAACCTTCCTGATCCAGAAAAAAGCTCAAGTCGCTTGATACAATTCCTTCGTCTTCAACCAGTATTATCTTTTTTTTGGGCATCACCCACCCTGAGAATTATTGACCCCAGGTTAATAATTCAGGCTATAATAAATGTCAGAGGGATGTCAAGGAAAAAGCGCCGCAGCTTCAAAAAGGAACGGCCTTACCCATCAGCGTCCCGTCACAGCGATCGCTTCAATCTCGACTTTAACATCTTTGGGCAGCCGGGCGACTTCCACCGCAGCCCGGGCCGGATAGGGAGCATCGAAAAATTCCTCATACACCGCGTTCATCTTCGAAAAATCATTCATATCCTTAAGAAAAACCGTGCATTTAACCACATTTTCCAAAGAACTTCCAGCCGCTTCCATGACGGAGCTTAAATTCGTCAGAACCAGGCGGGTTTGTTCCTCCACCCCTCCCGTGATCAATTCGCCCGTGGAAGGGTCAATGGCGATTTGTCCGGAGGCAAAAATAAAACCATTGGCTTCGATGGCTTGAGAATACGGGCCGATGGCCATCGGGGCATTTTGAGTTTTGATTTCCTTTTTCATTAGCTCTCTCCTTTCCTTGCATGAGATGATAGCCGGCCCTGTCAGGGCCGCACATCCCAACACTATCAGGGCTTCTCGTCTTTCCATGGTATGTCCTTTCTATCCTGACTTATTCACCTGGCCGCCGAATCCCACCGATTCTGCAGGCGTCCGGGTCGTCGCAGTGAAATATCAAGGAACTCACATTTCAGCCGGTCTGTCCCCCGCTTCATCATGCTTGCGGATGGAATGCGATTTATTGACTTCCTAACACCTGTTTATTATCATTTTCAGGAAATGTCAAGATTGATTTCCTTGACGAAAGGAAAAAATCACCAATGAAAAACATCTTCTCAACCTTTATGGGAATTGTCTTTTTATTTTTCACATTGGCCCCGCCTGCCCCCGGACAAATGGAAAGCCCCGCTTCGGCCTCGGGTTCCCGCCGCATGGCATCATGGGAGCAGCGTCAGGCAAAACGGGAAGCCTCTCCCTTCCGGGGTCTTCACTGGCAGGCCTTGGGCCCGCGCTTTCAGGGAGGACGGGTGGAAACAATCGACGCTGTTCCCGGGACCTCCATCATTTACGTCGGGTTCGGTGCCGGCAACGTCTGGAAAACGGAAAACGACGGATTAACCTGGACGCCTATCTTTGAACATCAACCGACTTTCACCATCGGCGACCTGGATGTTTCCGATTCCCACCCCGAAATCCTTTATGTCGGAACAGGCGAAAACCTGCTGGCCCGCAGCTCCTTCGCCGGATTGGGCGTCTTCAAATCCACGGACGGCGGGAAAACCTGGATTCATACGGGATTAGCGGACACACATCACATCGCCCGGGTCGCCGTACACCCGGAAAATCCGGACATCGTGTACGTCGCTGCCTTGGGGCACGAATATTCCTGGAACGAAGATCGGGGATTGTTCAAAACCGAAGACGGCGGAAAATCCTGGAAAAAGGTCCTTTACATCGATGAAAAAACAGGCGCTGTGGATGTGGTTATGGATCCTTCCAATCCCTCCATCGTTTACGCCGCTGCCAACCAACACGCCCGCCGGGCATGGGAGAACATCGAGCATGGGGAAGGTTCCGGCGTTTATAAGTCCGAGGACGCCGGGCGGACATGGAAGCGGCTGACAAACGGGTTCCCTTCTGGACCGAACATCGGACGCATCGGACTGGCCGCAGCTCCATCCGACCCGAACATCATTTATGCTTTCCTTTTCAACGCGACTCCGGTCGAAACAAAAACCGGAGAAGGAACCCGCACCACCCGGATCGGACCCGAGGTCTATCTCTCTGAAAACGCTGGAGCCTCCTGGCGGAAGGTTCCCATGAAAAGCGACATCCACCGCATGGGATTCTTTGGCGATATCGTCGTTTCACCGGAAAATCCCGACGTTTTCTACGCCTTGGGTCAAAACCTGATGAGGTCCCAAGACCGGGGGCAAACCTTCACCAACCTGCACGGAACAGTCATCCATCTTTACAGTCATCCGTCCCGTTCCCTTCATCTGGACCAGCATGATCTTTGGATCGACCCCACCGATCCGGACAGGCTGATCCTGGGAAACGACGGCGGGATCTATTTGAGCCGGGATCGCGGCGAAACCTGGCTCCACCTCAACAACATCCCCGCGGGCGAATTCTACGCACTGTCCCTGGACGACGCCGACCCTTATCATGTTTACGGTGGAACTCAGGACAACGCCGCCCTTTTCGGCCGTGCCGACCGGTTCCCCGAGGACGGCATTGAGGACGAATGGAGTTATGTCTGGATCGATCTCTGGGGGGGAGGAGATTCCTACATCACCCTGGTTGACCCCACGAACCCGGACATCATTTATTTCGAGCAGCAGTTCGGGGGGCTGCAGCGCAAAAATATGGCCACCGGAGAAATCACACGAATTCGCCCCAGGGCCGCTGAGGGAGAGCCGGAACTCCGCTACAACTGGATGTCGCCCTTCATCATTTCCCATCATAACCCCGGCATTCTTTACTTCGGAGCCAACCGCCTTTTCAAATCTCTGAACAAAGGGGATGACTGGCAGGCGGTCAGTCCCGACCTTTCCACCCAGCCTGGTCTGGACAGGCAGGGCAATGTCCCTTACGGAACCATCACCACCATCAGCGAATCCCCCCTGAAACCGGGGATTCTGTACGCAGGAACGGATGACGGCCGGGTCTGGGTCACGGTCAACGACGGGGTCGACTGGACCGAGATCGGGTGCGCCCTTCCGGACAAATGGGTCAGCCGGGTCACCGCATCCGCCCACGAAGAAGGAAGCGTCTACGTCACCCTGACCGGATACCGGGAAAATGATTTCCAAACCTACATTTACAAATCCTCCGACTTCGGCCAAAAGTGGCAGCCGATTTCCAATGACTTGCCTGAAGAGCAGGTCAACGTTATTGGCGAAGACCCGAAAGACCCGGATAAGCTCTACATCGGAACCGACCAGGGCGGAATCTACGTCACATTCGACAGAGGAGATAGCTGGACGTCGCTGGCTGCCGATCTTCCCACCACCCCCATTCACGATCTGGCTATTCAAGCCCGCGAACAGGAATTGGTCATCGCCACCCACGGACGGAGTTTCTTTAAACTGGACATCGCCCCCGTCCAGGCCTGGACACCGGAAACCGCCGCCAAGCCCATCCATTTTTTCCCTGTCCGGCCGGCCCTTCTCCCCCAACGGCGGGACTACGGCGGGGACTGGGCCCTGGAAATGCGAAAACAGGCCGTTTTCCACTTCGCTCTGAACCGCGGTCAAAAGGCGGAAATCGCGGTTCTCAATGCGAATGATGAAACGGTCTGGCGGACTTTCATGGACGGGCGGGCTGGACTCAACCGGGCCGTCTGGGATCTGGTGACCGGGAGCGCCTACGGATCGAATCGGCCTCTCCTCCACCGCGGCCTCCGCTTGGCTGAACCCGGGACTTACCGCGTTACGATCAAGGCCGGACAAGCATCAGCGGAAAGAAAGCTCCGAATCGAAGCCCCCGATCCGGTCACAATTGGAAAATCCAGGAAAAAAGACCCTGCGCAATAAGCTGCCTTGTTTCAATCAAACAGGCGGATTGAACAGGCGGCACCAGCGGCGGACCCATCGGCAAAAACAGGCGTTCATGGGTAAATACTATTGTTTCCGCGAAGCACTGCATGCCCTGACGCTTCTAATCATGGATGAAATCTGAAATCCGTTCAATCCCATTGGGACCCATGTCTTGAAGATTGATCCGCAGCACCCTGCGTTTCCTTTCGATTAAAGCGCGGAAGTCTCCCACAGCTTGGGCGCGGATGAGCTGCCCGAAAGAATAACCGGAACCGGGAACATCCAAATCCGTTTGGGGCTGGTCAACCATCTGAAGGAACAATCCGCTGTTGGGACCGCCTTTGTGAAGCTGCCCGGTGGAGTGCAGGAAACGGGGACCGAAACCCAAGGTCACAGGAATACCGGCGGCATCCAGAAGTTTTTCCCGTAATGCCCTGAGCTGGACAGACGTATCCGGGTTGTCCGGGAGAAAAGCCTGGATACCCAGGTAATCTCCTTTTTTAACCTGCGACAGCCAATGATCCATTGCCGGCTTCAGACTGGATGGGCTGCGGATGGAATGCTCTTTTTCTGATCTCCGGGATGTCACCTCTCCGGGTTCCTGCATGGCTTTTTTTGCCAGATCCTTGGCCAATTGAACATCCGGCTGATTGAAAGGATGTATGCCCAAAGCGGCTCCGGCCGCGGCAATTCCCACTTCCCAATTGAAGATTTCCTGACCCAGTTCATACTTATCTCTCACCGTAATATGCACACCGGGATGTCCGGCTTGAGTGAGCCGGTTGAATAACTGGGTTTGATCTTTATCCGCATCCTTCTCATCCTGAAACAACACAAAAAACCGGTCACGGCTGTAACGCTCCGGATCCATTGCCGGTTCGTTAACCACCGGAATCAACCCCTTGCCGCTCTTTCCTGTGCTTTCCGCAATCAACTGCTCCAGCCAGTCCGGAAAATGGGCCAACGAAGACGACGCCCAGACGGTGATTTTATCGCAATGCCGCCCTGCTCCGCCCAAAGCCGCTCCCAGCGCGATTCCCGGAGCCCTCTCCGGATCCGCATCCGCGGCATTGTTCCGGGACGCCGTCCGGGCCTGCTCCAGCAGGCGGTCCATATCCATACCTATTAAAGCTCCCGGAAGCAGGCCGAAATCGGTCAATGCCGAATAACGTCCCCCCACGTTCTCCGGAGGGAGGGATATGTGTTTGAATCCTTTCTCCCTTCCTATGGATTCCAAAGGGGATCCGGAGTCGGTTATCACGGCGAAACGGTCCCCGGGGCGGTTGATTTTCTGCCGGCATTTCTCCCAGAAATATTGAAAAAAAGACAGGGTTTCCAAAGTGGTCCCGGATTTGCTGGATATCACAAAAAAAGTTTTTGTATAATCCAGTTCCCGGGCTGTGCGGATTACGGATTCGGGATGGGTGGAATCCAGAACCATGCATTCGGGATATCCGGGGCCATTGGAAAAAGTTTCCTGAAAAACCTCAGGGGCCAAACTTGATCCGCCCATGCCCAGAAGAATTATTTTTTTTATTCCCGTTTTTTTAACCGATTCCGCTAAAGACCGGAATTCAGCCAGACGCGGCGGCATGGTTTCATGAAGCCGCAGCCACCCCAGCCGGTTGGTGATTTCCGGTTTTTTTTGGGGAAACCACAGCTTCCAATCCTTTCCCCACAGTCTTTTCAGAAAACCATTCTGTTTCCATTGATCCAATAATTTTTCCGCTTCATCCTTAAAATGTCCCAAACGATAATCATACCGGTTATTTTGGCCTGATTTTTCGGAAAACATCATTTTCATCATCCTTTCAGTCTCTCATCGGCACGGCATCAAGAAAATGATAACCCAGCCCGGCCTATAGTCTAAAAATAACAAAAACAGTCCTTTTCGTCTATCTTGTCTGAAGAGGGCGGGGATTTATCTCTCTGCCTTGACTTTCCTCACCCCGGCTAAGATAATTGTCCCCTCATGAAAAATTCCATTCAAATCGGTGTCGATACCGGGGGCACCTTTACGGATTTCATCATTTGCCGTAACGGAGCCATCGAGATAAAAAAATTCCTGTCCACCCCGGCTGATCCCTCCAAAGCCATTATGGAAGGCATCCGGGACCTCATCACTTCCCACTGGCACCTGAAAATCCATCATGGAACCACTGTGGCCACCAACGCCCTTCTGGAAAAGAAAGGCGGGCGCATCGTGCTTATCACCACCAAAAGATTCGAAGATGTTATTTTTATCCGCCGCCAAACCCGGAAGCATCTTTACCGGTTAAGGGGGGAAGACCGGATCCCGCTGCTTCCACGCAGCCGTTGTCTGGGAATTGAGGAAAGGACGGATCCCGACGGACAAATTCAAAAATCCGTTTCCCCTGATGATATCGAAAAAATCATATCAAAAATCCTTAAGGTTAAAGCCGAAGCCGCAGCCGTCTGCTTGATCAATTCCTATGCCAATCCGGAAAACGAAAAACGTCTCCATGACGCCTTAAGACAAGCCGGCATCCCGGTTTCCCGGTCCAGTGAGATCCTTCCTGAGTACCGTGAGTATGAAAGAACCACCCTTGCGGCGGTTAACGCGTATCTCATGCCGGTGATCAGCCGGTATCTCTCCCGGCTGGAAAAAAAACTCCCTCAAGCTCATCTTCGTATCATGCAATCCAATGAAGGCCACATTTCTCCGGAAACAGCCCGAAAAGAACCCATCCGCACGGCTTTGTCCGGACCGGCCGCCGGAGTGGTCGCCGCTCATCACCTGGGAGGGTTATCCGGTTTTCCGCAATTGGTGACATTTGATATGGGAGGGACTTCGTCGGATGTTTCTTTGGTGGATAAAGCCATCCGCTGGACCAACGAAAATACCATCGGAGAGTTTCCCATCCGCCTGCCGATCATCGATATCCACACGGTCGGAGCGGGAGGAGGCTCTTTGGCCTATGTGGATAAGGGAGGTTCCTTGCGGGTGGGGCCGAAAAGCGCAGGGGCCGACCCCGGACCGGCATGCTACGGCCACAGCGACCAGCCCACGGTCACAGACGCCAATCTGGTTTTGGGACGTTTGGACCCGGACTTTTTTCTTGGCGGACGCATGACAATCCATCCGGAAAAAAGCCATGCTGCGATATCCCGCCTCAGCCGGAAAATCAAGAAACCCCCGCTTGAAACCGCGGCCGGAATCATCGCCATCGCCAATGCCAATATGGAAAAAGCCATCCGGGTGATCTCCATTGAAAAAGGAATCGATGTCCGCCGATTCGCGCTTTTTTCTTTCGGAGGAGCGGGCGGAATGCATGCTGTGGAAATGGCGTCTCATCTCCATATTTCCAAGGTTCTGGTTCCAAAAAACGCCGGGGTTCTCTCTGCACTGGGCCTGCTGCTGTCCGATTCCATCAAAGATTATTCCTGTTCTTTTCTGAAAAAATCGGACCAAATCCGCCATGCCGAAATTGAAGCCCATTTTTCCCGGCTCATGGAACAGGGATTCGCCGATATGGAAAAAGAAGGGTATCCCAAAGACCGGATAGAGTTTCAAAAATTTCTGGACCTCCGGTATTTCGGACAATCATTCGAGATCTCCGTCCCCTACACCAGCTGGCCGGACACCCTTGATGATTTTCACAAAACCCACTTCCGGCTGTATGCCTATAATCACCCTCAACAGCCGGTTGAAATCGTAAACCTCCGGGTGAAAACCATTGGGAGAACCCAAAAAATCAAACTGGAGAGGCATCCGCGGGAGGGGCGGAAACCGGATCAGGCTCTGATTAAACATCAGGATTTGATCTTCAACCGGCGCACCTTCAAAGCCCCGGTGTATGTCCGGGAAAAGCTGCAGAACGGCAACTTGATATCCGGGCCGGGATTGATCACTGACATAGAATCAACCACTTTTTTGCCTCCCGGCTGCAAACTCGAGGTGGATGCTTATTTAAATCTCATCATCCAAAAAATAGAAAACAATGCCTGAATTCGATCCTATCGAACTGGAATTATTTAAAAACCTCTTTGTCTCCATATCCGAAGAAATGGGGGCGGTGCTGGAGCGCACCGCCCTTTCCCCGAACATCAAAGAACGACGGGATTTTTCCTGTGCGCTGTTCAACAGCAAAGGCGAGACGTTTGCTCAAGGATCCCATATTCCGGTTCACTTGGGGGCCATGCCTCTTTCCGTCCAAGCGTCCTTGAAAAATATGGAGTTTGAAGAGGGAGATCTCGTGATCTTGAATCATCCCTATCAAGGCGGGACCCATCTTCCGGATATCACCTGCATCACGCCGGTTTTCATTGAAAACCGGCTGGCCTTTTTTTCCGCCAACCGGGCTCATCATTCGGATGTGGGCGGCATGAGCCCCGGGTCCATGCCTCTGGCTACGGAAATTTTTCAGGAAGGCCTGATCATCCCTCCCGTCAAACTGATGCGCCGGGACCGGCTGGACCCCTATGTGATGAATCTTATTCTGGCCAATGTCCGGACTCCGGAAGAAAGACAGGGCGATCTTCTCGCTCAGATTGCGGCCAACCATAAAGGCCGGACCCGTCTCCGGGAAGTCATCAATGAATACGGGCAGGAAAAAATCCTCCGCTATACGGAATTGATCCAGGATTACACCGAAACCATCCTCCGGCGGACCATCCTGGAAATCCCCGACGGCTGCTACTGCTTCCATGATCACATGGATGACGACGGCGTCACCTCTGATCCGGTGAGAATAGAGGCCGCCGTCACCATAAAAAACGATGAAGCCGAAATTGATTTCACCGGTTCCTCTCCTCAGGTCCGGGGAGGGGTGAACGCCAACTCCGCCGTGACCCACTCCGCCGTGCTGTATGTGTTCCGCTCTTTGGTCGAAGATGACATTCCCTTTAACACCGGCCTTATGCGTCCCTTGCGGATCAAGGCACCGGAGGGATCCGTAGTCAACGCCCGTTTCCCGGCAGCCACGGCGGGGGGCAATGTGGAAACATCCCAAAGACTGGTGGATGTTCTCTTGGGCGCACTGGCTGAGGCGGTTCCGGATAAAATCCCCGCAGCCGGCTCCGGCACCATGAACAATGTGACATTTGGAGGAATCGACCCCAGAACCGGAAAGGCTTTCGCCTATTATGAGACCATAGGCGGCGGGATGGGTGCCAGCTCAGAACGTGACGGACTCAGCGGAGTCCATACCCATATGACCAATTCATTGAACACCCCTTTGGAAGCTATGGAAATCTATCTTCCCCTCCGCATCTGCAGATACGGCCTCCGCCACGGGTCCGGAGGAAAAGGCCGGCATAAGGGAGGCGAGGGCATCATTCGGGAATACCAGTTTCTCACCCCCTCCCAAATATCCATTATTTCCGAAAGAAGAACCTTTGCTCCTTATGGAATCAATGGAGGTGAAAAAGGAGGGAAAGGCCGAAATCTCTTGATTGCCAAGGGAAAAAAACGGACACTCCGTTCCAAGGCGAATATCCAGGCTCAGGCTGGAGACATCCTCCGGATCGAGACCCCGGGAGGAGGAGGATATGGCCAAAAAAAATAGAAGGTCAGCCTTCGGCCCCGGCTTTTTGGTGACAGCCGCTTTCATCGGACCCGGGACCGTCACCACATGCACCCTGGCAGGCGCGGATTTCGGTTATGCCTTGTTATACGCTCTTGTTTTCGCCACAGTGACCACCATCATCCTGCAGGAAATGACCGGGCGGCTGAGCCTGGGATCAGGGAAAGACCTGGGACAGGCTCTGCGGGACTATTCCGGGCATCCCGTGGTGCGGTTCCTCTATATCATTTTGACTCTTTCTGCGGTGACTTTGGGCTGCGCGGCCTACGAAGCGGGAAATATCATCGGCGGCTCGATTGGTATGGAAATGATCACCTCCATACCCCAGAAAGTCTGGGTGGTGCTGATCGCTTCGGCCGCCGTATTTATCCTCTCGCGGCGGGCCTATCGCTTCGTGGAAAAATTCCTGATTTACCTGGTTTTCATCATGAGCATATCCTTCCTCGCCACTTTCATCATCATCCTCCCTGATCTCAAATCGGTTCTGGCAGGCTTTGTCCCTTCACTTCCCAGCCATTCCCTCCCCCTTGTTTTGGCTTTGGTCGGGACCACAGTGGTCCCCTACAACCTTTTTCTGCATTCTTCCGCAGTCCGGCAAAAATGGTCTGCGCCGGGAGACATCAAGCATGTGAGAAAAGACCTGCTGGTTTCCATCGGCCTGGGCGGGTTGATTTCCATGACAATCGTCATCACCTCCGCTTCCGCCTTTTTTTTGCGGGGCATGGATGTCACCAGCGGGGCTCAAATGGCCGAGCAACTGAAGCCTCTGTTCGGCCCTCTAACCAACTGGCTCTTTGGAATCGGATTTTTTGCCGCTGGAATGAGCTCCGCCGTCACCGCGCCTTATGCGGCGGCGTTCGCTTCTTCCGGAATTCTGGGTTGGGACATCAATACCGATTCCCGCCGTTTCCGGGCTGTTTGGCTGATGGTCATCCTGGCCGGCCTGGGGGTTTCTCTTTTTCGTTTTAATCCCATTTCCGTTATCATTTTCGCCCAGATGGCCAACGGCATCATTCTTCCGGCGGCATCCATCTTTCTGCTGGTTGTCCTCAATGACCGCAAGAAAATGGGAGGCATGGCCAACGACTGGAAACGCAATCTGGCCGGCATCACGGTCATTGTGATTGTGAGCGTGCTGGGTGCCTGGAATATTTTCAAACTTTTCCTTTAACCTGAACTTAAAGAGCCATACTCTCAATTGGTGCCAATTTCCTGATAGGCTTCTTTGTCTCCTACGACCACAAATTTCAGCAGGGCTTCTTCTGAGATTTTCTCCTGTTTCATCTCACCTGACCTATTCTTCAGCCTGAATCATTCAAAAATCCTCAATTGACAAAACCCTGGACTTGGCCTGGTCGCCGAAAAATTTGGAACGCCGCTTTTGGTATACAGCCATGAGCAGATTCTTGCCGATTACAAGAATTTTCTTGATCCCGCAGAATCTTGACAACATTTTTTTCATTCGGTACCTTACACACATGACACAAAAAGGAGAAAAACCATGAAAACCCGGCTCATCTTTCTGATACCCGCCCTGATTTTCGGCTTGTCACCGGCGGTCCTTGCAGAGGGCGACGACGAAATCATACCCATTTATGCCGGCAGCGATATTCGCTATGATGACCAGATCGGATACGAGGAGTTTTCTTTCATCGCCGGGGAATCCGGCATCCGGACCGTCGAAGGCACCCTTCGGCGGCAGTTTTGCCGGGCTCCCGAGGGGCGCTCTCCGCTTGAAATCATCAGAAACTACGAAAAAGCCATCCAGGATCTAGGGGGAACCATCATCTTTGTTTCGAGAGATCCCGGGTCCATCGAGATCGACGGATCGACATTCAGCGACATTTTCCAACGGAACCGCAGGGAGTATGGTTTGGCCACGTCTCACATGACGCACACCCATTTTCCCGGGAATGTCACCGAATACCTGGCGGCACAAGTGCCTGCCGCAGGGAAAGATGTCTATGTCGTCGTCGCCGCCGGACGGGGCTCCCGGGGTCCGGGTGAACAGAAGCGAACGTTCTTTGAACTGGTCACGCTGGAGGCGGAGCCTATGGAAATCGGGATGGTTTCGGTGGACGCCATCCGCGAAGGCCTGGCCGTGCAGGGACGAATCGCGATTTATGACATTCTTTTTGATACGGGAAAATCCGAAGTCAAGGCGGAATCCGCCGCCGCCCTCAAGGTGATCTCTGAATACTTGAATGCCCACAAAGATCAAAAGGTTCTTGTCGTCGGTCATACGGACAGCGTGGGTGATTTCGATATGAACATCGCGCTCTCCAAGGAGAGGGCCGAAGCCGTGGTTGAAAAACTGGTGTCCGAATACGGCGTGAACAGGAACCAGCTCAAGCCGTACGGTGCCGGTCCGGTCGCTCCTCTCCAAAGCAACGCCACCGAAGAGGGAAGGGCCAAGAACAGACGGGTCGAAATCGTCGAGCAGTAGCCGCCGGGCGGTCACGCGGCGCTTTGCGGTGAAGCGGGCTTCAGCCGCTTGGCGCCAAGGCTGGGTTTCTTGTTTATGCGCCTGCCCGGATTGATAACCGTGAAAAAGCGGACCACGCCCCCGGCAGGCATCGCCTTTGACACCCTTTCCGGATTGTGATGTAATCCTTTTTCAGACAATCAAAAGGAGGCGGCCATGAAAAATATCGGTCTGATCGGAGGCATGAGCTGGGAGTCTTCCCTGGAGTATTACCGTATTATCAACGAAGAGGTCAAAAACAAACTGGGAGGATTTCATTCGGCCGAATGTGTGATGTATTCGGTGGATTTTCATGACATTGAGCAGCTCCAGCACCAGAATAAATGGAAGGAAGCCTCGGATTTCCTGGTGGCCGTTGCCCAAAAGGTTGAAAAAGCCGGCGCGGATTTCCTGGTTATCTGCACCAACACCATGCATAAAATGGCGGACGCCGTTTCAGAAAACACCCGCATTCCCCTTCTTCATATCGGTGACGTCACCGCCGAAGCCGTCCAAAAGGAGGGAAACAGCCGGGTCGGTCTCCTGGGAACCCGGTTCACCATGGAACAGGATTTTTACAAAGGCCGCTTGACGGGCAAATACGGCATCGATGTGTTGATTCCTCCCGAGGAGGAGAGGGAAATCATCCATAAAATTCTATACCAGGAGTTGTGTTTGGGGGAAATCAAGAAACGTTCCCGGGATCAATTCCATGCGATTATAACCGCTTTAAAATCCCGCGGAGCTCAAGGAATTATTCTGGGATGCACGGAAATCCCTCTTCTGGTCGACCAGAAAGATTATGACATCCCCCTCTACGACACCACCTCTCTGCATGCCCGGGCCGCCGTCAAATTCGCCCTGGAATGAAACCGCCAAAAAAGACCGAAAATTCACCCGCTCCGCCCCATGGATCAAGCCTGATCCGTCAACTCGGCCTTTTTGATTCCGCCATGATCATGATGGGGATCATCATCGGCTCCGGGATTTTCCTCACTTCCGGAATCATGGCGAAAAGCATCCCTTCGGCTCCGCTTTTGCTTCTGGCCTGGCTGGCGGGAGGGCTTTTAACCCTGGCCGGCGCCTTAACCTACGGCGAGCTGGGCGCGGCGATGCCCCAAGCCGGCGGACAATACGTCTATCTCCGCGAGGCTTATGGGGCTTTAGCCGGTTTTCTGTTTGGATGGATTCTGTTTCTGGTTTATATGACCGGAGGCATCGCCGGGCTGGCTTTGGCTTTCGGCGAATATTTCGGGGTTTTTTTTCCCGCCTTTTCCATCCAAAACATAATCGTATCAGCACGGATCCCCTTTTTCGGCGGGACGTTTTTCTATTCCCTCTCCGCCGGACAACTGGTAGGGGTGGCGGTCATTGCGATGCTGTCCTTGATCAATATTTTCGGTGTCCGCCTGGGAAAATCGGTTCAAAATGTTTTCACCGTTTTGAAAATCGGCACCATTTCGGCTGTGGTGGTATTCGGCTTGAGCATGGGGAATAAAATACCCGTGAATTGGGATCTCAACCCCGCCGGGTTAAGCTGGAGCGGCCTTCTTATCGGCTTCGGAGTGGCCTTGGTCGCCGTGGCCTGGTCTTTTGACGGATGGAATAATGTTAATTTTGTCGCCGGTGAGATTAAAAATCCGGGCCGAACCCTTCCCCGGGCTCTGATTTTAGGAACCCTGGGCGTCACCGCCCTTTATCTATTAACCAACCTGGTTTACCTCAAAGCCGTTCCCCTGCCTGAATTTATGGGGGAAGTCAGGATAGCCGAAACCGCGGTGACATCGCTTTTCGGAGTTTCTTACGGAGCCGCTGTCTCAGCGCTGGTGGTGGTCTCCGTCTTTGGGTCCTTGAACGGATCCATTCTGGCGGGCCCCCGGGTTTATTACGCCATGGCAAAAGACGGCTTGTTTTTCAAACGGGCCGGCCGGGTGCACCGCCGGTATCACACCCCTGACTCCGCCATCGTTCTCCAGGCCGTATGGGCTTCCGTTTTGACTCTTATCGGAACGTTCGAACAAATCTTCACCTTCGCCATGTTCATGTCCATCGCCTTCTGGATCGCCGCCGCCGCCGCGGTATTCCGTCTGCGGAAAAAACGGCCCGATATGCCCAGGCCCTATAAAACCTGGGGGTATCCCGTGGTCCCTTGGCTTTTCATCCTGGCGTCGGGCGGCATTTTAGTCAACACCCTGATCGAAAAACCCGTGGAATCCCTGTCAGGAATCGCCCTGACGGCCGCCGGCGTTCCGGTTTACTTTTGGTGGAAAAAGAAGGCCTCGTCTATTCGTAAAGGAGAGATGGAATGAGTTTCAAACCCAAAAACATATTTAAGGAAGCCGTCAACGCAGAGGACCGAATCCGTCCTTATATCCGCGAGACCCCTTTGGACCCCTCCCCTTTTCTCAGCCGGGAAAACAGTGGAGATATCTCTTTAAAACTGGAAAACTGGCAAATCACCGGTTCCTTTAAACTCCGGGGAGCTTTAAATAAAATCCTGGCTCTGAGACCGGAAGAACAAAACGCCGGAATCTTCACCGCCTCATCCGGAAATCACGGCGCCGCAGTGGCTTACGCCCTCCATCTTTTCAACCTGAAAGGAACAATTTTTCTTCCCGAATACGCCTCCACCGCCAAGCTGGATGCCCTGCGCATGTACCGTCCGGAAATCCATATGTATGGAGATGATTGTGTCAAAGCGGAAAATCAGGCGCGGCGGACGGCGGCGGAGCGCAACGGAGTGTTCATATCCCCGTATAACGATCCTTTGATCATCGCCGGGCAGGCCACGGCAGGCCTGGAAATTCTGAAACAGAGCCGCCGGCTGGATTTCATATTGGTTCCGGTGGGCGGAGGCGGGCTTATCTCCGGAGTGGCCGGGGTTCTTAAGCACCGCCGGCCCGGAATAGAGGTGATCGGGGTCCAGCCGGAAAATTCTCCGGTCATGCATGAATCTGTAAAAGCGGGACGGATCATGGAATACCACTCCAAACCGACTTTATCCGACGGCACAGCGGGAGGGCTCGAAGAAGGCTCCCTCACGTTTGATATCTGCCGGGAATGGGTGGATGATTTCATCCTGGTTTCAGAAGAAGAAATCGCGTCTTCCCTCCTCTGGCTGCTGCAGCATCAGCACATGCTGGTGGAAGGCTCCGCTGCTCTTCCTGTGGCTGCGCTCAAACAGCAGAAAAAACGGTTTTACGGAAAAAACGGGGCTTTGATCATCACCGGATCCAAACTCAACCTGGATACATTGCGGCATCTTCTCTGTACCTCCTGACGGCCGAAGACTCCGGGGATAAGGAAGGCTACCGGAAGAATCTTGAAGACCTCCATCCCATAGGAGATGTGGGCGAACCCGAAGATATCGCCTACGGTGTGGTTTATTTGGGTTCGGATGAAGCCAAATTTTTAACCGGAAGCGAACTTGTAATCGACAAAGGATACACCGCCAAGTAAAAGAGGGAAGAAAAAATCCAGTGATTTATTGATTTGTCTCTCCAGCCGCATTAAGAGAAATCTTGGTAATGATCGGCCCCATAATTTCAAAAAATACCGTAGAGGCGGTTATTACAAAAAATATCTCCTGTCCGCCGGCCGGAAAAGCGGATTTCACGATCAGAGCGAATCCCAATGCCACTCCGGCCTGAGGAAGCAGAGATAATCCCATCCATTTGTTAACAACTGCTTCTGCTTTGACTAAAAAAGCGCCGGCATATGCTCCGCCTACTTTTCCCGCTGTCCGAGAGAGGATATATATCAGCCCGATCAATGAAATCCCGGTCACCATTTCAATTTTAAGGTGAGCGCCTGCCAGAACAAAGAACAGGACATAAAAAGGGGATTCAATTTTTTCTATCGCGTGAAAAAATTTCACGTCTGATTCGCTCAAATTTTCCACTGTTATTCCTAAGGCCATACTGGCTAATAGAACCGACAAATCAAAATGAATACAAAGACCGGCACCAAAGAGAATAATGCCTAAAGTATATATCATCAGGTTTTCGGATTTTTCAATCAATTTTGGCAGATGGGACAGGATCCAGCCCAGCACTATACCGAGGACAGCGGCTCCGAATATTTCTATGAAGGCATGAATAAGCCCTGAAATGATGGGATTGGCTTCGGTGTGAGTTCCGGCAATGCTTCCGCTCACAGCAAAGACCAGGGCGAATACCAAGATGCTTAGGCCGTCGTCCAGAGCAACCACCCCCAGGAGAGTATCCGTGAATTTGCCTTCCGCTTTAAGCTGTTTGGCCACCAGGATGGTGGATGCTGGTGCGGTGGCGCAGGCGACGGCCCCGTAAATGACAGCGATGTGAAAAGGCTGGGCTGTGAGCAGATAAATTGAAAAGGCAACCACCAGCAATGTGACGATAACCTGCAGGACTGCTATTACCATAACATTTTTGCCGATTTCCCGAATTCGTTCTAAGGAGAATTTTCTGCCCAAGTCGAAGGCAATGAAACTCAATGCAAGGTTGGTGAATAAATCGGATGTGTCCATCAAATCCGGGGAGACGAGGCCGGCCAGGGATGGGCCGATGATGATCCCGATTATAATGTAGGAGGTAATTCTAGGGAGTTTAGTGAATTTCATCAGGGCGGCCCCAAATGATGCGGCCAAAAGAATGACCCCGATGTCCAGTATGGCATTAATGTGCATATGGAAATATTATCATAAAGAAGAAAAGATAAAAAAAAATCAGAGGCGTATCATAACTTTACCGCTCACATTCTTATTCCAGGGTGCCTTCGCCGGTTTTATCATGGTACTTCTTCAAATACCGGGCCGCCAGAATCAGCCCCATGTGGGAAAAGGACTGGGGGTAATTCCCTAAATATTCCCGGGTTTCAGGATCGATCTCTTCGGCCAAAAGACGGGACTTGCCCATATAGTTTTCCATTTCAAAAAACCGGCTGGTCCCTTCCTGAATCTCTTCGACCGCGGCCAGAGCCGCTATCTGCCAGTAGGAGCAGAGCACAAAAGCCCCTTCATTTCCGGACAGGCCGTCTTCGGACAGATACCGGTAGACAAAGATACGGTCATGCTCCAGCTCGTTGCGGGTATGGTCCACAATCCGGCGGGTCCGCTCCTCGCGGCGGTCAAGAAACTGAAGCAGAACAAACAGGAAATTGGTGGCATCCTGATGCCGGGTCTCCGGATACTGCACAAAGGTGCCTAAATCCTCGCGATAGCCATGCTCCCAGATCCAGGTCTTTATCTCTTCAGCCGAATCTGCCCATTGCTGTTTGGTCCGGGAGTCAATATCCATGGCGTCACACATCCGGACCGCCCGGTTCATTCCAACCCAGCACATCACCTTACCGTAGATATACTGCCGCTTATTCTGCCGGATTTCCCACATGCTGTTGTCCTCTTTCCGCCAGTTGTCCCGGATGCTTTTCACCAGGGAAACAATAATCTCTTTCGTATCAGAGGTCATGTCCATGCCCCGGGTCCACATGAAATAATAAGCGTCGACCAGAGAACCGTAAATATCCAACTGCATCTGTCCGGAGGCATCGTTTCCAATCCTGACCGGGGATGAATTCCGGTATCCGGATAAATGACCCAAAGTTTGCTCCTTGGGCACATGGCCGCCGGTAATGCTGTACATCAAATGAATTTCCCCGTTGCACCGGGGACAGCCCCGGCTGATATTTTTTATGAACTGAAAAAAACGTACCGCTTCCTCTTTATATCCCAAAATGAAAAAGGCATATAATGTGAAAGTGGCATCCCGAACCCAAACATACCTATAATCCCAGTTCCGGACACCCCCCAATTCTTCGGGCAGTGAGGTTGTGGGTGCCGCAATCAGGGCGCCTGTGGGGTAATACTGCAGCAGTTTAAGGGTTATGGCGGACCGGGTCATCTGCCGCCGGCAAAAATCGAAATATTTTCCCTGTGCGATCCATTTTTTCCAAAAGTCATTCGTGAAGGACTCATAATCATCGATAACCACATCTGATTTTTCCCGTGTCCGGTATTCCATGACAAGTTCCCTGCTGTCACCCTCTTTTATATCGACTTGAATTATATATCCGCTGTTCTCCTGTTCAGCCTCCGCATCAGGAGGAAAATGCAGAATCAGATCATTGCCGTTCATCTCAGCCTGCAAAAAACCGCCGGAATGCTCAAGAGAAATATTTTTCCGGCCGTAATCCGGCCGGGGATCAAACCGGAACCGTATCCGGGCATCCCTTTTTTGGGCTTTGAATCTGCGGACAAGGAAATGCACCCGGCATTCTTCCACCGGCCGGGGAACCATAAAATCCCGCAACCGCACTAGGGTATCGTTTTTTTTCAGCATAAACTCGACTGTGGCATTCTCTCCCATGTAACCCTTTTCTATAACTTCATAATCCCCAATGAATGAGAAACAACCTCCCTCCTCATGAATCAGGCGGGCGAAAAGACTCGGCGAATCAAAATGCGGCAGGCACATCCAGTCGATGGATGCCCTCTTGGAAACCAGGGCTGCGGTCTGCAGATCTCCGATCAGGTAATAATCTTTAATGTCATTCATCAAAGCCTCCGGATGCCGGTTTATGGATCCTTATGTTGCCCGGCCGGGCAAAAAGGCCGCTGTATGCGGATGGAGTGCTTCATGCTTGCCTCGTCTTTATATTTTTTCAGGAAACCTGTGGATGATAGTTTACCTGATCTATTCGTTCGAAAATGACAGCTCCGCTGTCATCCTGAGGCCTGCGAAGCAGGCCGTGAGGATCTTAGATGGCTCCGGTCATTGCCGGTTTTGTCCGGACTGCTCAACCAGACGGTTCAGTGCGTTCTGCAGACGATCCAAGGCTTGCCCGGCTTCTCCGAAACGCTTTTCCCCGAGCAAGCGAAGATAATCATTGAAGGCCCGGTCGGCATCCTGAATCAGCGTATCCAAGGGAGCTGCGGCTTCAGCAGGTGCTTCCTGCGGCAAAGCCTGCTCGGGAATGGTTTTATCAAACAGTCCTTGCAGGGCTTTTTCAAAGGTCTCGGCATAGCTGAGATTATCGCCGTGCATAACCACCACCAGCCGGAGTTCCGGATAGGCCGCGGTTTCAGCTTGCAGATAAATCGGTTCAACATAAATAACGGTTTTATCCACTGGAATGGCCAGCACGTTACCCCGGATGACACTGGATCCCCGCTGATTCCAGAGACTTAATTGGCCGGATAAAAAGCGTTCTTGATCTATTTTGGTTTCCACCTGCTGGGGACCCAGCACCCGCTTTTCTTTGGGAAATTTATAGGCCAGAAAACGTCCGTAATTCTCCGGATCGCACATTCCGGCTATCCAACCGATCATCACCTGCCGGTTTTTAGGCGTAAAGGGCAGAATCAGAACAAACTGGGGCTCGTCTTCTTCCGGCAGCTCCCACATCACATAATAGGGTTCAACCGGCTGGACCTGATCATAATACTTTTCGGTCGCACGGATCCATAAATCTTCCTGATTATAAAACACGGCCGGGTCCGTCATATGATATTTTGAAAAGACCCGTCCCTGCACCAGCAGCAGGTCGGCGGGATACCGGATATGCGGCAAGAGGGATTCCGGCATGTCGTCCTTTTTTTTAAACAAATCCGGAAAAATCCGGCTCCAAACTTGGATAATGGGATCTTCCGGATCAAAAATATAGAAATCAACCGATCCTTCATAGGCATCCACCACCACTTTCACGGCATTGCGGATATAATTGGCGCCGTCCAGCCGGGTTGCGATCTGGTTCGTCAACGTCCGGGAAATATTCCCTTCTTGATACTCGATCACTTCCTGCGACGAAAAAGGTTCGCTGTAAGGAAAATAGGCGGAACTGGTATAGGCGTCGATGATCCAATAGAGTTTGCCGTTTGCTAAAACCACATACGGGTCGTCATCAAAACGCAGAAAAGGCGCCAAAGTCCGGACCCGGTCCTTAATCCGGCGGCGGAACATGATCCGGCTGTCCGGATTCGGATAGCTGGACAGAAAAAGCCGGGTGCCGTCGAATTTCCACCCGAAAAGAAATTTTCGCCAGATATTGGACATCCGGACTCCGCCTTCTCCCTGATACCGGGAATAAACATTCTCTTCTCCGCTGGGATAATCAAATTCCTCTTCATCGCTGTTGGAAATCACATGATAGTTGGTCAATTCTCCATAATAAATTTGCGGACGGTCGACTTTCAGTTCCGGATATTCACTTTGAGGCGGGATATCCTTAATCAGAAGATTGGGCAAACCCTGGGGGGTGAATTCCTGCACTGTGGTCAGGGTGATGCCGTTGCCGTGGGTATATTTAAACCGCTGGTTGACAAAAGTCTGGCTTTGCAAAGGAAGATTGGAAAACTGCATTTCCCGTGCGGACACCATAACCTGGCGGTATTGGCCGTTAAAGGTATACCGGTCGATATCCACATCCTGGAACTCATAATACAAGCGGATTTCCTGAAATTGTTTATAGACCGCATCCAGAGCCCGCCAATCCCATAACCGGATATTTTGGAAGATACTTTGATTTTCATCCACCATTTCAGGAGTAAATGTTTCCGCAACCGGAAATTCCCTTTCTTCGATTAAATGCAGACCGAATCCCTCCCGGGTAAGCTTAATGTTGTTTTGAATATAAGGTTTTTCAAAAGTGATTTCATTGGGCTCCACCCGCAGCCACTGGAATAGTCCGGGTATCGCGGTCAGGACCAAAAACCAAGTCCCGAACAGCACAATTGCGGCGGATATAAATGTGTAAAGCGGAGCTTTTTGGCCGCCGTATTTTTTGGGGTAAAAAAGCTTTCCCAGCCTGGTGCGGACTGCCGGAAAAAGCAGTCCGGCCGCCAGTAAAATCGAAACTGCAACCGCAACCAAATATCCGGGTAACCGGATATTAACATCCGTCCAGCCGGCGCCTGTGACCGCGCCCCAATCCGAATACATCAAATGAAACCGGCTTAAATATTTGCCGAATGCCAGCACCACCAAAAGCACGGAAGCGCCCCGAAAAAAATTTTCGACCATGGCTTTGCCGGACCCGGAGGTCAGCTGCGGCAGATTAAAATCAATCTGCTCCCCTTCAAACCGCAGGAAAGCAGCCGCAAAAACCGCGCCTATGCCTATCAGCGCCAGCAGCAGCAAAAGCTCATAAAAACGGTCGAAAAAAGGCAGGCTGAACATATAGAATGAGGTAGTTTTCCCCAACACCGGATCCGTCGTTTCCGATCCCACCCGGAACCAAAAACGCAAAATAGCTTCCCAGTTGGATAATGCCCAGGCAGCTCCGGTGAATGCTCCCAGGATACGGGCTCCCAGCTTAAACCATCTTTTTTCGGATGGGATTTTCAAGGTGAGCAGCCATACAATGACACCGCCGAGTATAATTCCGGCCAGCGCCACTGCGGTTTGGCTGAGCACCACGATCCAGAACCTCTGATTGTAGCCCAGGGCCTCGAACCACA
The DNA here is from genome assembly GCA_046483285.1 of Candidatus Aminicenantota bacterium. Lineage (GTDB taxonomy): Bacteria > Acidobacteriota > Aminicenantia > Aminicenantales > Aminicenantaceae > CAYRTV01. Next base: position 45,225 of record JAWODN010000119.1, on the reverse strand, counting down.
GCATTTCTCCCCAGAAATCCATAAACCAGAAAAACCCCACAGTAAACAGAGCCAGGATTATCCCGAATACAGTTCTTCCGGTGTGTTTTCTCTGAACTCCGCGATAAATGAGCCACCCGGATAAACCCAGTAAAATCAAAATCAATACAGTATACATTTTATCTCCTTTTCAATCAGAAAATGCATATTCCGGCTCAGGTCTTAGATGTGAATCCAGGGTATCCGCGGCTCGCCTTTTCCCAAACGCGCTTCAAAAAAACCAGGCGGTGTGCTTCCCTATATGGTAAATTCATGAAAAAATGGTTCGAAAGGCCGGAACTCACCGCATATGCCGGAGTTGCCGCTTGTCGCAGTGAAGGGCCGCGGCTTCCTCGCCGCAACTCCGGCATCTGCGGCCATCCCGGGTTGTGAATAGGTCAGGCTGAATGAAGAATCGTGGTCATTTAACAATAAAGGCGACTCGAATAGCAGTTTTGTAATATTTAATCTTGTTATTTTCAACCTCTGCAGTTTGCGATACCACTTCTAAACCGGTTATGCCTTCCACTGATTTTTCCGCGTCCAATAAAGCTTTTTGGGCTGCGTCTTCCCAGCTTGTTTCCGAACTTCCGATAATTTCAATGACTTTTGCCGTACTCATGATTTTCCTCCTTTTTATTTAGCCTGAACTATTCATAAAAAAATTACCATGTTTGCGCAATCTTTTTCTTATCAGCAGTAAGCATGGTTTTTAGTCATGCGCCTCGCATCTGCGGCAATCTCGGCCCTTGAATACTTCAGGTTTATTATTAAACATAAATACAAAAATCATGCCAACTTCTTTTCCCAGGAGCAGGAAGGAAAAGACAGGATTTATTCTTCCCTCGCAAGAAAACGTTCCGCAAAGCCGGAAACTGGGATTTTTTTCGGAAGCGAACACACCTGATTGGGAGGAAAATCGAATTCATTCCGGATGGAGCATCCGGCGAACGCTGATGAAGCCATGAATAAGGTTTGGGTTATATTTGACTTAGAAGAGGAAAACAGCTTCGATGCTGAGATGGAACACATTTTTAAATGAATTCATCATGTGTATAATGCACCACGAACGATGAAAATGACTTCTGAAGTGTGGCTATGGGAGCAGGATGATGGATAAGCCGGCACACACGAAGGCTGAGCCGGCCACGGTTCCTTTGTGTGCAGCATGGAGACTATGTGAATTATCACCGCCGTTTTTTCATAAACGGATTATTGACAAGTCGGACAGGTCCAATCTGTTCCTTCAGGAGATTTGGGGTGTTGCTTGTTATCAGGAGGATCGAAGTGGTGATAGATGCAGCATTGTTTCTCAAAAGCTTCCTTAAGGGAAGAAGTGTATTCAAAGGTGAACAGTGGACGCCGGCTTTTTCCAACAAGATTTTTGAGTTCTTTTTTAAGGTCTTTCTTCGCAATCCCTGTATAGGCCACCAGATACTCGGCTCTTTCGCTCATGGTCCCTAGAGTGAAGACTCCAGGGCCTGTTTTTGTCAGGTGCTTCTCTATAGAAGCATTTTCCAATTTATAAGGACGGTCAAGCTGGATTCCTTCGCTTTCTTTCATTTTACCTCCTCAATTTAAGCTATTACCACATAAAGAAAGGCAGGTCAATGAAAGAGAAAAATCAGTGTCGGACCTGGATGATGAGCGCGCCGGGATGCCCTCAGGGTTTTCTCGTAGGCAAGCGCGACTTCAGCGGGCGGGCCGATCTCGACAGGGATGGGATGAAGATGCCGTGCCGGCAGGGGAATTTTTGAGATCAACGTCTCATAAACCCGGTGAGAGTTGCTCGCCGGGTCCGTGCGAGGAACCCAGCGCTCATCTCCCCAAAAGAGATGTGTCCGGTCCCAGGGGATCCGGTTTTGATATCTCTCAGCGAGAAGACGGTAGAGATCCTGCGGGGTTGATCCTCCGGCGAGAGCCAGGACGAATCGTCCTCGAGTCCGGACGGCCTCGTCTGTGACTTCGGCAAGGCGTTCCGCCAGGGCCTCATTTGCGTCGCTGAGGCGTTCGAAGCGGACAATCCCGGCATTCATCCCATGTTCAGCCATGAATGCCCGTCCCGGGCGGGAAGCGCATCGGCCTCGTCCGGTCCCCAGGAGCCTGCCCGGTAGAAAGACACGGAGCGGCGTTTTTCGAGCAGGGGCGTATAGAGACTCCATGAAGACTCCACTTCGTCCGACCTGACGAAAAGAGTCGGGTCACCGGTCAGGACGTCTTTGAGAAGCGTCTGATAGGCTTCCGGTAACGGACCGAAGGTTTCAGCATAACGGAAACTCAGGTCTTCGGTCCTCAGCCTCAAGGGTTCTTCAGGTTTCTTGATATCAAAAAAGAGACGGAATCCCTCATCGGGTTGGACCGAGATCACCAACCGGTTGGCCCCGATCCGGCAGCTGCCGAAGGACTTGAACATGCAGACAGGAGGACGCCGGAAATTTACCACAATCCGGGTCAGCCGACGGGCCAGGCGCTTTCCGGACCGGAGGAAAAAGGGAACTCCCTGCCACCGCCAGTTGTCGATCCGGACCCGGATGGCCGCGTAGGTTTCCGTGACGGAATCCGCGGCGATGCCCGGTTCTTTCCGGTAGCTCCGGACGGCCTTTCCGTCGATCTCTCCGTCAGCGTATTGGCCGAAAACCGCGGACTCCGGTTCCAGGGGCGTGATGGACTGGAGGACCTTGAGCTTCTCGTTCCGGATCGACTCCGGATCCAAGAGAGCCGGCGGCTCCATCGCGACCAGGGCCAGGAGCTGGGTCAGGTGGTTCTGGATGATGTCGCGCAGCGCTCCCGCGCCGTCATAGTAGCGGGCCCGCTCTTCGACGCCGATCGTCTCGGCGGCGGTGATTTCCACACTCCCGATCCTGTCGCGGTTCCACAGCGACTCGAAGATGGTGTTGGCGAACCGGAACACGAGAAGGTTTTGGACCGTTTCCTTGCCGAGGTAGTGGTCGATGCGGAATATCTGAGGTTCGTCGAAATGCCTGAAGATCAATTTGTTCAAGTCCCCGGCTGTGTCGCGGTCCCGGCCGAACGGTTTTTCCACGACGAGTCGGACCCAACCGCTACTGCGGTTCAGTCCCGATTCGCCGATGTAACGGATGGCGCCGGGGAAAAAGGCCGGGGGAAGCGCAAGATAAAAGACACGGTTTCCCGGAAGATGATGCTTCTTTTCAAGATCCGCCACGCGCGAAGACAGCGCACCGTCGCCGGCGGAAGAAAGGTCCAACGGCTGGTAGTGAAGACATGAGGAGCCCCAGGATTCCGGCTCGTCTCCCGAAAAGCCGGCCCGCTTCAGGGCTTCCATGGTCTTTTTCCGGAAACCGCTGTCACCGATATCCTTGGAGCCGACTCCGAGGATCCGGCAGGTTTTTCCGAGGCCGGCTCTCCGGCTCAGGGTGTATAGAGAGGGAATGAGCTTCTTTTGGGCCAGATCCCCGGTTGCGCCGAAGATCACAAATAAATGAGGAGGAATCGCCTTGACCGCCAAAGCTATTGATCCTTTTCAACCGCGTGGCCGCCGAACTTTTTTCTCAGGACGGCCAGGAGCCTATCCGCGAAGCCGTATTGATCCTGCGAGTGGAAACGCTGCATAAGCGACAGAGCGATGACCGGGGCTGTCCGGCCCTGCTCAATCGCTTCCATCACGGTCCAGCGTCCCTCTCCGGAATCGGCGACATTGGGCGCGACGGCATCCAAATCCTGGTCTTCGGCCAAAGCTTCCGACGCGAGATCGAGGAGCCAGGATCGAACGACGCTCCCGGATCTCCAGATCTCAGAGACCTGGTGAAGGTCCAGGCCGAATTCAGACTTGCCTTTCATAAGGGCAAACCCCTCCGCATAGGCCTGCATCAGCCCGTACTCGATACCGTTATGCACCATCTTGACGAAATGACCGGCCCCGGAGGGTCCCACCCGGCCCCACCCTTTGTCGGGCGCGGGGGCGAGAGCCTCAAAGATGGGGCGGAGATGGTCAACGGCTTCTTTGTCACCGCCGATCATCAGACTATAGCCTTCCTTAAGCCCCCAGATCCCCCCGCTCGTCCCGCAGTCCACATAGTGGATTCCTCTCTCTCGCAGAAAGGACCCCCTGCGCATGGTATCTTTATAAAAGGAATTCCCTCCGTCGACGAGAATGTCGTTCGGCGTCAGTAAGGGGACCAAGGACCGGAGGGCCTCGTCTACGGGATCTCCGGGCGGGATCATGATCCAGATCACCCGCGACGGGGCCAACCGCGAAACGAGATCTTCAAGGGAGGACGCTCCGACGATCCCCTTTTTCTCAAAGGCCTCAATCGTTTCAATATGCCGGGCGTAACCGATGACTCGATGACCCGCCGCCACGAGCCGTTCGGCCATGTTGCCGCCCATGCGTCCAAGTCCAATGATGGCGAGTTCCATGGTCCTCCTCCTTTCCTTACGGGTTCCTCCACCCCCCTGCAACTCTTTACAGCTTCGGCCAATTAGGGAGTTTTGTCAAGTTGGCATACTGCCGGCGAATCATGGTTTGACCAACACTAGAGTTAACAGGCGTCAAACACCTCATCTTCCTTTTCCGGTCGCAGGAAGAGGAACAGGTTTTTCACTTGCGAGAGCTTCTCCCTTTCTCTCTCTTAGCCGAGGAGCCATCAGAATACATGATACTCTAACGTCCCGGATCCAGGACAAGGGGGATTTCTGTCCTTTTAAAAAACAGGGCTTTGATTATCACCGGATCCCAACTCAACCTGGATGCATTGCGGCATCTTCTCTGTGCATCCTGACGGCCGCCGCAGAGAATGCTATTCCGTCCGGCTCATAATATTTTTTTCAGTTTCTTTTTTTCGATTATCAGCTTGCCCTGATAGGACACATAATTTAATAAAATCATCGCCCGGTCCGTTCCCGACAACTCCTTTTTAAAAACCCCTTTCAGTCCCTTCAGGGCTCCTTCCATCACTTGAATTTCATCCCCCACATCCGGTTCACTCCCATATTTTTCCAGCTCGATAAACCCGTCAATTTCCCTGTTTTTGATTTCATCGATCATTTCTTCATGTATAGGAATAGGACCTTCCTCATTGCCGACTAATGATTTGACACCGCGGGTGTATTTCACCAAGCGGAAATGCTGAGGATATTCAAAAAGCACAAATTCATATCCCGTGAAAAAGGGGCGGACAAAACCTTCCTGCTTGTATTTGGGATTGTACACCTCAAAGCCGCCCTCTTTTAGAAGCCTTTCCACTTGAAACTCTTTTTTCGGGCGAGTGTTCACCACATACCATTTTTTCATGATCTGGCTTTTTCCTTTGGATGGACGTGTGGGGTTTCTGAACAAAAAAATCTCCGGTAAAGCGCTGGGCGCCTGTCCGGAATAAAAAAGCGCCGGGCCGTGCATCCGTCTGTTTTCTCCAAGTCCACTTCAGCGTAAAGTATAAAGTCCTCTTCTGCAGGGGCTTGGGCCAACACACAGCCTTCCGGATCGACCACAAAGGATTCTCCGGCAAAATGAAGATGGTCTTCCTTTCCCACCCGGTTGACCAGAACCGCGAAATATCCGTTTTGAAAAGCCGCCACCCGGAGCTCGGCTTCGAACAATCCTTCCGGCCATTCGCCCACCGCACCGGCTTGGGGCACCACCACCAATTGAGCCCCTTGGATCCCCAGCCAGCGCATATATTCCGGGAAATGGCGGTCATAACAGATCGCGACACCGATCCGGCCGGCGGAAGTATCATAAACAAAATTCTCATTATCTCCGGGGGCATAATATCCTTTTTCATAAAACCCCAGCCCATCCATAACATGAGCCATCCGGGTTATTCCCAGAATCGTTCCGTCGGCATCGATGACCGGGGAGGCATCATAAGTATTGTCCCCGCAGCGTTCGAAGAGATTGAGAACAGTCACCACCCCGTGCTCTCTGGACAAAAGAGAAAAAACATCCGTGGAGGGACCGGGAACGGTCTCGGCTTTTTTCTTGTCTTCCTCCGCCGCGGGTTTTTGGGGATAGAAATAGGTCAATCCCAGTTCAGCAAAGGCGATGAGGCCCGCACCGTTCGCCGCTGCTTTTTTAAAAGCCTCAATCCCCCGTTCCATATTGTCCTCATGGTCCGATACGGCGTGCTGCTGAATAAGGGCTATTTTCATTTTCGCAATCCTTTCCCGGTCTTTCCGGCTGGTAAAAAACGGCTCGGCCTGTTCATCATCCCTCACGGAGTGTTTTTTTAAATTCAGAGAACCCGGTGATCCGCATGATTAACGGCTATTATGATGAATTCAACCATAAAATTCAAGAACAGATGGGCCATGAGGACGCTGTGAGAAACGAATCATCCCCCCAATACCCCATCCAGACCAGACAAACCAGATAGACCAGATAGACTAAATTCAACTATGAGGAGACGGCTGGCATTGCGGGCAAAAATAGGTTCCCCGGTTGTTCACTTTGACTTTTTTTATCTCTCCGCCGCAGCGGGGGCATTTATTTCCGCTTCCCCGGTGTGGAACCAGAAAATCATCCGGGAATTCCTCCGGATCCGCTTTTTTGTCAACGGCTGTTTTCAAAACCCTCTGCATGTGCTCATGCATCTTTTTAAGAAGGCCTTCATTCAGATTGTTCATTTGGGTTTTAGGATGGATTCCGGTTTGAAATAAAATCTCGTCCGAGTAAATATTTCCGATGCCGGCCATAAGGCTCTGATTCATCAAGGCGGTTTTCACCGTGCCGCGCCGGCCATGCATCCGGTTTTGAAAAGCGTCCCAGGACAAACCCAGGGCGTCTTGACCTAATTCGTTCTGCCGGATAAAATCCCCCGCGTCTTCCACGATCCTGATTTTCCCCAACATCCTCTGGCTGTCATAAGCCAGACAAAATCCATTATCAAAATGAAACAACACCCGGGCGTGAGGCGGTTTGTCTTCTTCATTCTTGAAATACTTGAAAAAGCCGGTCATGCCGAAATGGAACATCACCCAGAATTCCCCATCCGCACAGGCGAACATATGTTTTCCATGCCGTCTGGTTCTTTCGAACAGGCGCCCCTTGAGCTTTTGACCTAATCCGGAGGGAGTGATATCCTGGAGGACCCGTTCATTTTCAACCTCCACGCCTGTTATTTTCTTGTGCAGAGATGTGGCCTCCATATATTGTCTGAAAACTTCCACATCGGGTAATTCCGGCATTGTTTTCTCCTTATCCAACCTGATTCATTCCCCTGGCTTATTCATAAAAAAATTGCGATCGCGGCCCGTGAACAGGCCAGGCAAGCCTGACCTATACCTTAGAAAATGACAGCTCCGCTGTCATCCTGAGGCCTGCGAAGCAGGCCGTGAGGATCTTATTCGGCTTCGTCTGATGAGTCGGTTCTGACTCATTAGCCGAGGCACTCACAGATCCCTCATCGCTTCGCTCCCCGGGACGACATTCCACTTTGTCATTGCGAGGCTTGCGCCAGCAAGCCGCGGCAATCCCTTCCTGCCTCGTGAAAGCGGGGCCAACCGCCAAGACGAAGAAGTAAGGGATCCCTCGGTGCTTCGCACCGCGGGATGACACACTCAAAGGCACGGCGTGCCCCGGAATGACATGCCCCCTTGTCATTGCGAGGCTTGCGCCAGCAAGCCGCGGCAATCCCTTCCTGCCTCGTGAAAGCAGAACCCACCGCCAAAACGAACCAGTAAGGGATCCCTCGGTGCTTCGCACCGCGGGATGACACACTCAAAGGCACGGCGTGCCCCGGAATGACAGACTCAAAAGTGCTCCGCTCCGGCAATGACATTGGGATCATTTTCATGGTTCGTGGTGTATTATACACATGACGAATTCATAAAGAACGGTGATGTTCCAGCCGGGCCGGATTCATGATTCGGCTTTTTTCAATAATTCTTTGAATTCCTCCTCATGGAGGATTTTCACTTTATTTTTTTCGGCGTCATCCAGTTTACTCCCGGGATTCTCACCGGCCACCACGTAATCGGTTTCCCCGCTGACGCTGGATGTCGCCCGGCCGCCCAGATCTTCAACCGCCTGCTTGGCTTCATCCCGGGTGAATTCGTCCAGGCTGCCGGTGAAAACAAATTTTTTCCCTTCAAGAGGAAAAGCTTTTTCCCCCGGAGCCATCGATTCCGGTTTGACTCCGGCTTCCCGCAATCGCTCCAAGACCTTTTTATTCTCTTCCTGCTGAAAAAAATGATGGGCACTGCGGGCGATTTCCGGTCCTATTTCACGGACTTCTCTTAATTCATCCTCATCCGCATCCATCAAATTTTTCAGAGTCTGGTATTCCATGGCCAACACCCGTGCCACATGCTGCCCCACATGTCTGATTCCCAAAGCATAGAGAAAGCGGTCGAACCGGACCTTTTTGGCTCCTTGGATGGCATGATGGAGATTTTCAGCCGACTTCTGGGCGAATCCCTCAAGCTCCTTAAAATCTTCAATGGAAAGATGATATAAATCCGCGACATCATGGACCATATCCCGGTCCACTAATTTTTTGACAATTTTTTCACCCAGCCCCTCGATATTCATGGCGTCCCGGGACGCATAATGCATAATATGCCCGATGAGCTGAGCTTCACAGGATAAGCCGGCTGAACAAAAATAATACGACCCTTCCTTAAAGACATCCGATCCGCACACCGGACATTCCTCCGACATGGAAAATTTCCCGCCCCGTTTTTTCCCGGCCTGCTCGATCCGCTCCACCACTTCAGGAATGACGTCCCCGGCCCGGGCGATCCGCACTTTATCTCCGGGGCGGACATCTTTGGCATGGACCTCATCCTCATTGTGCAGGGTCGCCCGGCTCACCGTGACGCCTCCCACATCCACCGGCTGCAGCAGCGCCACCGGAGTCAGCATGCCGGTTCTCCCGACCTGAACCACAATTTCCTCCAGTGTCGTGACTTCTTTTTTCGGCGGAAATTTCCAGGCCAGGGCCCACCGCGGGCTGCGTTGACGGGTCCCCAGTTTCTCCCGTATGGAATAATCATCCGCTTTTATCACAATTCCGTCGATTTCATATTCAAGTTCATCCCGCCTGCGGCTGAGATTTTCCCTGTATTCCTTAACTTCCTGAAAAGATCCGCATCTGCGGTTATCCTTGTCGATTTTCAAACCCCATTTGGGCAGCTGCTGAATGACCTCCCAATGGGATGAAAATTCCCGCCCCTCAATTTTCAGGATTTCATAAAAAAAAATATCCAGCGGTTTGTCCGCCGCTTTCTTGGAATCCAGCTGCCGCATGGTTCCGGCCGCGGCATTCCGGGGGTTGGCGAATGGATTTTCTCCCCTTTCAATGCGGGTTTTATTCATCTTTTGAAAAGCGTCCTTGGGCATAAAAATCTCTCCCCGCACGGCCAGGAAGGATGGAGTCTTCCGCCCGTTCTCCTGATAAAGCCGGAGCGGGACCGCCCTGACAGTTTTGATATTTTCGGAAATATCCTCTCCGGTCCGGCCGTCCCCCCGGGTGGCTCCGTATTTAAAACGCCCGTTTTCATAAACAATTTCAACCGAGAGGCCGTCGAATTTCGGCTCCGCCACATATGCGATTTGCTCCCGGCCGGTATGGCGGCGAATGAAGTCATCAAAATCCCGGACCTCTTTCTCCTCCAGGGCCGCATTCAAACTGAGCATGACTACGGTGTGCTCGACTTTTTTGAGTTTGCCCACAGGCGGCGCCCCGATCTTACGGGTCGGAGACGTTTCGGATTCAAACTCGGGAAAAGCCTCTTCCAGTTCTTGCAGACGCTTAAACAGCTTGTCATAGACCGCATCGGAAATCTCCGGCTGATTTTTCACATAATAGAGATAATCATGATATTCAATCCCTTCCCGCAGGGCCTTGATCTCTTCCCCGGCTTCTTCCCTGGAAAGTTTGCCGATATCTTTGAAATCCGTATCAGGATTATGTTTATAATCCATGGTCTCTCCTCCTTTATTTCCGTTCAAACCTTTTTTTTAATTTTTTCCAGGGGAGAGTGTTGATGACATCTTCCGGCTCCAGCCAGCCCCTTCTTGCCTGGCCGACACCAAAGCGGATCAAATCCAGGTCATCCTTGCTGTGGGCATCGGTGGTGACGGCCATTTTCACTCCGGTTTCTTTCCCCAGCTTGCAGTGCACATCATTAAGGTCCATCCGGTCGGGATGGGAATTGATTTCGAAATGAATATTTCTCTCCGACGCAGCCTGCATGATTTTTTCCATGTCCAAATCAACAGGTTTCCTTTCATGAATCATGCGTCCGGAAGGATGACCCAGAATATTCATATGAGGATTGTCCATGGCTTTCAGAACCCGGTTTGTTTGTTTTTCCCGCGAAAAGTTGAATTTATAATGAATGGAACAGATGGTGAAATCCAGTTCTTTCAAAACATCGTCGGGAAGGTCCAAGCTGCCGTCTTCCAAAATATCCACTTCGATGGATTTGAGGATCCGGATTTTTTTGAACTTACCCTGAATTTTATCGATCTCTTCGATCTGTTCCCGCAGCCTTTTGGAATCCAAGCCCTTAGCCACCGTAACTTTTTGTGAATGATCGGTTATGGCGACGTATTCATATCCTTTTTCTTCAGACGCCCGCACCATATCCTCCAGGCTGTAGCGGCCGTCGGTGGCTTTGGTGTGAACATGCAGATCCCCCCGGATATCATCCAGAGTGATCAATCCGGGAAGGTTGTCTTTCCGGGCGGCTTCGATCTCTCCCCGGTTTTCCCGCAACTCGGGTTCAATATACGGAAGGTCAATCCGGGCATACACTTCTTTTTCCGTCCCCCCGGCGATCCGCTTGTCATCTTTAAAAACACCGTACTCATTCAGCTTGTACTTTTTCTTGACCGCAATCTTCCGGCAGGCGATGTTGTGTTCCTTGGAACCGGTGAAATAGTGGAGCGCCGCGCCGAATGCCGCTTGGGGCACCACCCGGAGGTCCACCTGGAGGCCGCTTTTTAAAAGCACCGTCGAACGGGTGCCGCCTTTGGAAACAACCTTTTTCACATCTTCATAACCGGTGAAACGGTCCATAATCCGGCATCCCCGCTTGCACACGGCCAGAATATCAATATCCCCCACTGTTTCTTTTCTTCTTCTGAAGCTGCCGGCGATTTCAACCGCCTTGGCTTTTTTATCGCCTTTCAAATGCTCAAGATAAGGTTTCACCATTTGCTCGGCAGCAGACAACTTGAACCGCTTATGTTCCTGCTCATCCTCCTGCCGTTCCAGCTCCTCTAAAATATTTTGCTCGGTGGTTTTTCCAAACCCGGTGAGATCGCGAAGCTTATGTTCCTCGGCGGCTTTTTTTAATTCTCCGGCGGTTTTGATTCCCAGCTTGTTGTGAATAACTGCGATTTTTTTAGGGCCCAGTCCCTGCAGCTTCATCAATCCGCTTAATTCTTCTGGAATTTCCAGTTTCAAGTCTTCCAGAAGCGGGTGGGTTCCCGATTTGATTATGGTTTTGATCTTTCCGGCCAGGTCTTTGCCGATACCCGGCAGCTCAGATAAATCTTTTCCCTCTTCAAGCAAATCGGAGGCGTTTTTGGACAGGCCGCCGATGATGCGTGCCGCGTCCCGGTAGGCCCGGACCCGGAAAGGGTTCGCCTCCTTGATTTCCAAAAGATCGGCGATGGTATTGAAAATTTCGGCGATATCATTGTTGTGAACCGGCATGCTTTATTCCTCTCCTGTCATTTTTTGAAGCTGCCCAGCGTTTTCAGCTGCGAATCCGGCCTGGTCATTGTCGAAATAACAAAAGATTTCTTTTCCTTGTTTTTCCCACTGTGAAATCGCTCCGGCCCAGCCGGACAAAGTTTGATTGTCGTATTTCCCTTCGTAGGGTCCGTCCGGGCCGTGCAGGCGGATATACACAAAATCCGCGGTCACCGTCTTGGGGGACCGCCTGCGGTTGAAATCATATATGCAGAAAGCGGTTTGATGTTTTTCCAGCAATCGGTTGATATCATCTCCAAACCAATCCGGGTCCCGGAATTCAACGGCAAACCGGTAACCCTCTGGCAGAGCTTCCAAAAATGATTTCAATCTGTCCCTGTTCTTTCTCCAATGGGGAGGCAGCTGAAACAATACCGGGCCCAGAGAGTCTCCCAGAACACTGATTTTATCCATGAATTTTTTCACAGGCTCTTGAGGATCCTTTAATTTTTTCATATGAGAGATATAGCGGCTGCCTTTGGCGGAAAAAACAAAGCCCCCGCCGGCGGTCCGGACCCATTGCTTCAAAGTCTTTTCATCCGGGACCCGGTAAAAAGAATTATTGATTTCAGCCGTCCGGAAATGACGGGCGTAATATTTCAATAGATCCTTATCCGGAATGTCCTCTGGATAAAAAGGGCCTTTCCAATGCCGGTAATGCCAGCCTGAGGTCCCGATGTGGATATTTTTTCTGTCCGTTTTTTCCCTCACGACAGCACTTCGAACCCTGAGACGATATCCAGCAGCTCAGCGGTTATGGATTGCTGGCGCTGCTGCTGATATTTAAGGCTGAGCTCATCCAGGCGCTCCTGGATGTTTTTTTCCGCCGCCTGCATGGAAGCCAGCCTGCTGGCGTTTTCGCTGGCGAGGGATTCCACGGAAGCCTGATATAATGTCACAAAAAAGAATTCCTGGATCAAAGCGGAAAACAGTTTATCCCAATCCATGAAAAAAGCAGGCAGCATATGAGTGGGCCATTTCTTGCTTTCGAGGTCATTAAGCCATTCCTCATCCAAAGGAAGCAGCTTGCGCATGGCCTGGGTGTATGTGGTCCCGGAAGCCGGACGGTTATAAAATAAAATGATCCGGCTTACTTTTTTTTCCAGGCGCCACTCTTGAACTTTCAGCAAAACTTCTTGGTTGACCTCATTGATATCCACCATAGAACCGAAAACATGGATGGCCTCTTCAACCTCAACTCCCAAGGCCTCCAGCCTTCCAATGAGTTTTCCGCCCAACGCCATAACGGTCCGGTTTTTCTTTTCAACTTTCATCTCATTCAACTGTTTCCATGCGAATTCAGCGATTTTTTCGTTGAACTGTCCCACCATTCCCTGTTCCGAACCAAAGACCACCGCTCCCAGCTTCTCTTCCTTTTCAGGAGAAACCAGCCGGATTCTTTCCGGTTTATTCCGCATGAGAATCTGCAGCCCCATTTCAATACTGCGGAAATAATCTTTCAGCGACTCCACCCCTTGTTCATATTCCCGGATATTGACGGCGGCCAGGGTTTTCATGGTTTTTACCACCGAGTGAAGGTCCCGGGCGCTTTGGAGTCTTCTCCTCAAGGTTTCCAATTGCTCCATTATTCGCTCTCCTGAAGATCGGCGATGATATCCTGGATTTGAGATATAATTTCATTCTTATCCTTTTCGCTCAATTTTTCGCCTTCTTCCATACGCCGCGCCGCATCCGGAACCCGTTCCCGGATATTATTCCGGATACGTGTCTTCACTTCTTCGATCTTGGGCAAGGAAACGGCATCCAGCAATCCTTCGGAAACCGCCAGCAGCACCGCCATCTGTTCAGCCATGGGGATAGGCTGATACTGCGGCTGCTTCAAAACTTCCCGGACCCTCCTCCCTCTTTCTAAAGTCTTCCGGGTTTCCTCATCCAGACGGGTGCCGAACCGGGCAAATGTTTCCAGCTCTTTATACTGGGAATATGAAAGCCGGAGATCGCCGGCCACTTCCCGGTAGGCTGGAAGCTGAGTCTTGCCGCCGACTCTGGACACCGATTTCCCCACATCCACGGCGGGCAAAATGCCCTCTCCGAACAATTTCGGAGACAGATAAATCTGTCCGTCCGTGATAGACACCAGATTGGTGGGAATATAAGCGGAAATATTTTCAGCCTGGGTTTCAATGATGGGAAGGGCCGTCAACGAACCCCCTCCGTAATCTTCTCTTAAATGGGTTGACCGTTCCAATAACCGGGAATGGATATAAAAAATATCCCCTGGGTACGCTTCCCTCGCCGGGGGGCGGCGCAACAGCAGGGATAATTCCCGGTAGGAGCGGGCATGGCGGGTCAAATCATCATAGACAATGAGAACATCCTCCCCCTTTTCCATGAAATATTCCGCCATGCTGGTGGCCGCATAAGGGGCGATAAAATTAAATCCCGGGGGTTCTTCTCCATGAGCGGCGACCACGATGGTATATTCCATGGCCTTGAACCGCTTCAAATCCGAAATCACTTTGGCAACGGTGCCGCTCTCTTTTCCAATGCTGCAGTATATGCAAATCATGTCTTTGCCGGTTTGATTGATGATGGTATCCAATGCCACAGCCGTTTTCCCAATCTGGCGGTCCCCCAGGATCAGCTCTCTTTGGCCGCGGCCGACCGGAATCAAGGCATCCACCACCTGGAGCCCGGTCTGCAGCGGCACTTCTACCGGGGCTCTATGCATGATCGGGGGGGCTTTTCTTTCAACCGGCAATCTTTCCCGCGTTCGTATGGGTTCTTTTCGATCAAGAGGCCTTCCCAGGGGGTCCACCACTCTGCCGATCAGCTCTTCCCCCACCGGAACATCCATGACCCTTCCGGTCCTTCTGGCTTCATCTCCCGCGCTGATGTTTTCATATTCATCCAGCAGGACCGCAGCCACTTCATCTTTATCCAGATTAAGAGCAATCCCCATCTTCTGTCCGGGAAACTGCAGGAGCTCTTCATATTTGACACCAGACAACCCCCTGATCCTGGCCACGCCTCTCCCCACGCTGAACACCCGGCCGGTTTCACGAGTGGAGATTTCAGCTTGATGATCCTGCATGGAGAGGGACACATCCGATTCCATCTGCTCCAGGATTTGGTTTAGAGAAGCATGGGGGTTGTTATTTTTTTTGTTTTTCGGATTCATGGGGTTTATTTTCCGTCTGGTTTCCGGAGTCTTTTTCCTCTTTTCCCCGCGGAAGATTATCTTCCAACCGGCGGGACATATGTTCTTCCAGTTCTGATAAATAACTGTCGATGCTCCAAGCTATGATTTGATCCCGGGCATGCAGCTCCACTCCGCAAACCAATTCGCTGTCCTTTTTAAATTCCAGCTCCACTCCTTGGTCAAAAAGGTCATTAACCGCCTTTTTCAATGACTCCCGCAGCTTTTTTTCAATCCCGAAAGCGCTGTGGATCACCACCCGGCCGCCGGATTCCTTCAGTTGAGACCGGAGTTCTTTTTTCCGCCCCTTATCTAGATTCTCAATTCTTTGAATAAAAAAACGAATGATTTGATTTTCCAATTCTTCATCCGCCAGGTCATTTAAAACTTTTCGAACCGCGGCATAAATTTGGCGGCCGGCGGTTTCCCTTAAACCGGTCATAAAAGTATCTTTTTGTCTATGCAGAGACTCCCGCCATTTTTTTTGATTTCCGTCCACCTCCTGGCGGGCCTTCTTGAGGAGGTCCTGCTTCTTTTCATCCGCCTCTTGTTCGGCTTTAGTGATAATACTTTGTTTTTTTTGTTCCAATTCTTCCTGTTTCCGCCTGTAGGATTCCGCCTCCTGGTCAGCCTTTTCCTGTTTTTTTTCCGCTCCCTCCAGTCGCGCCTGGATTCTTCCCTCCCGTTCATCCATCGCCTTGACAATGCGTTTATACAACAATTGGCGCAGCAAAATGATCAGTATCAAAAAATTGATGATCTGGGCGATAAATGTGAAAAGATCTATTTCCACCTTCAACCCCCTGATTGAATGACGTGACTCCAAAATGGATTGGCGAAAATCAAAATGATGGAAATCACAAAACAGTAGATAGCGGTTGACTCAATCATGGCCAGGCCGACAAACAGGGTCCGGGTGATGGTATTGGATTCATCCGGCTGCTGCGCGATGGCACTTAAGGCCTGGGCCAGGGCCCGGCCTTCTCCCAAAGCGGGACCTATGGAACCGATGGCGATGGTCAATCCGGCAATGATAATCGATGCGGCTCCGATTATATTGATACTCCCCATGATTATTCCTCCTTCTTCTTAGATTCAGCGGATTCAACCTTATGTTTTTCTTCTTCTCTGGCCCGGCTGGCGGAAGCAATGTAGACCGCAGCCAGAACAGCAAAAATATAAGCCTGTATTTGGCCGATCAGCAAACTCAGGGCTTCCATGACCGCCGGCAGAAACAAGGGGGCGACTGAAAGAAGCAGCGCCGCAATCATGGTTCCGCTCATAACATTACCGAAAAGCCGCACGGCCAATGCCAGGGTTCGCGACAACTCCCCGATGATATGAAAAGGCAGCATGAAAACAGATGGTTTAATATAATGCTTGAAATATCCGGCGGCTCCAACATGGGCGATCCCGTAAATGGGAACCGCAAAAAACACACATATCGCCAACGCCGCTGTGGTGGTGATGGATCCGGTCGGCGGTTGGTAACCAGGGACAAAAGCAAAAAAATTGGAAACCGAGATGAACAGAAACAGGGTTCCGATAAAGGGCAAATAGGGGGAAGGATCCCGGCGGACGATATCTCTTATTTGGCTTTGGATGACATCCACCAGGGCTTCGAGAAACATCTGGCCGCGGGAAAATCTTGTCCCCACCGATAAACGCCGGGTCACCCGCCAGGAAATCAGGACCAAAAATCCCATAACCACCCAGGTGAAAACTATGGTGGCATTGATTTTGATAAAACCCCACTCCCAAAAAACGATGGCATCCGGGCTGATATTCATTCTTTACCCTCATTCTTGCTTGAATCCAGCTGCTTCTTCATGGGAGCCGACATAATAAAGCGCACGGCCATGAAACCCGCCAGGCAAACCAGCAGCCGGAGCCAATGTCCTCCACGGACGATAAAGTAAAATCCGGTCAAAGATATTCCCAGCCGTAAAAGCAAACTCAGCATCGTCCACAGGAAAGGCTTTTTCATTTCGGGGAGGCGCCGGACCGTCAACCAGAGCCCGCCGAAAAAAATATAACCCAAAATGAAACCCGCGATCAGGGACAGAACATAGCCTAAAATCTCATTCATCATCATTCCCGTCTTTTTTTTGGATGCGGTCTCTTTCCTTGGAAACCCAGTACCAGGCGTTCCAGCATCCCAGAGCAATGCCGATGACCAAAAAGGTCAATGTCCAGGAAACCGGTCCCGGGTACCGCGAATCCAGCCAGACGCCCACGGCGATTCCGATCACGGTGGGTATAGAGACCGCCCAGCCCACCAAACCGAACATACCCAGGCCGAACCAGATGCTCTCTTCTTCTTTATGTTTCCGGGCTTCCAGTTTTCTTTTTGCTTTTTTCCCGATACGGCTGGAAATATCTTTTTGTCTTTCCTGGTGTTTTTTTCCCGGATTGTTATCAGGCATTTTTTCCCAATTCCAGAAATCTTCTCAAAAAATCAGATTCAAAACCGGCCAGAACAGAACGGGATTTTTTTTCTTTCTCATTCAATTCCCTGTACCGCTCTTCCACTTTCTTTCGGACATCCTCAAGATTCTCCGCCCTGGCCGCGTCCCGGACCGAAACCAGAACTTCATCTCCGGCTTTCAATAAAACCCCTTTATCCACAGCCAAAAAGGTTTCGCCTTTCTCTCCTTCAAAAAACAACAACCCCGCTTGAAGCGCGGTGACAAAATCCACATGCCGGGGCAGTATAGTGAATGACCCGTTCAATGCCTCCCCGGAAATTTTACCGGTTTCCTCTTCCAAAAAAACATGTGTGGGAAGCAAGACCTTTATTTTCATTTTTCCGCCTCTTCGATTCCGCCGATCATATAAAGGGATTTTTCCGGAAAGTCGGAAAATTCATCATTCAGTATCCGTTCGCATCCGTTCAAGGCGTCCTCCAATTTGACCAGCTTTCCTTCGTGACCGGTGAACTGTTCGGTGGTGAAGAAGGGCTGGGTCAGAAAACGTTCCAGCCGGCGGGAGCGGTATACGGTTTTCTGATCTTCCCTGTTAAGCTCCTCAATCCCCAACATGGCGATAATGTCTTTCAAATTTTCATATTCCGCCAGGGTGCTCCTCATCTCCCGGGCGATTCGATAATGCCTCTCCCCCACGATATGAGGGGACAGCATTTTTGATCTCGATTCAAGCGGGTCGATGGCCGGGTATAATCCCTGGCTGGCCCGTTTCCGGGAAAGCACGATGGAGGCGGACAAGTGACCGAAGGTATGGACCGCGGCCGGGTCCGTGAAATCATCCGCCGGGACATAGACCGCCTGAATGGAGGATATAGCTCCGGAAGCCGTGTTGCAAATGCGTTCTTGAAGCTCCGACAGCTCGGTGGCCAAAGTCGGTTGATAACCCACCCGGGAAGGGATCTGGCCCAGCAAACCGGACACTTCCGAACCGGCCTGAACAAAACGGAAAATATTATCTATCAACAACAGCACATCCTGTTTCCTGTCTTCACGGAAGTATTCCGCCATGGTCAGGGCGGTATGACCCACCCTGAACCGCGCTCCCGGCTGTTCATCCATTTGCCCGAAAATCAAGACCGCCTGGTCTAAAACCTCAGCTTCCTTGATTTCCCGGTAGAGTTCCTCTCCTTCACGCTTCCGTTCCCCTATTCCGCAAAATATGCTGATTCCTTCATGGTGGCTGGCCATATTGTGGATCATTTCCATGATCAGAACGGTTTTTCCGACCCCGGCGCCCCCGAACATGCCGGCCTTCCCTCCCCGTTCCAAAGGCGCCAGCACATCAATAGCCTTGATCCCGGTTGCAAAAATTTCTTCGGTGGCGGTTTGTTGAGAAAGGGGAACCGGCTCCTGATGGATGGAACGTAAAATTTTGGTTTCCACCGGATCACCCCCGTCAATGGTTTCCCCGAAAACATTAAATACTCTGCCGGCCAGCTCTTTTCCCACAGGCACTTGGATGGGCCGGCCGGTGTCTTCCACTTTATCGCCCCGGGATAACCCCTGAGTGGGATGAAGGGCGATTCCTCTGACCAAATTGGCATCCAGGTGAGTCATCACTTCGATGGCCACCCGGCCGTTTTCACCGGCATTTAAACGGTGATTGATGCCGGGGACTTTATCAGGAAACAGAACATCCACCACACTGGAGCGGATAGACTGTATGTACCCCACATTATTGGAATTTTGCCTGATTTTATTCATATTCCATCCGCTCCGCATATTGATCCGGCGACAGCCCCGGGAAAACAGCCATATCACGGCGATGCCTGACCTGTCACCCCGTGCACCCACCGGCGCAGGCGTTTATTCTATCAAATTCATAACACAAATTCTCTCAATGAATCAAAAAAATACTGGAAACCGAATTCGCGGAAGCCCCGCTCCTGTCGTCACCCCGGCTGGAATACACAAAAAATTATTCATCCCTTCTTTTCTTCAATTCTTTTTCTTTTTTATGCACCTTTTCTTTGACGTCAATCACGCTGTCCGGATTAAGAGAAATGGAATCGATTCCCGCCTCCACCAGGAAAGCGGCGAAATCCGGATGATCACTGGGGGCCTGCCCGCAGATCCCCACCTTGGTCTCATGCTTATGAGCTCGTTCTATGACTTGACGGATCATGCTTTTCACCGCCTCGTTGCGCTCATCATAAATTCCAGATAATTCTTCTGAATCACGGTCAACTCCCAAAATCAACTGGGTCAAATCATTGGTTCCGATGGAAAAACCGTCAAAACGGCGGGCGAATTCCTCCGCCAAAATCACGTTGGAAGGGATTTCGATCATCACATACACTTCCAGTCCGTTCTTCCCCCTCTCCAATCCGTTTTCCGCAAGAACCTCCAAAATCTTATCCGCTTCCTCCAGGGTGCGGCAGAAAGGGATCATAACAACAACATTATCCAGTCCGATTTCATCCCGGGCACGCTGAATACCCCGGCATTCCAAGCGGAATCCCTCCCGGTAATGATCACTGTAATAGCGGGACGCCCCCCGCAATCCCAGCATGGGATTAGCCTCACCCGGCTCGAATTCCCTGCCGCCAATCAAATTGGCGTATTCATTGGTTTTAAAATCACTCATGCGCACAATGACAGGCTCCGGATACTGGGAAGCGGCGATTCGTGCGATGCCCCGGGACAGATGCTCGACAAAGTAATCGCCCTTGTTATCGAATCCCCGGGTCAGTGTTTCAATGTCATGTTTGGCTTTTTTATCGGAAAGAGAATCGAAATCGACCAGAGCCATAGGATGAATTTTTATGATGTTATTGATGATGAATTCCATTCGGGCCAGCCCGATTCCTTGAGCCCGCAGCCGCCACCAGCGGAAAGCCGCCGCCGGGCTGGCGATATTCATCATAATCCGGGTTCGGGTTTCCGGAATTTTCTCCAGATCCACCTCTTTTTCTTCAAAATCCAAAATCCCGTCATAGACTATGCCCTTATCCCCTTCCACACAGGATATGGTTATCTCGCTGCCGTCCTTCAGGCTGGAAGTGGCCTCTCCAGTGCCGACCACGGCCGGAATCCCCAGTTCCCGGCTGACGATGGCGGCATGGGAGGTGCGCCCCCCATGGTCCGTCACAATCCCGGAGGCTTTTTTCATGACAGGCACCCAGTCGGGATCGGTCTGCCCCGTCACCAGAATGGCGTTTTCTTCAAACCGGTCTATTTGATCAGGGTCTTTAATGATTTGTGATTTCCCGGCGGCTACGGCTTCACCTATAGCCAGGCCTTCGATGATTTTTTTTCCTTTTTCCTTGAGGCGGTATGCTTTCATCTGACCGGCGGTTTTAAGCGACTGAACGGTCTCCGGCCGCGCCTGCACAATAAACAGATCCCCGGACTCCCCGTCCTTGGCCCATTCCATATCCATGGGCTTATCATAATGGTCTTCGATAACAACCGCCCATTCCGCCAATTTTAAAATCTCATCATCATTGAGAACGTATCCCGCCCTTTCGTTCTTTGAGGTCTCAACATTTTTGGTGTCCCGGCTGCCGCCGCCAGCATACACCATCTTCTTCTCCTTGGAACCCAATTCTTTCTGGATAACAGGCTGAAGATCTTTTTTGCCCAGCAAAGGTTTAAACACCCGGTATTCATCCGGATTAACCGAGCCCTGCACCACATTTTCACCCAGCCCCCAGGCTGCGTTTATGACCACGACGTCCCGGAATCCGGTCTCCGTGTCCAAAGAAAACATAACCCCTGAACCGCCCTTATCCGCTCTAACCATTTTTTGCACACCCACGGAAAGAGCGATTTTAAGATGATCGAATCCCTTTTCCCGCCGATAGGAAATCGCACGGTCGGTAAAAAGGGAAGCGTAACATTTACGGCAGGCCTCCAGCAGCTCCTCCTCCCCGGTAACGTTTAGAAATGTCTCCTGCTGACCGGCGAAACTGGCTTCCGGAAGGTCTTCCGCCGTCGCCGAACTCCTTACCGCCACATCCACTTCATCCGACTTATATTTGCGGGAAAGTTCTTGATAAGCTTTTCTCAATTCCTTCTCCAGCTCATCCGGAATGCTTGCCTTTGTGAACAGACGGCGGATTTTCTTGCCGGTTTTTCCAAGAGAGATATTGCCGTTTTCCAATTCTTTAAATGTGTTTTTCAGCTGTTCCTCTATATCATTTTCTTTGACAACCAAACGGTATGCCTCCGAAGTGGTGGCGAATCCATCCGGAATGCGGATGCCTTGACTTTTCAATTGAGAAATCATCTCGCCGAGGGAGGCATTTTTACCGCCCACCTGGGGCACTTCTCCTGAACCGACTTCTTCAAACCATTTGATATATTTCATTTAAACCATCTCCTTTCGCTCCCTGGGTTCAGGCTTACGTATAATCCTATCTTGACTTAAAAGCCGGGAGTCAGCCAAAACTGAAAGTAGGCGTCTTTATTGGGCCGGTCAAAAGGATACACATAGCTGATTCCGGCGATGGCATAGCCGAAAATATTCATGCGCAGACCGATGCCCGCGCTTTTGACCGGCCGGCGGTCCCCTCCCAAAAACCAGGCTTTATCCTGGGTGTTCCAGGCCAGGCCGCTGTCAAAAAAAGCAGAAAACTCAACAGGCAGAATCCCGTAAAATCCCCTGCCTATACCCAGCACATTGAAAAGAGGAAATCTCAGCTCCAGATTGGCCACCATCATTTTACTGCCGAATAATTGATTGAAAACCTGACAGCCTTCTTCACCGCATTCTTCGGCGCTGAAGGACGCGGTGTTATATCCTCTGACCATGGTTTGATAACCCATGAATAAGGGATAGAGACGGCTGTCTTCCGCGCCGGGACCATAGCGGCCGTAGTGCATGAAACGGAACGCCAGGGTGAAAGGTTGGACCGGCATAAAATATCGGCGGTAATCCGTCAGAACCTCCGCAAAATTAATGGATCCCGCCATGGGAGACACTTCCATCCGGTAGCGCTGGCCCAGCACCGGACTGGTGGCTCCAACATAAGAGCTGTCATAGACCAGGGCGGCGCTTCCTCGTCCGAAATGCAGGCTGTCCGGGGCGGGCAGGCTTTCCTTCTCATTGATAAGCGTGGCATTGTCAATAAGCGAGACGGCCCGGGTGCGGACTTCGCGGTCGAAATTGAGATATTGATATCCGCCTGATAATTCAAATCGAAAAACCTGGCTGAAAGGGTATTCAGCCAAGGCTGACACTTGGTAATTGACCTGGCGGAATGTGAACTCCTGTTCCACCAAAGCCGGCTCCCCCCGCACATTTTGGACGGATTGGGTGAATCCTCCGGTCACATAAGGCATCCTCTGGGCGACACCGCCGAAATTCCACCGGTATTGTTTATATAAATAACTCACCGCTGCCGCTGAATTCAGAATACGGGAGCTCACCTGGGCCATAGTGGCAAGGCTCTGGTAACCCAAAACATCGCTGAAAAACAAGGCGATTCCGCCCCCCCCGTAGGTGCCGAACCGGTCCACTCCCACCGCCATTTGAGGCGGAGCGATATAATCCAGAGTCAGGGCGGACTTATAATCCTCAGGCTGATATTCCCTCGCCTCCGGGAGCCCGAATAATGGATTCCGGAGCAAGCCTGCCACCGTTCCTTCCGGTTGAGAGCGGGGGGGCAAAACCGAAGGCCGCAGCTCCGTATACACCGTCTGTTCGCCGCGGATCAATTCCCGGCCCGATTCGACGGAATAAATGCTGTAATAATCGTTTTCGTAAATGCAGTAAGCTAATTTTTCGGTCGCACTGGCAACCGAAAGCGCCGGGCTGAGCTCCGTGATTCCGGAAACTCCGGTGTATAAGTCGGTGATTTGAGTGATGGTTTCGGTTTCCAGATCCAAATTATACAAGTTGGAAATTCCTGTGCGGTCGGAAATAAAGTACAGCTCCCGGGAATCGGAGGACCACTGGGGATTTATATTTTTCGCCTCGGAGAAACCCGGCAGCTTTTGAATTTTTCGTGTTTGTATGTCCAGCATGGCCAACTCGAAATGGCCTATATCCAAGAGAGCCAGATCTGTTGAAAATCGGTCGGTGGAAAAGGCGATTTTCCGGCCGTCCGGAGACCAGGCCGGATAAAGATCGGCATAAGGGTCATCGGTTAATTTTGTCAACTGATCGGTCTCCAAATCGTAGAGAAACAGATTGGAAACCCCCCCGTCCAAAGCGGAAAAAACAATATTTCGGCCGTCCGGAGACCAGGCCGGATTGAGCACCTCTCCTAATTCCGGAAATCTGATTTCCCGGACTTTGTCTCCGGAGGGAATATTCAATATGCTTAAAACCGGATCCCCCCCGGTCACCGCTCCGAACACAAAACGGCGGCCGTCAAAATCCCAGCTTCCCGCTGATCTGGTGAACTGAAGGCTGGAAAAATGAGGATTGACCGCAGTGCTGACCAGCTTGCGCTTGAACTCGCCGGTTTCGGCATCGGCGAGAAACATATCAATGGAAAAAATATCCTTGGTGGACAAAAACACCAGGCTTTTTCCGTCCGGGCTCAGAGCCGGTGATATATTCAAGGAGTTCTGACGGGTTCCGGGAATAAGGGGCTCGCTCAGTTCATCCACCATCAGAGTTCGTTCCTGAACCGGTTGATAAGCCTCTCTTAAAGATTTATGCCATGACTGGGAAATGTCTTTGATATCCTCGCCTGTGACCTCTTTAATTGCGGTCCGGTAGTCACCGGCCCGCCCGACGCGCTTCAGGATTCCCGGAACGGCCTGGTCGCCCCATCTTCCGGTTATATAGGCCCAAACCGCATGCCCGTACCGATAAGGGAAATATCGGGGATTATTCAGTTGATGAATTCCGGGAAGTTCTTCTTTTTTCAGGATATCCCGCATCCACATGGCGGTATGAGAGTCCACGGGTCCTAAGGACAGGTATTCCGCCATCCCTTCCACAAACCAAAGAGGGAGGCGCTGGATGGAGGGAGCGACGCGGGCGAAATCAGAATGATACTGGCCGGTGATATCATATTGAAAGGCATGGACCAATTCATGACCGATCACATGGTTGGATTCCTCTAATGATGCCGACATGGGAAGCACGATTCTCCGCTTGAGGCTTTCCGTCACACCTCCGACGCCTTCCCCTAAAATTCTGGGAATGGCGGTGGTCTGCTGGAAATGAGGTCCGCTGGTGTATAAAATGAGGATCTGCCGGCCGGACAGCTCATGCTGCAATATCCGGGACAGCCGGGAATACCACCTTTCCGCCATCCGGGCGGCCATCCGGGCGGCCTCTTCTCCCTCCGGATAAAAATAAAGGTCAAAATTTTTGGTGCTGATCACTTTGAAGTCAAATGTGTCATACTGAACTTTGTTGCGGCCGAAATACTGCGCCTCCACTGGATAGGCGGTGAAAATCAAAACGATAAACAATGTCATACCGGCGGTTTTATAAAAAATGCGCGGGTTCATTTTTCCTCCTGATAACAGAGTTATTTCACATAAAGCTGTTTTCAATTCCTATTCCCTTCAAAAATCATGCCAAACAATGCGGATTTCGGCGATTCCGGGATTTAAACCTGAGAAAAAGTGAAACCGTCAAAGCATAAAAGAGGACAAAACACATGTCATGTACGGCTGACCGGGACAAATTCTTATCAAACAGTATCGGATTAATCAAGGGGTTCGCCATGAGGATCCACAGCGTCATTGCCGGCAGCACGGCAGATAGGGGTGAGGTTCGGCCCGCTCACCATTCCGGCTGGAGACTTAAATCAGGGGATTTCTGAGCGGCACGGATCCCCATCCTAAAACTGCAGCGTCGAACAAGGAAAATGATAGCGGAAGGAATGTTTTGGAATAAAGAGATGGTAGCGGGGGCTGGATTTGAACCA
This sequence comes from Candidatus Aminicenantota bacterium, assembly GCA_046483285.1. Classification (GTDB taxonomy): domain Bacteria; phylum Acidobacteriota; class Aminicenantia; order Aminicenantales; family Aminicenantaceae; genus CAYRTV01. The sequence continues at coordinate 20,039 of JAWODN010000119.1, read as the reverse complement.
GCGACCTCCGGGTTATGAGCCCGACGAGCTACCAGACTGCTCTACCCCGCAACTTGAAGCCTATTATAGCAGAAAGGCTTAACTTGTCAAAGCATATTTTGTCAAATATTTACTTGACATCCTACGAACTCAATAAATATAATGACTCCCAAAATGGTTCATTTTTTATTTTTCCTGCTCAGCTTCATATGTGTTGCTTCCGTCATAGCAATGATCCTAAGTAAAAATCCAGCTTATTCCGCATTATTCCTTATCTTGGCTCTGGCCGGCACCGCCGGCCTTTTCGGTCTTATGCAAGCTCCTTTCATCGCCGTGGTCCAGATCATTATCTACGCCGGAGCCATCATGGTGCTTTTTATTTTCGCCATCATGATGATCGACGTCGGAAAAGGATTCTCCCCGGAAAAAAAAAGACGAATCCGCATCCCGGTCACGGTTATCGGAATCATATTAGCGGTTGAATTAATAATCGCCCTGAAATCCGCTTTTTTTCCCGCCACTCCCCTGGTGCATGAACACATCGGAAGTCCGGCCGCCATGGGCGAGATTCTCTTCACCAAATATCTTTATCCCTTTGAGATCACATCTATCCTGATTATCGGGGCAATGGTGGGAGCGATTGTTTTAGTCAAGAAAGCAAATAAAAAATGATACCCACAAATTACTTCTTGATTTTGAGCGCCGTGCTGTTCGGACTCGGTGTGATAGGATTTTTATTCAAAAAAGACCTTATCACCCAGTTTATGTCCATAGAAGTGATGCTTAACGCCGCCAATCTCGCGTTTATCGCGTTTTCAAGGTCTTTTTCTGTTATCGACGGTCAGGTGATTGTGTTTTTCATCATAACCGTGGCGGCAGCGGAAGCTGCGGTGGGATTAGCGATCATCCTCTTGATCTACCGTCAGCGCAAGACGGTTAAAAGTGAAGATATGACATTGATGAAAGGCTGACATGGCGAATATTTTTTGGCTCATTCCTTTTCTCCCCGCCCTCAGTGCTCTTATACTCGCTGTGTTCGGCGCCCGTTTGCCGAAAAAATGCATTTCTATCCAGGCCTGCGGTGCGGTTTTTCTGTCATTTGTTATTTCCCTGATCTCTTTTTTCAGTTTGCTTAAGATCCCGCATGCTCTCCTTCCTTTGACCAAAAACCTATTCCCCTGGATTGAAGCGGGGCGTTTTCATGCTGATTTCGCCTTTCAGTTCGATCCGCTGACGTCCATTATGACCTTGGTGGTCACCGGAGTGGGTTTTCTGATCCATGTTTATTCCACCGGGTATATGTCTGATGACCTAAGCTTCAGCCGGTTTTTCACTTATATGAATCTATTTATCTTCGCCATGCTTATTTTGGTCATGGCGGATAATTTGGTTTTGATGTTTGTGGGATGGGAAGGTGTCGGCCTGTGTTCCTATCTTTTGATCGGATTCTGGTTTGAAAAGCCTTCCGCCGCTGATGCCGGCAAGAAAGCCTTCTTGGTCAACCGGGTCGGTGATGCCGCCTTTTTATTGGGGATCCTGTTTATATTCGTGCACCTCGGAAGCACTCAGTTTTCTCATATCACTCACATGGCGATAAGCGGTGAAATCACCACCGGCCTGGCGACGCTTGTTGGTTTGCTTTTGTTTGCCGGAGCGACCGGCAAATCCGCCCAAATCCCTCTTTACGTGTGGCTGCCGGATGCGATGGAAGGGCCGACTCCGGTCAGCGCTCTTATTCATGCGGCCACCATGGTGACCGCGGGGGTCTATATGGTGGCCCGGCTGAATACCCTCTATGCCCTCTCAATAACCGCATCCCAGGTGGTGGCGGTTATCGGGGCCCTGACCGCTGTTTATGCCGCCACGATGGCCCTGACCCAACACGATATCAAGCGGGTTCTGGCTTATTCCACAATTTCCCAAATCGGTTATATGTTCATTGGATGCGGCGTGGGGGCTTACGCAGCCGGGATTTTTCATCTTTTCACTCACGCCTTCTTCAAGAGCCTTTTGTTCTTGGCCGCCGGAAGTGTTATGCACGCCCTCTCCGGGGAATTGAATATGCAGAAAATGGGAGGATTGCGGAAATATCTTCCCCGCACGTACCCTGCCTTTCTCATCGGAGGCATCGCTCTCGCCGGAGTGCCGTTTTTTTCCGGATTTTTCTCCAAAGACGCCATCCTGGTCCAGGCTTTCGCCCAAGGACAGTATTTTGTGTGGCTGCTGGGTGTTTTAGGCGCCGTGCTCACCGCCTTTTACGCCTTCCGCTTGATATTCCTGATTTTTCACGGGGAAGAGCGCATGGACGCGGAAACCAAGAAGCATCTTCATGAGTCACCTCCGATCATGACGGTTCCCCTGATGGTGCTGGCTTTCTTTTCTGTTGCAGCGGGATATGTCGGATTACCCATGGTTGTGGGTGAAAAAGCTAATAGGTTTTTTGTGTTTTTAACTTCGGTTATTCCTCCCGAATACGAGATTCATGTGGGACTCGGAACCGAATGGATGCTGATTTTGATTTCAGTCTTCGCCGCTTTTCTGGGGATTTTCATCGCTTATATGTTCTATATCTTTCATGTCCGGGAGCCTTCCATCCCCCATTCCCTGGCTCTCCGCTTTCCGTGGCTGTACCGTCTCGTCTACAAGAAATATTACATGGACGAAATCTACCATGCTGTTTTTGTGAACCCAACCTTGAAGGGTTCCAGCTGGATTTATGATCATTTCGACACCAAGATCATCGACGGGGCCGTCAACGGGGCCGCCAAAAGCACAGGAGTATTGTCGAAATGGCTGGGCCGTTTTCAAACGGGCTGGCTTAAAGATTATGCGCTTATATTTATTTTAGGAGTGATTATTCTTTTGGGATATCTCCTTTTTTGAACCATGAATATACCAATTGTGTCGCTTGTGACCTTTTTCCCGCTGCTGGGAGCGGTTCTCTTTGTTTTTATCCACCGGAACGAACACCGCCTGGCAAGGCATTTGGCGTTGGGAATCACGCTTATCAACTTCCTGTTATCCTTGATCTTGTTTTTCCGGTTTGAAAACGGAATCTCAGCCCCCCAGTTTACGGAAAAATCCCAGTGGCTGGGATTCGGGCTGGAATACCACGTGGGGGTGGACGGAATCAGCCTGCTTTTGGTGCTGCTGACTAATTTTCTGATGCCGATCATCATCCTCTCTTCGTGGACCGCCATCGAAAAGCATGTCAAAGAATATCACATGTTCATGCTGATGCTTCAGTGCGGCATCATCGGTGTGTTCGTTTCGCTCAACCTTTTTCTTTTCTATATTTTCTGGGAAGCCATGCTCATTCCCATGTATTTTTTAATCGGAATATGGGGCGGCAAACGCCGCATTTACGCCACCGTCAAATTCGTCTTGTTCACCATGTTCGGAAGCCTTCTGATGCTGGTGGCGATTATTTTCCTCTATTCCCTGTACTATAAAGCGACCGGTGTCTTTTCGCTCAATATTTTTGACTTCTATGAAATTATATTGCCTCCCGGAATTCAGACCTGGCTTTTTCTGGCCTTCGGTCTTGCTTTCGCCATTAAAGTTCCCATGTTTCCCTTCCACACCTGGCTTCCGGATGCCCATGTGGAAGCGCCCACTGCCGGTTCGGTCATCCTGGCCGGAGTGCTTCTCAAAATGGGCACCTACGGATTTTTGCGTTTCGGGCTGCCCCTTTTTCCGGAAGCCGTGGAAAAGTTCGTTCCCCTGCTCATGGTTCTCAGTGTCATTGGAATTATATACGGGGCCTTGATGGCTTTAACCCAAAAAGATGTTAAATCCCTGGTGGCCTATTCCAGCGTCAGCCATATGGGATTAATCATGCTGGCTGTTTTCGCTGTGAATTTGGATTCCCTGCAGGGCGCAATATATCAAATGCTGAATCATGGATTGAGCACAGGCGCTTTGTTTCTTTGTGTGGGCATCCTTTACCAGCGGGCCCATACCCGCTTGATAAAAGATTACGGGGGCGTCAGCCGCCGGATGCCGGTTTTTGCGGCGGTTTTTCTGATCGTCATTCTCTCCTCCGCGGGCCTTCCCGGATTGAACGGGTTTGTGGGAGAGGTTCTTTGTTTATTCGGAATATTTCAGACCAGCCCGCTCATGGCCGTACTGGGTGTGACCACCATTATTTTGGGAGCGGCTTATCTCTTATGGATGTATCAGAGGGTTATGCAAGGCCCTATAACCCATCAGCATGTTAAGCAGTTTAATGATCTGAGCAAAAGGGAATTGGGATATTTCATTCCCATCTTGATCCTGATTTTCTTAATGGGCATCTATCCCCGTCCTTTTCTAGAAAAGATGGAGGCCTCGGTTGAGTTCATCATAAACCAGGTCCAAAACCGGCAATCCGTTTTTGTGCAGGATAAAATTCCGGGAAAAAATTCAGAAAAAATTGAGCATATGACCGAATCCCATGAATAATATATTGGCAACAGCCCCGACAGTCAGCCTGATGGCCGGATCCCTTATCATCCTATTGCTGGAAGTCTTTTTCCCCAGGAAAAACAAAAACCATTTGGCATTTACAGGAGTTGTTTTCCTCATCATAAGCGCCGCGTTTTGCATTCTCTCCTGGGGAAAAAATTACAGCTTTTTCAGCGGCTATCTGATTTTAGATCAGGTTTCGCTCTTTTTCCTGCTGATTCTCGTCATAACCACTTTTTTAGTGATGCTTATCTCCATGAAGTACATCGACCATCAGGAAATGAACTTCGGTGAATATTACGCCCTGCTTCTGCTGGCGCTGACCGGGGGCGTCATTATGGTCACTTCCAAAGACCTGGTGATTATTTTTCTGGGATTGGAAGTGCTGTCCATGTCCAGTTACGCCCTGGCCGGATTGCAGAGAAATAATCTCAAATCAGGTGAAGCCGCGGTCAAATATTTTCTCCTGGGAAGTTTTGCGTCCGCTTTTCTCATTTACGGCATCGCGCTTTTATTCGGCGCCTCCAAAACCACCTCTATTCCCTCCATAATGGATGCCGTTCAAACCGGACGGGAGATCACCGCCATTATCGGGTTGGGATTGGTTCTGGTGGGATTCGGATTCAAAATCGCGCTGGTTCCCTTCCATATGTGGACCCCGGATGTTTACCAAGGTTCGCCCACTCCTGTGACAGCTTTTTTCTCAGTCATTCCCAAAACCGCCGGATTCGCTGTTTTTGTCACACTCTTTACTCCCTACTGGGAATCCGCCCTCTATTCAGAAGCATTCCGAAACGCGCTCTGGGTGCTGGCCGTACTGACGATGATGATTGGGAACATCCTGGCGATCAAACAAAAAAACATCAAACGGATGCTGGCCTATTCCAGCATCGCCCACGCCGGCTATATCCTGATCGCGGTGCTGGCCAAGGATAATTTCAGCCTGCTTTTTTATCTCACCGTATATTTGTTTATGAATATCGGGGCGTTCACTGCAGTCACGGGACTCAGCCGGAAAGGGGAAGAATACCTGGAAATCGACCAGTACGCAGGAATCGGATTCAAGTATCCCTGGATCGGGGCCACTCTTTCCGTTTTTCTGTTTTCCCTTGCCGGATTCCCTCCCACCGGAGGATTTCTGGCGAAATTTTATGTGTTTTCCGCAGCCGTCCGTCAGGATATGATCCCATTGGTGATCATCGGCGTCATCGCCAGTTTAATATCCGTTTATTATTACCTGAGAATCATCGTCATCATGTATATGCGGGAACCGGTGCATAAAATAGAGATTTTTGTTGAAAACCCGGCCTTGTTCCTGGTCCTTTTTGTTTGTTTGTACGGTGTGTTGCAGCTGGGGCTGTTCCCGGGAAATGTCATTATTTTTATCAAACAGGCCGTGATGTCTCTTCCTGTGTTGTGACTCCCCGTTTGAAAATTCTGAAATTTCTTATGCCCTAAAATCAGTCCGGATGATGAGCGGACCGGAATTAAAATAAATGCTGTTGATATGAATGGGAAAAACGTCCGGAGCGGGACATAAGCCGAATTCTGTTCCCGCCGGAGGCGGGGGTGGTTATTTATCTGCGCTTTGCCGAAATAAAGCATAAGCGGCCTACCCGCCCCATGAGACGGGCCGCCTCATCAGGGCCAATTTGGCCTTGCTCCGGATGGGGTTTACCGTGCCTTTGAGATCACTCTCAAAGCGGTGAGCTCTTACCTCACCTTTTCACCCTTGCCTGCGGACAATCATTCCCCAGGCGGTTTGTTTTCTGCGGCACTTTCCTCCGGTTGCCCGGAGTCGCTGTTAGCGACCATCCTGCCCTGTGGAGTTCGGACTTTCCTCCCCTTCCTGTTCGGAAGAAGCAACCACCTCATCCACTCCGGACGTTATTTTTATTCCATGCTGGTCTAACTTTTTATATAAATTACTTCTCGGAGTATCAATATCCCTGGCGGTACGGGATATATTCCAGTCATTCTCTTTCAAACGGGCCAGAATATACTGTTTTTCCGCCTGTTCCCGGAATTCTTTCAGACTTTTCACCTCATCCGTATCCGGTAAAAAGATTTTGTTTTCCCCTTTTATTTGTTCCGGAAGGTCCTTTGCTTCTATTGTACCTTTTTCACTCATAACAATCAATCTCTCAACCACGTTCTTTAATTCCCTGACATTGCCTTTCCAGTGGTGCCTCCGCATGGCTTCCAGGGCGCTGCCGGAAAAATTTTTTTTCTTGAAATTATTATCAGTGACAAACAAACCGGCGAAATATTCAACCAGAAGCGGGATATCCTCCGGTTTTTCCCGCAGAGGGGGAGAATACAGGGGAACCACATTTAAACGGAAATACAAATCCTCCCGGAAATTGTTCCGGGATATTTCCTGCTTCAGGTCTTTATTGGTGGCGGCGATCACCCGGACATCCACTTTATCGATCTTGGAGGAACCCACTTTCTGCACCTCTCCTTCTTCCAGAACCCGAAGCACTTTCGATTGGGTTTTCAGGCTCATATCCGCAATCTCGTCCAGAAAAATGGTACCTCCGTCCGCTAATTCAAATTTTCCCGGCTTTTTATCCGTCGCTCCGGTGAATGCGCCCTTGACGTGGCCGAACAATTCACTTTCAATCAATTCTTCCGGAATGGCGGCGCAGTTCACCTGGATGAAAGCTTCCTTGGCTCTACGGCTCCGGGAGTGGACGGCACGGGCGATAAGTTCTTTGCCGGTGCCGCTTTCCCCATAAATCATGACTGTGGTGTTGGTGGGAGCGATCTTTTTTATTTCTTCCCATAGTTTTTTCATCACAGGAGAATTCCCGACTAATTGATATTGTTTTTCTGCTTTCTGCCGCAGATTTATATTTTCCCGGACAAGATGCTTCCGGCTGAGGGCATTCCGCACACTCAGCAGAACCCGCTCCCGTTTAAGCGGTTTTTCCAAAAAGTCAAAGGCCCCCAATTTGGTGGCTTCGACAGCGGTCGGGACGGTTCCATGACCAGAAATCATGATAACTTCAGGAGAAAACGGCTTTTGCTTGAGTTCCTTCAATATCTCCAGTCCATTCTTCCCGGGAAGCTGGACATCCAGAAGGATAAGGTCGATCCCGATGGCTTCCTCAAAGACTTCCATTGCTTTTTCCCCGTCTTCAGCTTCCAAAACCGAATATCCCTCATATTCAAAAATCATTTTGAGAGAATTCCTGATATTCTTCTCATCATCCACCACCAGAATTTTTTCTTTCCGTTTCGCAGTCATTTTCTGTATCCTTCCACAGTCCCTAACCCCCACTGGCCTGCCGTGCGCCCCGCATATGGAGTCACCCCGGCCTATTCATCATCCCGGCCAGGTTAAATATATTCCTTTCGGAAGAAAATGGCAAAAAACAGCATAAAAAAATCACCAGCGGAAAACAGCCGCCACCGGCGATTTGACGGGCATCTCTTCTTTTTTCAAGGCATACACCACACCGCCATGCTCCAATGTTTTGACAGCAGCAAGGTCAATAAGCTCTTCCAACCCGGTTTTTTTCTCTTTCTCGATTTTCACCTGATTTTTGTCCGGCAGAAAAGTCCCCCATCTTTGATCGGCCGCATCCATAAAGAGCCAACCCAGCCTCCCGTGCTGAGCTGCGGGGAGAATTTTCTTAAGATCCTGGGAAGTTTGAGGCGTATGGAGCAAATCTTGAAACTGCTTCATCGCTTTTTCCTGCTCCTTTTTGAAATTGGGCTCAACAGTTTCCCATGCTTTTTCATGCAGCTCTTCCGCACTCCACTCATCCGGATTTCCGGTCACGGCTTCATCCAAAAAATTGGCATATGAGCTGACGTTCTTGAACAGAGGAAGGATATATTCGACTCCCGCCAAGACCATAGGAGCGCTTTCTCCGGATAAAATCTTACGAAGGCCTTTATCCACTCTGTGAAAGTACCGCTGAATATCTTTTTTAAAATCATCCTCGCCTCCGCCTTGCCCATGAAACATAAGGTCCCCCCGTTTTTTTCCCGATCGGCTGGCCACATGGAATTGCAGATGCTGCTCCAGAGCGTCATATCCCAAAGCTTCCTCCATGCTGGTGGGGATATCTTCAAGCGGGATTTCACTGAAGCTGAAGCGCGAAGCCTGCAGCAAGCGAACATTTTTTTGACTCAATGCTAAAATATAAAATCGCCCGTCTCCACTGAAAAGAGAAAGCAGAGGTTTTAAGTAAAACCGGTTGTTTATGATCATCTCCTCATGAAAACTTATCGGGAGCTGGAAGTGATAAAAATTTTCAGGGGTGATGAACACGGCCAAGCCTTCGCTTTGATGCTGCCAGAAAACCGAATTCAGCAACAGGTCATTGGCCGGTTTGAGGATGGCGGCGGTCTCCTTGGAACTCAAATCCGTTTCCCCCAGCCTCTTTTCTGCGGCACTGATAAGATTTTTGAATCTAATGGGATTCATCCGGGTTTCTCGTCCCGCTTTTTCCGTCGGCATGTAGACGGAAACGCAATAGGGACCTTTTTGTTCCATTAAAGCATTCAGTTCTTTTTTTCCAAGCAAACGCATTATTAATACCTCCTAGCCCTTGTCAAATACAAGAATCATGCCAAACCAAATAAATTCATTCCTCAACCCGGCCCCCAAATAGGCCGGTCAGGCTTTTGCCATCTTTATGATTATAACAATTTTCATGAGTTTTAAAATTGTCGTTCAAGGTTTTCCTTATTTTCCCGGGTGAACCGAAAAACGGCATGCGCCCCATTCCGGCGGGGGCCCTCTTGTCAAGAACAGGAAGGTTGATGTAGTATAATTTAAGCAAGGCTATATCCGGATGGCTTTATGAAAATCAGAATTGTCAAATATTTGGTTTGCTTTTTTCTCATCCTCCCTCCGCCATCCCAATTGGCCTCGCAGGAAAATGAAGAAACCAGCCGCTATATCCAAATGGATAACGGCCTCAAAGTTTTTCTTTCCGAGAAATCCGGTCTGCCCTTGGTGAATATTGTTTTGGCTTTTGATGTGGGCTCCAAAAACGAAACGGACCGGACCAATGGGTTTGTGCATATTTTGGAACATTCTCTCTTGTTTTTCGGAACGGAAACCCGCTCTCCCGAAACAATCCGCAAGGAAATCCGCCGGAACGGAGCCTATTTCAACGCCCATACCGGACGGGACCTGACGGTGTTTGAGATGTCACTTCCTGCAGAATACGCTGAATTCGCCCTGAACCACCTCAAAGACGTCATTTTCCGGCTCTCTATAACCCGGGAGGCTCTGGAAAAAGAAAAAAAGGTCATTCTGGAAGAAATCAACCAGGCGGAAGATGATCCTTTCCGGACAGCGATGTCATTGATTCATCAAAATATTTTTCCCGGCCATCCCTATCACCGGCCTGTCTTAGGCAAAAAAGACATCATTAAAAACGCTTCCATAGGGCAAATCCAAAAATTTTATAATAAATATTTCGTGACTTCCAATGCGGCTCTGGCCGTGGCGGGAGAGTTTTCTCTTTCCGAAATGGAAGAAATGGTCAACAACACTTTGGGAACGGAACCTGAAGCCGAATTTCCCGCCGTACGCCTGGAAAAAGCCGCTCCGCTGGAAAAAAACGTTGAGATCGAAAAAGAAATGGATGTTCACCAGGCTTATCTGGCTGTCGGTCTGCCGGCGCCGGATTACAACCATGAGGATCAATATCTCGTTGATTTGTTGACCGAAGTCTTCGGAAGAGGAGTCAATCCGCTGCTTTATCACCCGCTGGCTGAAAGGCGGATCACCCCTCAATCCCTGCGGATGGGTTACTCGGCCTATCGCTATGGAGGTGTTCTGACCATTTATTTAGGGCTGGATCCCGGACATCTAAAAACCGCCAAACATGTTATCCAAAGGTATTTCAACACCACTTCAAAACTCAATTATTCTAAAAGCGACCACATGGGAGAAGCCTCCCGGTACGCTTTTGATTTTCTGGAAAGCGCCAAAAACCGCATCCGGTACGCCACGGAAACAGGCCGGGAAAAAGGTCTGAGCCAGGCGTTTTCCATAGCCCGCTATATGCTGTTGAACGAATTGGATGACCGCGGTGTGTATCTTGATAAAATCCGTGAAGCCGGCTCAACGGATCTGCGCACGGCCGCCGGAGATTATCTCGCCGGGGGCAAACAGGTGGTGGTCAGCATTACGCCGCAGAAAAAGGAGAAACCGTGATAAAAGCCGGTAAGGTTTGTTTCGGACTTGTTCTTTGGGCTGTGCTTTCTTTTTCCGGAAATGCGGACACAGGGACCAGAAGTGAAAAAAACACGCTGGCAAAAGTTCAACTGTCCTCAGGAATGCCCCTGATTTATCAGCAGGACACCTCTTCCCGTATCACGGTCCTCCAATTTTCCATTGCTGGCGGACAATTCGCCGAACCCCCCGATAAATCCGGATTGTCTTACCTGTCCACCAGAATGACCCTGGTTCTTCCCGACCGGTCCAAGACTCAAACCATCATGGGCCAGGCGACCCAGCTCTTAATGACCGGCCGCGCGGACTACTCTCTTGTTTCTATAGCCTGCCTGTCAGATAATTTGGAAGACTCTTTGAAAGTTGTCTCGGAGATTATGCGGAATCCCCTCCTCTCCGGGATACGCATCAACCATGCCAAGGAACAGATGGGACGCCAAATAAAGAGCCTTCGGGATGATTCGGAAAATACCGCTCATCAGACCGCGGTTGAACTGCTTTTTCCCGGCACCGGATACGCACGTTCCATCTACGGAACTGAAGACTCCATAAAATCCATCAAAAAAAAAGATATCCGGAAATTTTTTGACAGCCATTTCCGCCCGGGCAATATGACGGCCATGGTGTGTTCGGATTTGGATATGGAAACTGTTGTCCGGTTATTGGATGAACATTTTAATAAATTCCCGTCCGGCTCTCCTCCGGCCCGTTCTGAATTTTATCTTCCTGAAATCCACAGCCGCACCAAAACCATTGAGCGAAGCACCCGGCAGACCCTGGTGGGGATGGCCTACCGGCTGCCTCCCCTGAATGCCCGCCGTTATGCCGGCGCTTTTTTGCTGGAACATGTCTTGGGAAAAGGGATCGGCTCTAAACTATGGCCTCTCCGAGACGAAAAAAAACTGGCCTATCACGTCAATGCCAGAATGGAATACTTTCGCGAAGGCGGGGTGATGGAAGTTTACCTTGAAACCGAATCCGGAAAAAAAGAGGCGGCCGAAGCCGAACTGGAAGCCGTAATGAATAAAATTTATTCCGAAGGCGTGGGAAAAGAAGAATGGGAGAGTATCCTGAATTATGCGCTGGCTTCTTTTCTCAGATCCAATGAAACCAAACAGCAGCGGGTCCAAACCATATCTTTTTTTGAAATGACAGGACTGGGCTCTTCATTTTTTCATGGAATTCTCAAGGAGATGAAAAATATTTCTTGGGAGGCGTTTAATATGTTTCTCAGAAATGTCCTCAACCCGGAAAACCGTGTTTCCATCCTGATCGGGCCCGGCGTTTCAAAGTGAATTCTTCTCGTTTTCCCTGTGTTTGCCTTTCCGTTTCCGTTTGAAAATGAGGCCTATAAACTCCCCGTTCCATGCCTGCACCTTCCGGCAAGAATGCGCTGGTTCCATAACGGCACATCCGTCCGGACAGGACGGAGCCGCGGGCATTATCTTTTGACTCTCATAGAATCCTGTGCTATAAGTTGCCATTAAAGTCAATCGCTTCGCCCGGATGATGAACGGGGTGGAATTGCCGAAAACAAGGAGACTGACTATGGTTCAAGGAGCTTTCACTTTATTGATCACGCCTTTCGACAAGGATTTGAACCTGGACGAAAACGGTTTGCGTGTGCTGGTCCGCCGGCAGGTGGAAAGCGGTATAGACGGCATCGCCCCCTTGGGGGTGACCGGGGAAAGTCCGGCTTTGACAGAAAAGGAAATCCAAAGAGTGGTGGAAATCATCGTGGAAGAAGCCGGAGGACGATGTCAAATCGCACCGGACACATGTTCCAATAATTTGGAGCAATGCCGGAAGAGAATCAAAATGTTCGCAGACCTGGGATGCGATTATGCCGTGGTTTTTGCGCCCTTTCTGGTCCTGCCCAGTCCTCAGGGTGCCGAAGAGTTTTACCAGACCCTGGAGGAAACGTCCCCCCTTCCCCTTATCATTCATAACGCTCCCGCAAGGGTGGGGATCAATGTGGAGCCGGAAACCTATGCCCGCCTGGCTGCTCATAAGAATATCATCGGGGCCAAAGACGGAAATAAACTGATGGATCACCTGGCCAAAGTCATATATGTCACTTCCGGCTTTGATTTCAGCGTGTTCACCGGCAAAGACACCACAGCCTTCCCCTTGATGTCTTTTGGAGGAAGCGGGGTGTTCACTGTGGCCGGAAACATCGTCCCGGAAATCATGCGTGACCTCGCAGCCCTCAGTCTTGGAAAAAAAGAAGAGGCGGCCAGAGAAATCCATTATTCCTATTATGAGCTCTTCGAAGCCCTGCGGATGGAAACAAACCCCATGGCATCCAAAGAAGCCTTGCGGCTTATGGGGCTTCCGGGCGGAAGCCTACGTCCTCCCCTGACCCGGTTGAGTGAACCGAAGAGAAAAATTCTGGAAAAACGACTCAAAGAGAAGGGCCTGATTTGAAAGGCATCATCCTGAAAGCACCGGCGACCATTGCCAATTTCGGTCCCGGATTTGATATCTTCGCGCTGGCTTTAAAGCAGCCTTTCGATATTATAAAAATCCATACCACCCCCTCCCTGAAGGTGAAAATTAAAATATTCGGTCAAAACGAGCCTATCCCTTCAGAACCGGAAAAAAATTCAGCGGGTGTGGCGGCCTTGCATTATCTCAAAACCACCGGCCGCCGGGCGGGGCTGAACATTGAAATCCATAAAAACATAAATTCCCGGGCGGGTCTGGGAACATCCGGAGCCTCCGCCGCCGCATGTGTGTACGGGCTGAATATGCTTTTCAGCGACCATATGGATGCCGCCGGTCTTGTTGAAATCGCCCGGCAGGGAGAAGTCGCTTCAGGCAGCACGGCTCACGCCGATAACGCCGCCGCGTGCTTGCTGGGAGGATTTGTTTTAATTAAAAACGACTCCCCGCTGGAAATAGTCAAAATCAACGCGCCGGCTATTCCGCTGGTGCTTTGCGTCATGAAAAAGAAACACTTGACGACCCGGGGGAACATTCCGGCTGGATTTTCTCTGGCCAAATTAACCGGACAAATGTCCTGCGGCGCCGCTTTAATCCATGGAATGATGACCGGTGATTTAGTGGAAATCGGGAAAGCCGTCAACACAGACTATGTTTCTGAACCTGTCCGGGCACAAGATATCCCAGGCTATTCCGGACTGAAAAATTCAATCCTTGACGCAGGGGCCTTCGGATGCAACATAAGCGGAGGGGGATCTTCTGTTTTTGCCGTTTGCGAAAAACAGTCAAGAGATGAAATCGAAAGAATCATGAGTGACCATATTCAGAAATATAGTATCAACGGAGACGTGATCCAGACATTTTCCAGCAATAATGGAATCGAAGAGACCTATGGACTATAAAAAAATCGCCGAACTTATCTCCAAAAGCCAAAAAACCACCCCTTCAACTGTTTATATCCAAGGGAATTTCAAAAAAGAAACTTTCAGGAAAGAGAAATTCAAGGTCTTCGGTGAAAACCCGTTCTGGATATTGATTGGAGATCACCCCGAGATAGAAAAATGGATGAATAAAAACCGGGAAGGGATCCGGCACAGTCATATTGACATCAATGCCAGGCACTCCGCCCTCCCCCTCCTGGACTACAGCCGGGTGGAGGCCAGAATCGAGCCGGGAGCCGTCATAAGAAAAGGGGCAAGGATCGGCAAAGACAGCATTATTATGATGGGCGCCGTTATCAATATCGGCGCTGAAATCGGCGAACGGACCATGGTGGACATGAATGCGGTTATCGGCGCCCGGGCCATGGTGGGAAAAGACAGTCATATCGGCGCCGGAGCGGTTTTGGCGGGTGTGCTGGAACCCCCCAGTGAAAAACCGGTCCAGCTTGAGGATAAAGTTTTAGTAGGCGCCAACGCTGTGGTGCTGGAAGGTGTTTCCATAGGAAAAGGCAGCGTGGTGGCCGCCGGGGCGGTGGTTCTGGAAGATGTTCCTCCCGGATATGTGGTTGCCGGAGTGCCGGCGCGGAAAATAAGAGAGGTCAAAGACATCCCTAAAAAAGAAAAAATCGCTTTGGTCAAAGAACTCCGCAGGTTGAAATCAAAATGAATTTATTCCGATTCACAAAGAAACTCATTTCCATTCCCTCCCCTTCCGGAAAAGAAAAGGAAATCGCGGATTTTCTCTCCGTTTTTTTCAAATTCCACGATTTGCCTTTTGAGAAACAAAAAATCAATGACAACCGCTGCAATCTCTGGATAATGCCTGAGAAAAACTATAAAGTTCTGCTATGCACCCACTTGGATACGGTTTCTCCATTTATTCCTCCTTCAGAAGACCAAAGATACCTTTATGGACGGGGGGCCTGCGACGCCAAAGGCATTCTGGCTGCGATGATCCAAGCATCCCTGGAGTTGAAGAAAGAGGGACACACGGGATTTGGGCTTTTACTGGTGGCGGGAGAGGAAGCGGACAGCGCAGGTGCCAAACAGGCTTCGTCCAGCGGAAAAACCTCCCGTTACATCGTGGTGGGCGAACCGACCCAAAACCGGATGGGGAAAAACCACTTGGGGTATTTGGCGTTGAAACTTAAAGCTGATGGAAAAGCCGCTCACTCCGCTTTTCCCCGGCTGGGTGATTCGGCGGTTGAGAAACTTCTTGACGCCTTGATTCAATTGCGGTCTCTGGTAAGCAGCCGGGGGGGAAACCAGGGATTTTTTATGAATATCGCTCGATTGAGGGGCGGCTCGGAACCCAATATTATTCCTGATTATGCAGAGAGCCTGGTGTCGTTCCGCACCGGTATTTCTTCACAAAACTTATTGAAAAAAATCCAGAAGGTTCTTCCTTCGGAAATCAAGACAACCGTCCTCAACTGTTCTGAACCCCAGAAGATGACCACTCTTCCTTTCTTCGATCAGACCACCCTCCCGTATGGAACGGATATTCCTTATCTGAAGAATTTCGGCCGCCCGCTGTTATTCGGTCCGGGGGCGGAAGAGGATACCCATACGGAAAAAGAAAAAATCGATAAAAAAGAGCTGTCCGACTCGGTTTCCCATTATAAAAAAATCGTCAAACACCTGTTATCTGAAGCAGATAAAAGTTTCGATACCCAAAATTGAAGAAGCCGAATTTATTCTTTCCTCTATTCGCTTTCTTCGGGGGCTCTTATGGTCAAAACCGGGACCGAAGAAGTCCGGACCACTTTTTCAGCCACAGATCCGAAGACCAAATGCTTCAGTCCGGTCAACCCGTGAGTAGCGATGACGATCATGTCGTAATTTTCATCTTCGGCGGTTTTTGTGATCCGGTCGGCCGGATGGCCATGAATTATTTTACTATCGGCATTCACACGGCTGGAAACATATTTTTCCTTAATTTCATTTAAGGATTTTTCCGCCGATTTTTTCAATTCATCCTGGTACAAACTCACGTTAAATCCGGAAGGCGGGGTGGTGGCGGACGGCAGCGGAACCGGGCTGACCACATGAAGCAATATTAATTCCGCCGAGAATTTTTCAGCCAGATCACCGGCGGCCTTCACGGCCTTATAAGAGGGCTCACTGAAATCCGTGGGACACAATATTTTTTTAACTTCCATTTTTTTCCTCCTTGAAAGAATTTCGCATGAAAAACGGCGCAAGCGGCCTGAATCGCTCGGTCATGAAAACGCAACCGCGGTTCATTGCTCATCTATCAATATATCATTTAATGCGGTTTCGGCTTTTTGCAGAGAAGCTCCGATGCGCGCCAGGTCGTTTTCAATTTCTTCAATCATCCCGGCGCGATCTTTGCTTCCGGCCGCCGCCAGCTCATGGATTTTTCTATTCTCCGCATCCAAAGCGATCCGCATATCCGCTGCTTTTTTTTTGTAATCGATTTTCGCTTCCCAATCAGTGTCGTCCAACTCATCTTCCATGCGGTTTATCTCCTCTTCCCATTCCCGAACTTGATCTTTTAATTTCCTTAAATAATAGTCATCATGGTTTTTTTTCATGGGAGTCCTCCCGGTTTCATCATTCACACTAAGAAAATACAAGAAACATGCCAATTGACACGGGAAAACTCCCCCAGGAATTCCGGCTGAATGTGAAATATCAATGGATGATAGTTTCACCGCACAGGAAAATTCCGGTTCAATGAGAATCGGGGGTTCACAATTTTTTTATCCGGACCATATTGGTGCTGCCCGGCCGGCCCACGGGATGACCGGATGTGATGACTACGATTTGTCCTTTTTTCACTGTTCCTGTCTGCAGGGCTGATTCAGCGGCCTGTTCGATCATGTCATCCGCTCCCTTGGGATTGGCGGCCCGGCAGGAATAAACCCCCCAAGACAAACACAGCCGCCGGACGGTTTCCGGATTTGGGGATAAGGCGATAATTCTTTGGCGGGGCCGGTAGCGGGAAACATGCCGGGCGGTTTGCCCGGTTTGAGTGCGGGCCACAATGGCCGCCGCATCCAGCTGATCCGCCATATGGCAGGACGCAAAAGCGACGGAAAGGGATATATTCCTTTGAGGTTTATTTTCCAAAAAACGGCTGTGAGGATAATGGCTTTCCGCGCTTTGGATGATCCGCTGCATAAATTCGACAGCCCGAACCGGATATTTCCCCACAGCGGTTTCCTCAGACAGCATAACCGCGTCGGTCCCATCCAAAACCGCATTGGCCACGTCAGTGGCTTCCGCCCGGGTCGGGCGGGGAGATTCGGTCATAGACCTCAGCATCTGTGTTGCCGTGATCACGGGCTTTCCCTGCAGATTGGCTTTTTTGATGATATCTTTCTGCACCATGGGCACATTCTCCAGGGGAATATCCACGCCGAGGTCCCCCCTGGCGACCATGATCCCATCAGCGGTTTGAAGTATCTCATCGATGTTATTGACAGCCTCATGCTTTTCGATTTTCGCTATCACCGGGATATCATGATCATGCCTTTTTATGATCTCTTTTGCCTCCAGAATATCATTTTGATTTCTGACAAAAGAAAGAGCGATAAAATCCACCCCATGCTTCAGGCCGAAAATCATGTCCTGTTTGTCTTTTTCCGTAAGAGCGGGAATATCCAGGCTTCGGGTTGGAAGGTTCAATCCCTTGCGGGAGGTCAAAAGATCACCGGTTATCACCCGGCAGTGGATCTCCCCGCCTTTGATCTTTTCAACTTCCAGCTCGATTGCCCCGTCCGCCAGAAGAATCGGATCGCCGGCCTTCACGACTTGAGGAAGCCGGTCATACGAGACGGAAACGCTGCCCGCGGTTGCGGCTCCGGGCAGCGTGGTGAGAATAAAACGGGAATCGCTCTCCAAATGGATCCCGGGAGCCGGGATGTCCCCCACCCGGACCTTGGGGCCGGCCAGATCCTGAAGCACGGCGACCGGTTGGCCTGATTTATCAGACAGCTTTCTGATCAGGTCCAAAACCCGGGCATGTTCCTCCGCGGTCCCATGAGAAAAATTCAACCGGGCCACATCCATGCCGGCCCTGATCAATTGTTCCAGGACATCTTCTGAGAAACTAACCGGCCCTACGGTGCATACCGTTTTAGTCTGAATCATCATCTCTCCTGATCATGTGTTATTCCTCGCCGCAACTCCGGCATCTGCGGCCATCCCGGCCCGCTCATCAGCCGGATTTGAAAATCGTTTCCTCGCGGCCAACAGAGCGCGTATGGACCGCCGGCACGCATCGATCCGGGTTTCCGGAAAAAATTATCGCCGGGCCGCCCGGAAGAGTTTGGAAAAATCCCCGGCTAATTCCAGATAGCGTTTGCAGAGTTCTCCGGCCTTCTTTTTTTGATCCCGGCCGACATCCTCATCCTCCAGCAGATATGCCTGGACCAACACCTGAACCATGGCCCTGTAACACTGATAAAAATCGATCAGTTTATACAGGTCTGAGTCACCGGAAAGCGAGACATAACGGCTGACCAGGGTGTCAGCCAGATCATTTCGCCCGAAAAAATTCAGATCCATCGCCAGATAGGCCAAGTCCGCCGCCACATCACACGACGCGATTTTTTCAGAAAATTCCACGGCGTCAAAAAGAAAAACCTCATTCTCTGTGATGAATATATTTTTTGTCCGTGCATCCCCATGTCCGTGCCGGACTTTATTCTCGTGCTTTCTTTTCTCGAATAAGTCCTGGCGTCTGTTCAGAAAATCATCCACATTTCTGCGGATCATATCCATCCGCTCTTCTTCGCCCAGTTTATCCTGAATCAGTTCACTCAGCTCAAAAACCGGCTTGAAATTATCCCTGACGGCCTCTGTCCCCGCATATATATCCTCCGCCTTATGCGAACGGTTATGAAAATCAAATAGAATCCAGGCGATTTCCCGGATATGGCTTCCGGAAACCGTGTTTTTCTCCAGCCGGTGGTCCATTCGGTCTTCCTGGGGAAGTTCCTTCATTTTGACGCAGTAATCAAGGGTGGTCCCTTCTCCGCTGAATGCGACCTTTCCATTCTCACGCACAATAGGTTCCACCCCCAGGTAGATTTCAGGGGAAATCAAGAAGTTCAAATGGTATTCCCGGTGACACAGCCTTTTCCGTCGTTCCAGGGTTGAGTAATCCACAAAACTGTACTTGACCGGTTTTTTTATTTTCCGGGCGTAGGTCCCGTCCAGAATAACCCAGCTCATATGGGTTTGAAATAAATTTCCGCCCCTTTCCATCAGGGGATCGATAATTTCGACATGGCGGTTTTTAACCCGTATCCGGTTGGCGATATCCTGCACCTTTTCTTTCCACGCCTTTTCATCCCGGGTATCAACGACATAATCCGGATGCTCGATCTCTTCGAATTGGTTCCCCATGATTTTATAAACTTTATAATCGGCCTCACTGGCGTCCGCTCCTGCCTGATACCGCTTCTCAATTCTTTTTTTGACAACCTCTTCCGGACAGGTCACTTCAACCAGAAAAAAGGATTCATCGTGTTTCCGGGCCAGCTCCCCGGCACGCCGTCTCATGTCCCGCTTAAAAAAGGTTCCGTCCAGAATGACCGGCTCTCCCTGCTCAAGTTTCTTGGCGGCTTCCTCCATGAGGGCCGCATAAACGCTTCGTTTGTGTTTTTTGGAATAATCCGGATGTTTATCAATTTTCCTCCGCAGCTCATCCGTGGTCAATCTCGCCGCCCCCAAATGTCCAGCCAATTCTCCAGCCACCGAGGTTTTCCCGGTTCCCGGCAGTCCTGACATAATAATTATCATTTTCTTAACTTGACCTATACCTTAACCTGGCTCATTACTTAGAAAATCGTTTCATTATGGCATATGGAATTCAGGTATGGCTTGTGCTCCCTTCAGATTTTTAACGCCATTCTTCGCCCTGTGTTTTCGGCTGCTGCGCAACTCCCCCCGTCCGTGGGTCAAACATGCTCGCAGCCCGGCTTCGCCGGGTTCCCTCAAACACAGCCCTCAGAAGGCTAAATCTTCAAGGTCGCTTCAGCCACACCTGA
>JAWODN010000058.1:0-3365 GCA_046483285.1 Candidatus Aminicenantota bacterium | reverse complement strand
AGGGGCGATGTTCAAGACAATCCCCGTATTGTTTCAGGTCCGGAGCAGAGGCGCGCATTGGAGGCTTTGCTGGAAATCCTTTCCCCGGAAGTTCTGACTTTGGGTGATGAGCTCATCCGGATAATTCATCCCCGCCCTCCCGGATACCGGGGTGCGGCGGAGCTTTTTGCCAGGAACACCGGGCTGCCTTTTGATCCTTTGGAGGCGGCGGCGGCGGCCGCCCGTATTTCCGTCGAGGCGATATGCCATCCGGCCCGGGCGGCCCGGCTGGTGGAGTATCATTCCCGCCGCCCGCAGACACCGGGCTGGGGGGAAGTGTTGACCCGGCTGCTGGAAGCCACGTGGCGGTCATCCCCCCGGGACGGGCTGGAAGCGGAGGTGCAGCGGACGGTCAATTCCGTGGTTTTGAATACTCTTTTAAGAATGGCAGCCGGAGACCGCAGTTCCAATCAGGTAAGGGCTTTGATCTGGCTCAAACTGGAAGACCTGCGCGGCTGGCTTGAGCAAAAAGCCGGAGCTTCCGGAAACGAGGAGTGGAAGGCGCATTATCTTTACGCCGCCCGGACCATTGAACGTTTTCAGGCCGATCCGGATGCCTTTAAGCCGGATCCCCTTCCGGAGGTGCCGCAGGGCGCTCCCATCGGAGGGCGGTCCAGGTAAAAAGATTGGAATTCTTATCATCCTGCGGCCGAAGACGGCTGAAGAATCCATTTGACAAAATCCTTTGTATATCTGATATTGAAATCGATGAAGAGAGGAAAATTTTCATCGGGGATGGTTTTTTCAATCATCATTTTTTTTCTCGGGGCATCCGCCGCGGTATCAGAGGAGATCCCGGATGGGAGCAAAAAATCCGGAAACGAGTGGCCGGAGAAGGTTCTCCTTAGTATATATAATGAAGTCCTTGATTTGGGGTTCCAGAGGAATGAGGACTTTATAAAGGGGGAATTTCATTTCGATTTGGACGGCCGTGAAGATAACCGGGAAGAGCATATCGTGTTCATCATCAATCCCTATTATGATTCCGATAAATTCATCCTGCAAGTGACTTATTTTGAAGCCGGCGTCCGGATTGGATCCGGCCGGGCCGCTTCGGAATACAAAGAAATGACCGGGTTCATTAAAAAAAGTCATGTGAAAATCAGCAAATCCGGCTTCACCCCTGAGGAGGCCGGTTCGCTTTTTCCTGCGATTCTGGCCGGTATCCAGGAGGAAAAAAAACTGTATGAATTGATTAAAAAATAGATCAGGCAATCATAAGTTTCGTTTTCTTCCCTTTTCTTCTTTAGAATGATATAAACCCGTATGATGAACGGGGCAGGTAAATAGACATCCGGCATCATACCAAAATAATTTTTGGAGGTGGATATGAAGAAAGCAATCACTGGTCAAGGACTCGTTTTTTTGTTATTGGTGGTGTTATTTGTTTTTTCACCGGCATGGATGGAGGCGGATACAGCCCGGGCCGGGGATATTCATAACATTCTACCTGAAAAAGAAAGGGCCCGGGTGATGAATGACTGGCTGAAATGGCGGCTGGAAAATATCATCCCCCAGCTGATGCGCCGGGAGGCGATTGACCTTTGGCTGATTATCAACCGCGAATATAATGAAGATCCGGTATACATGAGCCTGGTTCCGGAGCCGGTGATGGCGGCCCGGCGGACATCCATCTTGATTTTTCATGACCGGGGAGAGGAAAAGGGAGTGCAGCGGCTTTCAGGCGGTTATTACGGAATGGAAGGCTGGTATGAGGGCACCTGGACCGACAAGAGCAAAAAACAGTTCGAAAGCCTGGCGGAGACCATAAAAAAATTAACCCCCCAAAAAATCGGGATCAATGTTTCTCCGACCTACCGTTTTGGAGATGGTTTGACCGCAAGCATGAAAGAAAAACTGGAGAAAGCCCTGGGACCCGAATTGTCTTCCCGGTTTGTCTCTGCGGAAAATTTATGCCTGGGGTGGCTGGAAACACGCAGCCCGCAGGAGATCAGCGTTTACAGGCATATCTGTGGAATCGCTCATGATATCATCCATGAGTTTTACTCCAATAAAGTCATCACGCCTGATGTCACCACAACCGAAGATGTTATCTGGTGGATCCGGGACAGAATAACCGGGCTGGGTTTGGACACCTGGTTCCAGCCTTCCATTTCCATTCAAAGGCATGAGAAAATCGCGGAACAATACCCTGAAGACGACAAAGTCATCCGCCGCGGTGATCTGATCCACTGTGACGTGGGAATATACTATCTCGGGTTGTGCACTGATATGCAGTGGCAGGCCTATGTGTGTCATCACGGTGAAGAGGATGTGCCAGAAGGACTGCAGAAAGCCATGGACCGGACGGTCCGTGCGGCTGAAATTTTCATGGGGGAATTCAAAGCCGGCCGCACTGGAAATGAGATCACCGACTCTGCCATGGAAAAGACCGCCGCCGAAGGGCTGAGGACTTTGATTTATTCTCATCCCCTGGGGGTCCACGGCCACGGCGCCGGCACTTCTATGGATGCCCGGCCTCCGGAAAGAGCCCCGGAGGGGATACGCACCGAGATGGAATATCCTCTTCATTACAATACGTGTTACGCCATCGAATTCAGCACCACCACCAGTGTCCCTGAGTGGGGCGGCCAGGATGTCCGCATTGGTTTTGAAGAAGACGCCGTTTTCACCCGGGAAGGGTGCCGGTTTATAGACGGCTATCAGAAAAAAATACTTTTAATTAAATAACCCGGCCCTGCTGATGAGCCGGCGGGATGGCCGCATCCGCGCGGCGCCCGCACAAGCACACCGCGAACGATGACAATGATCCTAATGTCATTCCCGGAGCGGAGCACTTTTGAGTCTGTCATTCCGAGGCACGCAGTGCCTCGGAATCCCTGACTGCCTCGTCTTGGCGGTTGGTTCCGCTTTCACGAGGCAGGAAGGGATTACCACGGCTTGCTGGCGCAAGCCTCGCAATGACAAAGTGGCATGTCGTCCCGGGGAGCGAAGCCGGAATCGGAGCGGATGTCCTCGCTGGGGACATCCGCGTGGCGGCGATCCATCACCCGCTCCCATGGCAACAAAGAAACGATTTTCTAGCCTGGCTTATTCAGTGCGCCGTGTCGGGGCGTTTCGACGCTGTACAAGGCCGATGGCTCGGTGGCGCTGCAGTGGGTCAAGAGCAAGGAAGACCGCGAGCAACAGGCCGATATCCTGCGCGAGCACGCCAAGTCGCTGGCCGAGGACCTGCCGAAGTTCAAGCGCATTAAGGCCGCGGCCGGCAAGGTGCACGACGACCTGATGGCGGTCATCCCGATGGGGGACCCGCATTTCGGCATGTATGCCTGGGTTGACGAGTGCGGAGACAGCTTCGATCTGGA
>JAWODN010000045.1:0-15632 GCA_046483285.1 Candidatus Aminicenantota bacterium | reverse complement strand
CTCCTCCGGCGCGTTGTCAATCTGATCATAATCCACAAACGCAACCCCCTCATCCGATTCATGCAGCACCTTGGTGATCGCCGCCGTCAATGTCGTCTTGCCGTGGTCAACGTGCCCAACCGTCCCTATGTTTAAATGCGGCTTCCTCCGCTCAAACTTTTGCTTCGCCATTCCTTTTACCTCCTCATCATCTCGGTTAATAAGAAATTTTTCCTTCAAATTTTGCGACGATTTCTTCCTTCACGGAATTCGCCGTCGGCTGATACTCATAAAACTCCATGGAAAAAACACCTCTCCCCTGCGTCGTGGTTCGCAGGATACCGGCATAGCCGAGCATCTCCGAAAGAGGCACATAAGCCGTAATCAGCCGGGAATTTCCCCGGAAAGACATGTCGACGACTTTTCCCCGGCGGGCATTCAAGTCACCGACAATTTCTCCCAGATATTCATCCGGCGCAATCACTTCCAGATTCATAATCGGCTCCAGTATGGTCGGATCCGCATTTTTGGCTGCGTTTTTAAAAGCAGCCTGTGCGGCGATTTTAAAAGCGACCGGAGATGACTCCTCTTCATGAAATGACCCGCCTAAAAGTACCGCCTTGAGATTGGTTACCGGAAATCCGGCAATAATCCCCACTTCCATCGCTTCGCGTATTCCATCCTCTATGGGTGAAATAAATTCCCTGGGAATCACGTTTTCCTTGATTTGATTAATGAACTCAAATCCCGATTCATAAGGTTCAATGCGAATCAGGCAATCTCCATACTGTCCTTTTCCTCCGGCCTGGCGGATGTATTTTCCTTCGCCTTCCGCCGGCCGGGTTATGGTTTCCTTATAGGCCACCTGAGGATTCCCCAAATTAGCCCTGACCCCATATTCGCGCTCCATTCTGTCCATAATGATATCCAAATGGAGTTCCCCCATTCCCTGAATCAGAGTCTGACCTGTGTTGGGGTCGGTCTTTACTTTAAAAGTGGGGTCTTCTTTTTCCATCTTTTTCAAAACATCGGAAAGCTTCACATGCTCACTGCGTGATTTCGGTTCCACTACCGAGGACACCACTGGTTCCGGGAATGTTATGTTTTCCAAAACAATGGAATGGTTTTTCACGCACAGCGTATCTCCCGTCGACATATTTTTAGTCGAAGGCATCGCCGCTATATCCCCGGTGAAAACCTGCTTGATATTTTTCCGCTTGCTGGAATGTATCTCTAAAAGCCGTGTGATCCGCTCTTCTTCTGTGCTGGAGGCATTATAAACCATGGAACCGGCTTTCATTCTTCCGGAGTAGACCCGGAAAAAAGCCAAGGTTCCCATAAAGGGATCATTCATAATTTTAAAAACCAGCGCGGAAAAAGGCTCGTCATCAGCGGGACGCCTTATCTCTTCTTTTTGAGTGCGGGGGTTGAGGCCTTTAACCGGAGGCACCTCCACCGGAGAGGGCAGGTAGTCGACGACGGCGTCCAGCAAGGGATGCACGCCTTTGTTTTTAAAAGACGATCCATACAGCAAAGGCACGCATTTCAAGGCCAGCGTCCCTTTACGTAAAGAAGACCGGATTTCATCTGGACTCACTGTCTTCCCCTCCACGTATTTCTCCATAATGACGTCATCAAAATCACTGAGGGCTTCCAGCATTTCCGCTCTTTTAGTCTCCGCTTCTTCAATAAATTCCTCAGAGATCTCATTCACTTTATATTTAGCTCCTAACAGCTCTCCTGTATAATTGATTTCCTTCATATGAATCAAATCCACGACGCCCCGGAAATCATCCTCCCGTCCCACAGGTATTTGAACCGGCACGGGATTGGCCTGCAATCTTTTTTTCAACTGTTTGATCGCCTTCTCAGGGTCAACGCCGATTCTGTCCATTTTATTTATATAAACAATGCGTGGGATCCGGTATCTGTCGGCCTGCCGCCAAACCGTTTCGGACTGAGCTTCAACTCCTCCCACTCCACATAAAACCACCACCGCCCCGTCGAGCACCCGGAGAGAGCGTTCGACTTCGACGGTAAAATCAACGTGGCCGGGGGTATCGATGATGTTAATTTTGCACTCTTTCCAAGTGCAAGTTGTGGCAGCGGAGGTTATGGTGATTCCGCGCTCTTGCTCTTGAGCCATCCAGTCCATAACCGCAGTGCCCTCATCGACTTCCCCCATCTTGTAGGTTATGCCGGTGTAGAACAGGATGCGCTCGGTCGTGGTAGTCTTGCCCGCATCGATATGGGCCATGATTCCGATGTTTCTGATCTTGTCTATTGGATCTTTCCGCTCCAATTTTCAGCTCCATTTTCGCTTTCAGACTACCTTTTCCTATTGAACCTGACTTACTCAAATAAAAAAGGCGATAAATTGCGGCTCGCATCTGCGTCAGCCCTTGCCCCCTGAATAATTCAGGCAAAATAAATTTAATAATCACCACTTATAATGGGCAAAAGCACGGTTGGCTTCCGCCATTCTGTGGACGTCTTCTTTTTTTTTCACCGCTCCTCCCCGGTTATTGAAAGCATCCAGGAATTCAGCGGTTAATTTTATCGCCATACTTTTCCCCGGCCTCTCTTTGGCATACTGTATCAGCCAGCGAATGGCCAGAGAATCAGCTCTTTTTGCCGGCACTTCGATGGGAACCTGGTAGGTGGCTCCGCCGACCCGCCGGGACTTGGTTTCTATTTTAGGTTTCACATTCCCCACGGCTTTTTCACATATTTTCAGCGGATCATCCTTGGCTTTATCCTTCATCTCTTCCATGGCGCGGTAAACAATTTTTTCAGACGTGCTCCGTTTCCCATCCAGCATAACGCCGTTGATAAGCTTCGCTATCAGAGAACTGTTATAGGCTTGATCGGGTATGACTTCTCTCTTTTTCGCTTTCTTTTTCCTGGACATGTTTCTTCTCCTTAATTATCCTCCGGCTGCCCTTTTCTCTTTCGGCCTTTTCGCGCCATACTTCGAACGGCCTTGTCCTCTGTCTTGAACACCTTCGCAATCTAATGTCCCTCTCACCACATGGTACCGGACGCCGGGAAGATCCTTAACCCGGCCGCCCTTTATCAAAACAATGGAATGTTCCTGCAGGTTGTGCCCGACTCCCGGAATGTAGCCTGTCACTTCGATATTATTAGTCAACCTGATTCTGGCCACTTTACGCATCGCTGAATTCGGTTTTTTCGGGGTGGTGGTGAATACCCTGGTGCAAACACCTCTTTTCTGAGGGCACCGGTCCAATGCCGGCGATTTGCTCTTTCCTTTTCTTTTTGAGCGTCCTTTTTTAACTAATTGATTAACAGTAGGCAATAGATTGCTCCTTTTTCAAGTGTGTGAAAGCTAAAACAGTCTAGGCTAAATTAATAAATCAAGTGTTTGAGGATAATAACAAACCCAAACTGTTATGTCAAGATTTTAAATATATTTAGCTTGGTTTATTCATCCGTCGAAATCGCCGTATATTCCGGGTTTCGGCACCGCCGTATCCGGTCCTTGGCTTCGAAACATCGAAGCTCAGAAAATGCGGTTAATCCGCCCCGCCCGTTCATCATTCAGGCCTGAACAGTTCAGTCTGGAAAAAATCAACGGCCGACGGGAAGGTCCATCTCTTCTTCTTTTTCTTCTTCCTCTTCTTCTGTCAATTCAACATCCCGGTAATGTTTATACCCTGTTCCGGCGGGAATCAGCCGCCCCATAATGATATTTTCCTTAAGTCTTTGTAAATAATCGACTTTCCCGTACAGACTGGCTTCAGTCAAAACCCGGGTGGTTTCCTGGAAGGATGCCGCGGCGATGAAGCTCTCCGTGCTTAACGCACTTTTGGTGATGCCCAGCAGCAGCGGGCGGGCCTTCGCCGGCTTTCCCCCTGCTTTGATCACCTTTTCATTTTCCTCCTGGAAAATGAATTTATCCACCTGCTCGTCAATCAAAAATTCGGTGTCTCCGACTTCTTCCACCTTCACCCAGCGCAGCATCTGCCTGATAATAATTTCAATATGCTTGTCATTGATATCAACACCCTGGAGACGGTAAACTTCTTGAACTTCACGCAGCAGGTATTCAGCCAGTTCCTTTTCACCCAAGACCCGCAAAATATCATGGGGATTGACCGGTCCGTCCATCAAAGGCGTCCCGGCTTTAACCCGTTCGTTTTCTCCAGCTATGAGATGAGCTTCCTTGGGAATATAATATTCTTTTTCGCCGCCGCGCTCATTACGGACAATAACTTTCCGGTTTCCGCGCACTAATCCGCTGTACTTAATAACCCCATCAATCTCTGAAATCACTGCGGGATGTTTTGGCTTGCGGGCTTCAAATAATTCCTCTGCACGGGGAAGCCCGCCGGTTATATCCTTGGTGCGGGCCTGCTCCCGGGGAATTTTCGCCAAGACATCTCCAGCGTGCACTTGGTCACCTTCTTTGATACCAAGATCGGCTCCAGCCGGCAAAAAGTATTTGCGGAGCACAACCGGGCGCCCTTTATCATCTTTTTTAGTTAGACTCCGGATACGGAGCTGCGGCTGCATTTTATCATCCTTGGGATCGGTGATGACTTGAGTGATTAAGCCGGTGAATTCATCCTGGACTTCTTCCATGGTGATTCCCAGCACAATATCATGAAATTCCACCGTTCCGGACTCTTCGGTGATGATATAGGCATTGAAAGGATCCCATTCCGCAAATTCCTGGCGGGATTTAACCTCTTCACCGTCTTTCACCAAAACCTTGGCTCCGTAAGGAACCTGGTAGTGTTCTATTTCGCGGCCCCTGTCATCAAGCAGCGCGATGTTGGCATTGCGGTTGACCACAACAATATTTCCTTCGCGGTTGGTCACGTGCTTGAGATTATTGAGCTTGATATAGCCATCGTTTTTAGCTTCCAATTTAGATTTTTCCGCGCCGCCCATGGCGATTCCGCCCACATGAAATGTCCGCATGGTCAGCTGGGTTCCCGGCTCGCCAATGGATTGGGCGGCCGTCACGCCGGCCGCTTCTCCCAGCTCGACCTGTTTTCCGGTGGACATGTCCCGGCCGTAACAAAGCTGGCACACCCCTCTTTTAGCTTCGCAAGTTAAAAGAGAACGGATTTTTATTCGTTCAATCCCCAACACCTCCAGCTGATGTGCGATATCCTCCGTAATCTCCTGATTGATATCCACAATCATCTCATTGGTGTCGGGATGGACCACTTTTTCCAGAGAAATCCTTCCTACCACCCGGTCAATGAAGGGCTCAACAAGTTCTCCGTTGACAACTATCGCAGAAACCATTTCGCCTTTCAGGGTTCCGCAGTCATGCTCATCCACAATGACTTCCTGGGAAACATCCACTAATTTCCGGGTTAAATACCCCGAATTAGCGGTCTTGAGAGCGGTGTCCGCCAATCCCTTCCGGGCTCCGTGAGTGGATATAAAATACTGCAGCACATTCAACCCCTCTCTCAGGTTGGAGATGATGGGGGTCTCGATGATTTCTCCGGAAGGCTTACTCATCAAACCTCTCATTCCCGCCAACTGCCTAATCTGCTGCTTGTTTCCCCGGGACCCTGAATCAGCCATGACAAAAAGCGGATTCAAGGCTTTTCCTTCAACACTCAGTTTCCTCATTTCATCAATCATGGCCCCGGAGACTTTATCCGTGACTGTTCCCCATATTTCCACCACCCGGTTGAATCTTTCGCGGGATGAGATCACCCCTTCCTGGTAAAGGCCTTCAATTTTCCTGACTTCTTTCTGAGCTTTGTCCACCAGTGCGGTTTTTTCCCGGGGCACAATAAAATCATTGATCCCCAAGGAGAACCCGGCTTTTGTGGCATAATAAAATCCAAGTTCTTTAAGCGCATCTAAAACCTCGACCGTTGATTCCCGGCCGGCTTTTAAGTAGGTGTAATAGATTAAACTCTGCAAGCCCTTCTTTTTTAAAGTCGAATTGACAAAGGAAACGTTATCGGGAAAAATGCTGTTAAGAATGATTCGACCCGGAGTGGTTTCAATCAGCTTATTATCAATACTTTTGACCGGACAGTTCAACACATCCTGGTCATCGTAGAAGACCGCCAAATTCATAAACAGTCCTTTGAACCTCACTTTAATCCGGGCGTGAAGACTGACCTGACCGGCATCCAAAGCATGCATGACTTCTTCCCGGGAAGAAAAAATCCGCCCTTCTCCTTGCTGATTCTTTTTCTCCATGGTCAAGTAATAACCGCCCAGCACCATATCCTGGCTGGGAATGGCCAGGGGACGGCCGTGGGCCGGAGAAAGGATATTCCGGCTGGCCAGCATTAATGTCCGGGCTTCTATCTGGGCTTCTACAGAGAGGGGAACGTGCACAGCCATTTGGTCTCCGTCGAAATCAGCGTTGAACGCCGCACACACCAGTGGGTGAATCTGAATCGCCTTCCCTTCAACCAATTTCGGCTGAAAGGCCTGGATTCCAAGCCGGTGAAGCGTGGGAGCCCTGTTCAACAGGATAGGATGGTCTTTGACCACTTCTTCCAAAAAGTCCCACACTTCCGGTCTTTCCTGCTCATGCCACTCCTTGGCAATTTTAACACTGGGAACCAACCCTTCTTTTTCCAGTTTATGAAATATAAAAGGCTTAAAAAGCTCCAAAGCCATTTTTTTGGGCAGCCCGCATTGATAAAGCTTCAATTCAGGACCCACAACAATAACGGAACGGCCTGAGTAATCCACTCTCTTGCCGAGCAGGTTCTGCCGAAACCTTCCTTGCTTTCCCCGTAAAGCTTCGCTCAAAGACTTCAAAGGCCTCCGGTTGGGACCGAGATGCACCCGGCCGCGTTTTCCATTGTCGAATAAGGCGTCCACAGCTTCCTGGAGCATGCGTTTTTCATTCCGAATGATCAGCTCGGGAGCTCTCAGTTCAATCAGCTTCTTGAGCCGGTTGTTGCGGTTGATCACCCGCCGGTAAAGGTCATTCAGATCAGAAGTCGCGAAACGTCCGCCGTCGAGACGGACAAGAGGCCTTAAATCCGGCGGGATCACCGGAATCACGGTCAGAACCATCCATTCGGGGTGGTTCCCGGACTGCCTCAAGGCTTTGAAGACACGAAGCCGTTTGGCGTTCCGCAGTTTCCGCTGCTGGGACGTCTCGGTTTTCATTAGTTTTCGCAGACGGTCGCTCTCTTTATTGATATCGGTTTTTTCCAAAAGAATTTTGATGGCTTCCGCTCCGATATGTGCGGTGAATTTATCCCCGTATTTGCCCTGTGCCTCTTTATGCTCCTCTTCCGACAGCAGCTGTTTTTCCTGCAGGGGTGTTTCGCCGGGATCTATAACAATATAGGATTCGAAATATAAGACTTTCTCCAGGTCTTTTATGGACATATCCAATACCAGCCCTATCCGGCTGGGTGTGCTTTTGAAAAACCAAATATGAGCCACCGATGAAGCCAGCTTGATATGGCCCATCCGCTCCCTGCGCACATTGGAACGGGTCACTTCCACGCCGCACCGTTCACAAATGATCCCTCTGTACTTCATGCGCTTATATTTCCCGCATAAGCACTCGTAATCATTGATAGGGCCGAATATCTTGGCGCAGAAAAGTCCGTCCTTTTCCGGCTTGAAGGTTCTATAATTGATCGTTTCCGGCTTGGTCACCTCTCCCCAAGACCAGCTTAAGATCTTTTCAGGAGAGGCGATTCCAATCCGAACCTGGTCGAAATCTATTTTCGGCTTTCCTCCCATGGGATGCCTAGTATCCATTATTTCTCTCCTTTTAAAATTTGAGGCACATCAATTCCCCAGGGCAATGCTTCTTCTTTCTCTGATTTTTCCAACTCGAAATCCAGACACAGGCTCTGGAGCTCCCGAATGAGAACATTGACCGACTCCGGAAGCCCGGGAGTGAAATCCAAATCTCCCTTGACAATGGCTTCATATATCTTGGCCCGGCCTTCCACATCGTCCGACTTGGCTGTCAATAGCTCCTGCAGGGTAAAAGCGGCGCCGTATGCTTCCAGCGCCCAAACTTCCATTTCTCCGAACCGCTGCCCTCCGAATTGGGCTTTCCCGCCCAGCGGCTGCTGGGTTATGAGAGAATAGGGACCGGTTGACCGGGCGTGAATCTTGTCTTCAACCAAATGGTAAAGTTTCATGATATACATATATCCGACTGCGACTTCATTATCCAGCAATTCTCCGGTTATGCCGTCATAAAGAGGAACTTTTCCTGACTCCGGCAGGCCGGCTTCTTTAAGAAGCCCTTTGATTTCTTTTTCGGAAATTCCTTCGAAAACCGGAGTGGAAATCCATAAATTCAAAGCCTTGGCGGCCCAGCCCAGATGGGTCTCTAATATTTGGCCGACATTCATCCGGGAAGGAACACCTAGAGGATTCAACACCACTTCAACAGCGCGTCCGTCAGGCAGCCGGGGCATATCCTCCTCAGGAACAATCCTGGCGACAATACCTTTGTTGCCATGACGGCCGGAGATCTTATCGCCAACCGACAATTTCCGCTTCATGGCAATATACACCTTAATGCTCTGAATGACGCCGGGAGAAAGCTCATCTCCCTTTTTCAAGGCCTCTTCTTTTTCTTTGTGCACGGCTTTCAATGCCTCAACCTGCCGCTTGACTTTCTTTTCGATATTCTTTACCGGCTTAAGCACCTCTTCGCTCAGCTTGATTTTGGAGATGTCTTTGACCATTAACTTATCCAGCACCGTCTGGGTCAATTTTTGGCCCTTCTTCAATTTGACATCCCGGATTTTCACATCGCCGTTTACGGTTTTATTTTTAATGACATTTTGAACTTGGGCCCATTTCTCATTTTCCAGGATAAGAATCTCATCTTCGAGGTTCCGCTTCATCTTTTTTATTTCATCTTTTTCAATGGCCAGCGCCCGGGAATTTTTTTCCGAGCCCCTTCTTGAAAAAATTCTCACATCTATGACCGTCCCCTCCACACCGGGAGAGCAGTACAAGGAAGCATCCTTCACATCCAAAGCTTTTTCACCGAAAATAGCTTTCAGCAGTTTCTCTTCCGGAGACAGTTGTGTCTCTCCTTTAGGCGCCACTTTCCCCACCAGAATATCTCCGGGTTTAACTTTGGCCCCAATACGGACAATTCCGTTTTCATCAAGATTCCGCAGAACATTTTCCGGGACATTGGGAATATCCTGCGTGATTTCTTCCGGGCCCAGCTTGGTATCGCGGGCCTCGATGGTCTCTTCAACCACATGGAGTGATGTGAATATGTCATCCTTGATCAGTTTTTCGCTCATAATGATCGCGTCTTCGAAATTGTATCCCCGCCAGGGAATAAACGCGACCAGGGTGTTTCTTCCCAGTGACAGCTCTCCTTTATCCGTACATGAGCTGTCTGCGAGAATTTGGCCCTTCACCACACGGTCTCCCTTATGAACAATGGGACGGTGATTTATGGCTGTGTTCTGATTGCTGCGCAGAAATTTTGTCAGAACATAAAGATCGGTTCCGACTTCATAACCTTTATCTCCGTCTTCTTTATCCACCCGCACCAATATCCGCTCCGCATCGACAAATTCCACCATGCCGGAACGCCTGCAAATCATCACATCTCCGGAGCCCTTGGCGACCAGATGCTCCATTCCCGTACCCACCAGAGGCGCCTCAGGACGCAGAAGGGGGACCGCCTGCCTTTGCATATTTGACCCCATCAGGGCGCGGTTGGCATCGTCATGCTCAAGGAAGGGAATAAGGGCCGTGGACAAAGAAACCAATTGTTTCGGGGACACATCGATATAATCAATTTGGTCCTTCGGGACCAACTTGAAATCCCCCCGTTTCCTTGCGCTGATTAAGTCCGCCGTGAAATTCCCGATATCATCAATCGCAGCATTCGCTTGGGCGATGTTATACTTTTCTTCTTCCCAGGCAGTCAGGTAAAAACAATAAGGCTCCACTACCGGCAGCTGACGGCTCTTTTTTTGCTTTAATTTTTCAAGTCTTTTTTCAAGTTCGCTCTTTTCAATGATATCTCCGATTGAAAAATCTGAATCCCCGGGATGAGAAATCACGAAATAATCCAAAACCCGGCCGTCTTTAACTTTGCGGTAAGGGGTTTCGATAAATCCAAATTCATTAACCCGCGCGTAACAGCTTAAAGAAGAAATCAATCCAATATTAGGGCCTTCCGGCGTTTCAATGGGACAAATGCGTCCGTAATGGGAGGACTGGATATCCCGCACTTCAAAACCAGCCCGTTCCCGGCTCAATCCGCCGGGACCAAGCGCGCTCAAGCGCCGCTTATGGGTGACTTCGGCCAGACTGTTTATCTGGTCCATAAACTGAGAGAGCTGCGAGCTTCCGAAAAATTCTTTCAAGGCCGCAATCACGGGTTTGGAATTGATAAGATCCTGAGGCATGGCCGAAGCCAAGTCCGTGGCCACCGTCATCTTCTCTTTGATCGTTCTTTCCATCCGGGTTACCCCGATACGAAAAGCATTCTCAACCAATTCTCCGACCGAACGGACCCGCCTGTTGCCCAGATGATCAATATCATCCACCGATCCTCCGCCGCTCTTCAGCCGCAAGAGGTACTTGATAACTTCGACAAAATCCAGCGAGGTCAAAGTCTTTTCATCCAAAGAGCGGTCCATACCTAATTTTATATTCATTTTCAACCGGCCGATTCTGGAAAAATTATACTTCTGCAGATTGAAAAATAAATTGTGGAATAGGTTTTGAGCGCTCTCCATGGTATGAGGCTCACCCGGACGAAGTTTTTTATAGATTTCCCCCAACGCCTGATTGGTATCTTTGGTGGCATCTTTTTTCAAAGTTTTGGAGATGATCTCTCCCCCCAAATCCTCATTCGGGAAAAACACCTCAAAAGGCCGGCCGGCATCAAGTAATTTCTCAAGCTTTCCTTCTCCGATTTCTTCATTGGACTCGACAATATCCGTCACGGCGCTGACGGCAAAAGCATTTTTCAACTCTTTTCTGGCAAAAGGAATTTGAGTGACGCCGGCATCTTCCAGCTTTTTATAAATCTCTTTGGTTAATTTCTTTTTTTCAGGCACCAGAATTTTTTCAGGTGACTTGGGATCAGAAATGTCCGCTGAGATTTTTTTCCCCAGTAAGTTCTCCTGCAGATCCCAATAAATCTTTCCTTCTTTGGGGGCAACCCGGTATGTTTTATAAAAAAGCCGCAAGATTTCTTCATCAGAACCAAATCCCAAGGCACGAAGAAAAACAGTGGCCTGGAATTTTTTCTTTCTGTCGAGGCGGACAAATAAAATGTTTTTGGAATCGTATTCAAATTCAACCCAGGCACCCCGGTAAGGGATGATTTTCCCGATGAATAAATCTTTTCCGTCTCCAGGTCTGAAGAAGACTCCGGGAGACCTCTGCAATTGGCTGACAATAATTCGCTCGATTCCATTGAAAATAAAGGTGCCTTTATCTGTCATCAAGGGGATGTCCCCGAAATAGACTTCCTGCTCCTTGATGTGCTTCAGCCTTTTTGACTTGGTTTCCTGATCCCGTTCCCATGAGATCAGACGGACTTTGATTCTCAGAGGTATGGAATAGGTATAACCTTTCTGAATGCATTCCATGGGGCTGTATTTCATTTTAAGACGAACTTTATCTCCGCAGTGTTCACAAAGCGGAAGTTCGATGTTCCGGGCCGCATGGCAATAGGGGCAAATTTCGTTTTCTGTCAGCTCGATTTCATTGGAGAGTAAAGTGCCGCAGCTTTGACATTTCCGGCGGGCATTCTCCACGCCCTTCAAACGTCCGCACTTACATTCCCAGTCCCCAATGGAATAGCTGATAAAATCAAGCTGCGTGGTCTCTTTAAAGTCCGAAATCGGGAAAATATCTTTAAAGGCCACCTGAAGACCGAAATCCTCCCTTTCCTCCGGAAGAGAATCCATTTGGAGAAACTGCGCATACGACTTCTTCTGGATGTCCAGCATATCCGGCATGGAAAAAGGCCGGAAGATTTTAGAAAAATCGGTCCTTTTTCGATAAACATTTTTTAATTCATCAAGCATATTTGCCCTCTTAAAACGTTTCAGCTCCCATCACTGTCAAACTCAGGTGTTGACCTGAAAAGAAAGATGAAAAAAAGATCTTCGTCATTTTTATGAATTAGTCAGGTTATTTGATTTCAATAACAGCCCCGACCTCTTCGAATTTTTTCTTGATTTCCTCAGCCTCTTCTTTTGAAGCGCCTTCTTTAATTGGCTTAGGAGCGTTATCCACCACATCTTTAGCTTCCTTAAGGCCGAGACTGGTCACTTCTCTTACAGTTTTAATAACATTGATCTTTTTGTCCCCGATTTCTTTGAGAATAACATCAAATTCGTCCTTTTCTTCTTCCTCGGCGGCTTCTCCTCCGGCAGGCGCTGCCGCGGCAGCAGGCATAGCCGCAGCGGCGGCACTCACTCCATATCTCTCTTCGAATTCCTCAATGTAATCCGCAAGTTCAAGAACGGTTAGATTGTCTAAATGTTCAAAAAACTGTTCTTTAGTCAATTTAGTCCCTTCTTTGGCTCCCTTGGTCTGTTTGGTTCCTTTGGTCTCTTTGGTTTGTTTAGTTTCTTTGGTTTTGTCAGAAGCCGTATCCTTTGTTTTTTTAGTGTCATCAGCCTTTTTAGTTTGTGCTTTCGGCATTTTTTCCTCCAACTCTATTTTTTAGATTTTAATTGACTCAACATGCCGCCAAAACTTTGCATGGGAGCCCTCCAGGCCCGCAGAAAACGCGTCAGTGGAGAAGCCATAAGATAACCCAGTTTGGCCAGCAATTCTTCCCGCGGTTCCAGTTTGGCTATGCGTTTAAATTTATTTTCCTCAATATAACGTCCTTCAACCAAACCACTTTTCACATTAAGCACCTTATAGTCCGTAAAAAATTTATCCAAAACCTGGGCAAGCGTGACGGGATCATCCCGGGTGTAGGCGATGGCGGTCGGTCCTTTCAGATCATTTTTCAACTCTTCCGGGTGCTTGTTACTTAAGGCGCGGACAGCCAGCCTGTTTTTTATCACTTTTAATGAGCAGTCCTTTTGTCTTAATTTAGATCTCAGCTCCATCGCTTTACCCACAGAAATATTCACATAATCCAGCAAAAAGAAAGCTTCCGTGCCTTCAAAAGTCTCCTGGAGCTCCTTGACCATCTCTTTTTTCTTTTCTAAGTTGATGCTCACTGTTCTTCTCCTATGTGGTGAAAGTTCCTTCCGCAATCCGTATGGGCGGTCCTTGGGAAGGAGAGATGCTGATGGACTGAATGTACTTTCCTTTTGCAGCGGGTGGTCTGGCTTGCAGAATGGCCTGGATAAAAGCTTTGATATTGTCTTTTAACTGGCCCTCGGAAAAAGAAATTTTTCCGAAAGCGGAATGAACGACAGCGTTTTTGTCGACCCGGTATTCAACCCGGCCGGCCTTGATTTCTTTAACGGCCTTTTCCACTTCAAAGGTGACGGTTCCGGATTTTGGATTGGGCATAAGCCCCTTGGGCCCCAAAATCCGTCCCAGTTTCCCCAGATTTCTCATCATATCAGGAGTGGCGATAACCGCATCGAATTCCGTCCAGCCTTGCGATATTTTTTCAATAATATCTTCTCCGCCGATATGGTCCGCTCCCGCAGCTTCGGCTTCCTTCACTTTTTCACCACTTGCAATAACACAGACCGTCTGGCTTTTCCCCGTTCCATGAGGAAGGACCAGGGTTCCACGAACCATTTGATCAGAATGTTTGGGGTCCACCCCCAGGTTCACGGCGATTTCAACCGACTCGTCAAAATTGGTATAGCTGACTTCTTTAACCAGGCGGACCGCATCTTCCAGAGAATACTTATCCTGAGTGATTTTTTCCCTGGCCTGTCTGTATTTCTTTCCTCTTTCAGCCACTTACGATCTCCAATCCCATATTTTTTGCCGTACCTTCAATAATTTTGACCGCAGCATCCACGTCATAAGCATTCAAATCCTTGAGTTTCATTTTTGCGATTTCCTCGAGCTGTTTTCTGCTGACCTTTCCCACTTTCTCCCGGTTGGGTTCTCCGGATCCTTTAGCGATGCCGGCGGCTTTCTTCAGCAGGTAAGCCGCTGGAGACGATTTGATTTCGAAGCTGAAACTCCGGTCTTTGTAAACAGAAATCACAACAGGAACCACCATTCCGGCTTCCATCTTTTTAGTTCTATCATTAAACTGGCGGACAAAATCCATTATGGGGACATTGTGCTGGCCTAAAGCCGGTCCCACCGGAGGGGCGGGGCTGGCCTGGCCGGCGGCAATCTGAAGTTTTATAAAAGAAACCACTTCTTTTTTGGCCATTTTTCCTCCTATATTATATTTTCTCCACCTGCAAGAACTCCAATTCAACCGGGGTTGAACGCCCGAAGATAGTCACCATAACTTTCAAAGTACTCCGCTCGTGATTAACTTCCTCAACGATTCCGTTGAAATTATAAAAGGGGCCGTCAATAATACGGACGGCTTCCCCTTTCTCAAATGTGTGCTTCGGCTTAGGTTTTTCAGAGGTGGTTTGCATATGCTCGACAATTTGCTTGACTTCATCCTCATTTAAAGGGGTCGGCTTCTGACCGGATCCCACGAATCCCGTCACTTTAGGTGTGTTTCTGACCATCAGCCAATTTTCATCGCTCATTTCCATTTCAATCAGGATGTATCCGGGGTAAGACCGCTTGGTTGAAACCACTTTTCTGCCGTCTTTGATTTCCACCACTCCTTCTGTAGGAATAATAATTTTCCCGATTTTATCTTGGATGTGAAGCTCTTCTGCCCGCTGACGGATGGATTCGGCGACAAGCTTCTCAAATCCGGAATAAGTATGAACCACGTACCAGTTTTTTTCCATTTGATTTAACTCATGAAAAGAATATTTGGATTTGTTTGACAACATAAGAAAAAATCAAATCCATAAAATAAAGGTAAAATCCAAAAAAAATAGTCGCAATAATGACCACGAGGGTGGTGTTGTAAATTTCGTTTCTCGAAGGCCAGGTGACTTTTTTGATCTCCGCCCTGACTTCCCTGAGAAAAGGAATAATTCGATTATACCATCTTTTTTTTTTCTGGCTCATTCTTTTTCCTGTCATATGAAAATAAAATATGAAAAACCAATGTCCGGGTCTATTGCAGCCTCCCCGTTGCGTTCCTGGTGGTCTTGCCGGTAAAAAATGGCAGGTGAGGCAGGACTCGAACCCGCAACCTTCGGTTTTGGAGACCGATGCTCTAGCCAGTTGAGCTACTCACCTGTCGGTAAATTCTCCTTTGGGAAAAAATTCGTGCAGGCCGTGATTTATTTGATTTCCTTGTGCAGTGTATGCTTTTTATCAAATTTACAGTATTTTTTCAACTCCAGCTTTTCCCGGGTTACCTTTTTATTGCGTGTGGTGGTGTAATTCCTCCGTTTGCATTCAGTGCATTGAAGTGTGACGATGTCTCTCATGACCTGTTCCATCCTCTCATTTGGAATTAATCGGTGACTTCGGTAACCGTTCCGGCGCCGACCGTCCGGCTGCCTTCACGGATAGCGAAACGAAGGCCTTTCTCCATAGCCACATTGGTGATAAGGTCAATCTCCAGGTTCACATTATCCCCGGGCATAACCATCTCCACATTCGAAGGCAGCTTCACCGTCCCCGTCACATCCGTCGTCCGA